>NZ_JBGCBY010000001.1:0-459428 GCF_041262165.1 Streptacidiphilus sp. MAP12-16
GGCGCCGTCCTGGCCGAGCAGAGCGACGAGTGGGCCGAACAGCGCCGGTACATGGGATCCGAGATCCTCGGACGCTGCCGCCTTCACCTGATCGAAGGAGAAACCGGACCGGAAACGCCCCCAACATCCCTCACTGCATAACCTGTTAACGAATCACCGAGTGGCCGTCAATACACCACTCCACTGGACTCCACCGTTTCTTCTTTTCGTTGACCTTGGAATTCGGGCTAATCGGACACCGGTGGTCTACGCATTGCAATGCGTAGGACGCAGGTTCACCTTCTGTCGTTGGCCGACGTTGGCGAGCCTCTGACCTGCGACTTTCTGGGTCGGGTCGCAGAGCTATGCCGATTCCGTGATGCCTCCGTTGGACAGCCGTTGGACAGCTGTGCGTGATGCCTGGTCAGAAGGCCCTGGCTGCCTTGGGCTCCTCGGTCGCTCGGGGGATTGGAGGACGAGGTGCATCGGCGCTGGAACTGTGCTGTTCCGACATGCCGTAGGACGCGTTGCGGAAGCTCGCTATACAGGCCCGGGTCGTGGTCGGGGCCGGATGGCGAAGACCTCGACCTCTGTGTTCATCACCCGCAGCTTGTCGACAACGGCTGCGACGGCCCTGAGGCCACCGCCCGGAGCGACCATACGAACCTGACGACGAAAGAGCGTGTTAACCATTTGCGTGCCAGGAACTGGCAAGCATCTCCTGGACATTTTTAGCGTCACCCTGGGTCATCAGTAGCACGCCGTTGTAGATAGATTTGAACAAGGCCTCTGAGTTTATGGTCTTATCGATGACGCATGTCATTCGGTCTTGCGGAAGAAACTGAATCGCCCATCGGGGGCTGAAGAAGAGGATGCCCTCCTGTGTATCGGGGTCGATGATGACCGCCGAGAGAGTGGAGGCGCCGATATGGAAATGTGCAGATATGAGCTCCTTTTCTGCATCGTCAAGCAAGTTGAAAATCTTCTGGATGTCTTTGACGCTCTCCCTCAGATGGATAGCACCTTCAGGCGAAACCGCGCGAAGCGTTTCATAGGTCGCCAATATGAGCGTCACTCGAATATGGCGCTCCTTGACGAGGGCGACTAGGCCTCGTTTGCTTTCGGCGTCACTCATCCAGCTTCGGAGGTTCGGGCCAGCGAGGATGAGCTCTTTGTTGGCCCGCTTCATAAGATCCAGCCTAGAGTAACCGGCTGAGTCGAAAATGGCTGGGCCAGCTAGAATGTGGTCGTCAGACGGTACAACCCGCTGCACGGTCTGGAGCGATGCCCAGGCGCGGCCCGTCAATTCGGCAAGCAGACGCGTGCGGCTGTCTGGCGTTAGAACACCGAAGAGAACCTCGTTCTTCAGGTCTGCTGGCACCTTGCTGAGAGTCTCTTGAGAATCTACATACGGTGCGACGGTGGTCCCCGGAGTCTCGAGCGCATGTCGGAACTCCTTCATACACCACGGCGATTGCAGGTAATTCTTCGTGACGTAGGCGAGGACGAGGCTTGACCGAGAAATGGCGTCTTCGATGACGGGATTTAGCCTGTCGCCGGTCTGGATATGAGTGTCGTCAATCCAGCATTCGAGACCGGAGTTTATCAAATCCGCCCTAATCCCATAGACGAATCCCGCATCGTGCCTGGCGTATGACATGAATATTTGCGGCCGTATGATAGTCATCAATTGCTGCCACCTGTCGTATATCCGGCTGCTTGTGTTGCGCAAAGCGAGTGTGAGCCTGGGTGAATCACTGCATATGGCCGCCTGTGCCTTGATCGAGTTGCAGTACGTGACTTGCATTTGTGCCGGATCCACGTTTTGCCAACTGCCGAATCGAAGCAGGCCGAGCATGATGCCCGTAGGTGTTGCCCGAGTCGGCGTGAGGCGACAGCACGCAAGTCCCGCGCAGCATCCTGGGAAGGGCGCGGCCGGTCTTGCCCGAGAAGGAGATGAACAGGTGGTCCGTATTCAGGCGTCCGAGTTCGTTGATCCACCGACGCGCCTGGTTCAGGGGGCGGTCTCTGCGAGCTCTTCCCTGGAGATTCACCAGTCCCCCTTGATGTTGAGTCACTGCCAGCCCGGATGGTGATGGTGACACCAGAGTTGACTCGGCGCCTAGGTTTTCGCCGTAATAGACCGTTATGCGTCGGATCGAGGGCCCATCATGGCCCCGGCCTCGTGCACTCCCGCGAGATTGGCGAAGCCGAGCGCGTACGCCGCTATGTCCGACTGGACCCTGCGCAGCTCACTCCGGCATGCCTGTTTCTCGGGCCACGCCGATTCGGGGGCGCCTGGTTGTTGCTGCTCGAAGTCCCGCAGCTTGGGATGCCACTTGGCGAGGAAGGGGCGCAGCACATGGTTGAGCATGGTGATGGCCAGGTGCTCGACACTTTGGCCGGCTTTGCCCGGGACCGACGGGCGACTGGACTTCAGGGTGTCCCGGGTCGTGGCGAACAGTCCGTACAGGGAGGTGAGTGCCTCCCGCAGGACGCCGTCGTCGTCCGCCAGGGTCTGCGTTGAGATTCTGGTCACCACCTCGACGTAGATGCGCCAAGCGACCTGCCGCGATTCGTTGTTGACGACGAAGGTCAGCTCGCTGAGCTGCGGGACGGTGATCTTCAGCTCGGTCAGGCGCGCTGAACGCCCATACAGTCGCAATGTCAAGGCGGCGACCAGCCCTGATATTGCCCCGGTCACGATATAGAGGCCGACTCCAGCGAGCATGGTGACGCTGAACATGGCGGCGCCGACTGCCGCCCCCAGCAGAATCGCGGCGATGTTGGACGCGGTGCCGCCGCCGCGGAACCGCGCGGATGCAGCGCGCATGGATAACACCCTTGCCCCCCTCTTCGACCTGCACACGAGAATATGCCGATTTGTACTCGCTTCGCAGGGATCGGGCAGAAGTTGTGGAGGCGCCGAAGACAGGCCCCGAGGACTGGTGCTGTTCCCGCAATCCCGGCACGTCTATGTGCCCGCTCCCGGGCGGAGGGTCGAGGCGTGCGAACGGGCGAGGGGTGTCGACCAGCGTAGCCGGGGGGCGTTGACGGCAGCTCGGGGCGAGCTGGGCGGATGCTGTGCACGCGTCACTGAGGCGAGCGGTTGCACGATCGGCCCGCTGCCGGATCACATCAGTCTCACCCGTTCCCTGAGAATCTCCGTGCACAGCAGTGCCGACGTCGATCTGCGCCAAATCCCTTATTTGTCAAAAGCCATGACGGGGCGACAGGAGTAGGTGTAATCTCGCCAATCCGAGCACGACAGCCTCTCGACCCGTGGTGTCGCACCTTTGTCAAATCGCGCCATCGCCTGATAGCAATCGTGCTCGTCCGTCCGCCGCCGCACTGCGCTTTGCTGCGCCCGATCGCATGGGGGATTTCAATATTCGACAAGCACGCGTACCTGCCCCCTGAGCGCGTCGGGACCAACGACTGCTGCACACGCGGGGCAAGGACAGGACGGCGGCCGTGCCCCTGCGCGACAGCCGTCGGGCAAGTGCGTCAGCGGAGAGCGAGCTCGGACCTCGCAGCGCGTGATGATCCGCTGATCTCTTGCGCCACAGGCGTCCGCAGCCTTCAGGGCGGTTGCGGACACCTCTTGGTCGGGGCGGACCCGGGTCGGCCCATGTGGACAGGGGTGGCGGCGTCGGTGTGGTGCTGCTTGCTGGCGGTGACCGCCAGGGACATGACGGCCATGGCAGCCAGGAACAGGATCGCGCCGGTGGTGAAGGCCAAGTTGTAGCCGTGGGTCAGCGCGTTCGCGGCACGGGTCACCAGGGCGAGTCCTTGGTGGCCAGCCCGTGGTACAGGGCGTGGGCTGCGCCGGGTAGCTTGTCGTTGGCGGCCGAGGTCGAGATCGTCGACATGACCGCGAGGCCGAGGGCGCCGCCGATCTGCTGGGCGGTGTTCAGCAGCGCCGAGGCGATCCCGGCGTCTTCGTGCTTGACAGCACTGACCGCGCCCAGCGTCATCGGGACGAAGCCCAGGCCGAGCCCGAGGGCGGTGACGAACATCGCCGGCATGAGGTGGGTGGTGTAGGAGGAGTCCGGGTGCAAGGTGGCGAACCAGAACATGCCGACGGCGGCGACCAGCAGGCCGGGTACGGCGATCAGCCGCGGCAGGAGGTGGGTGACCAACTTGGAGCTGACGCCCGCCGCCAGGGCCATGCCGAAGCTGAACGGCAGGTAGGCGAATCCGGTCTTGACCGCGCTGTAGCCCAGGATCAGCTGCATGTACAGCGTGAGGAAGTAGAAGGTGGCGAACATGCCCGAGCCGATGAACAGCGCGGTGGCGTAACTGCCGGAGCGGTTGCGGTCCTTGAACAGACGCAGCGGCAGCATCGGGTGGTCGACCCGGGCCTGGTAGAGCAGGAAGGCGGCCAGCAGGCTGGCAGCGATGATGAAGGAGGCGAGGGTGACGCTGTCGGTCCAGCCGTGGTCGCCGCCACGGGTGATGCCGTAGACGAGAGCGATCAGGCCGCCGGTGCCGGTGATCGCGCCGGGGATGTCCAGGCGGCCGGGGTGGCGCTCGGCCTCGACCAGGTTCTTGGTGCCGGCGAGGACGGCTAGACCGATGGGGATGTTGACGAAGAACACCCAACGCCAGTTGAGGGCGTGGGTGAGGACACCGCCGAGCAGCAGGCCGACGGTGGCGCCGAGACCGCCCATGGCCGCGTACACGCCCATCGCGGTGTTGCGGGACTTGCCCGCCGGGAAGGTCGTGGTGACCAGGGCCAGTGCGTTCGGGGCGGCGAGGGCTGCACCGACGCCCTGCAGGACGCGTGCGCCGATCAGCAGAAGGGTGTTGGGGGCCAGCCCGCCCAGCAGCGAGGCCAGGGTGAAGACGGCGATCCCGGCGCGGAACATCCGCCTGCGGCCGGACAGGTCGCCCGCGCGGCCGCCGAGGAGCAGCAGGCCGCCGAAAGCGAGCGCGTAGGCGTTGACGATCCAGGCCAGGTTCGAGTCGGACACGCCGAGGGCGGTCTGGATTTTGGGCAGGGCGATATTGGTGATCGTGGCATCGAGGACCACCATCAGCTGGTCGCCGGCTGATGCCTGTCATCATCTGGGGCGAGAACAGATTTTGCGCTGCCCACGGCCGGGACGCCTGCGGCCTGGCAGGCCGAGTAGTACGCGGCCGCGTCCCCGCGCCACTCGCCCTTGTCGAAGTCACAGGTCAGCAGCTGGCAGGTGTCGTCCAACAGAAGCGCGTACAGCCCCGCGTGCAGTTTCTCGAACGTCTTTTCCGTGCCCGGCTCGGGCCGGGCCAGTGCTCGTACAGTGCCTGGTCCGTCACCGGCAGCAGCACTTGCTCCTCGCCCTCGCGCGGGTCCCACGGCGGCTTCTCGGTTGCTGGGATCCACCCGGAGCGGTCCTTCTTGTTCACCCACGGCTTGGCCTGCACATCGCAACGGCCCACGAACAGGGGCAGCTTCTCATGCCCCGCCCGAGGATGCGTCCGCGTACGGCAGCCCCGACGACGACAGCACCTGGGGCACCACGATCACACCCAACATCATCCGCAACCCGAGCGGCGAATGCACCACAACTGCGCAAATGCGCCCAGGCAGGTCGCCCCGCCGAAGGCGATGGCGACACGCTTTCTACGACGTGTTCGTGGGCGGCACCGCTTCATAGGAACCACCGTGCCACCAGCTGGACTCGCGGATGGCCGTGGCTGCCCGGGGCTCAGTCTGGGCATACTGGGTGCATGGAGTCACGGGTGCGGTATGCGGAGATCCGGCCGTACACGGTTCCGGAGACGTTGGAGGAGCTGGCCGGTCCGAGGGACGGGGTGGTGGTGCTGCCGACTGTGTTGGACTGGACGCCGAAGCGGGTCTATGACCTGTCGGACGACGTTGACTTGCGGATGCTTTACGAGACGGTCATCCGTGAGGCCATGCATGTGGAGGAGCTACGGCAGTTCTTGGACCGGGTGCTTCTCTCGGACGTGTGGCAGAGGCTGTGGCTTCCGCCGCGCGTGCGGTTGATGTGGGAGGGGCGATTCCCGCAGCTGGCTCGCAGGGCTGCGTAGTATTCGCCTGTATGGATCCGTTTCATGCCCGACTCGCCCGTATCGGCCTTGGACCTGCCGCGAAATACGGCTTCGTCCTGGCCGGCGGGTACGCGGTTCAGGCGCACGGGTTCCTGGAACGGCTGTCGGATGACGTCGACCTCTTCACGAACATCGCCGACCCGGTCGCTTTCTCCGAAGCCGTCGATGCGGTGGCTGCGGCTTACCGGGCAGCGGACCTGACCGTCGAGGTGGAGAAGTCCGGTGGGGTGTTCGCTCGGTTCGCGGTCGCTGATGAACAGGGGCACAAGGCGAAGGTGGAGCTCGGGTGTGACTGGCGGGCTCACCCGCCTGCCGTGCTGGAGATCGGTCCGGTCCTGCACCCGGATGACGCGGTGGCCAACAAGGTGACCACCCTGTTCGGACGGGCCGCGCCGCGGGACTACCTCGACGTGAATGCCGCGCTCGCCTCCGGGCGGTACTCCGGTGGGCGACTCCTGCAGTTGGCATCGGAGCACGACGCCGGATTCGATCCGCACTACTTTGCCCAGGCGCTGCAGGCGGTAGACCGTTGGCCGGACCGGGAGTACGAGGCATACGGCGTCGATAGCGGCCAGGTGGAGGACATGCGCCGACGGCTGCGCGCCTGGGCTGCCGAGATCCTCGATGAACGGATCACCGAGAGATGACCCAGTCGGCCGAGTCGACTCTGAGCGCCGCCTGGCGTCGATCCTTTCGTCGCCTTTGGCGTTCGGCACCCAAACAGGGGCATGATGCCGGGACCCGGCGAAGGGGCCCCTGTATGGTTTCTGCAATGAACTACGGTCGTCTCACCGACCGGTCGACATCATCGTCGGGATCCCAGTGCCAGTCTCGCGGACGGGCCGGTGACAACCCCTCCGGTGGACAGCCGGTGGACAGACGCCTTTGGGACGGTGCATCACGGGGCGGCACCGGTCAACCTATGGAACGTGCTCTGATCAGGAAAAACGTCACTCAGCAGCACGGCCAGGCATGCAGACAGAACATCATCAACCGCACCAGCGACTCGCGAAGTGGGTGCGCCTGCGAAGTCTCCGCGAGCTCCGCCGAGATCAGATGTCCCTGGCCTGCACGCAGCAGCTTCTCGGCCAAAAGCTCCAGTGCCCGCACCCGCGTACTCTCAAGGCGCTGCGCCGAACCCTCCTGCAGGAGCGCGGATCCGCAGTCAGCAAGCGCCGGCCCGCGCCACTGGTCAAGGACTTGGCGCAGCAATCGGATGGCCTCGTGGTCCACCTCCTCGTCAGCCTTTGCCACAGCGTCCGCAGGCGGTGGACGTCAATCTGGTCGGGATCGGCCTGCAGGATGTATCCGGGTTCTCGTGTGACCAGCTGGATGCTGTCGTCGAACATGCCGCGCAAGCTCGCAACATGGCCCTGCAGCACGGCCCTGGCAGTGGGTGGTGGGGACTGGTCCCAAACCATGCTCAGTAGCCGGTCGACGGGGACGACCCGGTTGACCTCCAGGGCCAGTGTGGCTAGCACTGCGCGCCGTTTGGCAGCGCCGATCTGCAGTACCGAGCGGTCGCGTGCCCGAAGTTCCACCGGACCCAGCAGCAGGATCTACACGTGATCTCCTGTTTTTCTAGCTCTCGTATTCTTGCGTGGCACCAGAAGCAAGAAGCACTTGGGTGCACCATCGGGGGAAGGAAGGGCAAGGGCCAGCAGCCCGGGCATCGACCAGAAGACAGAAAGTCCAGGCGCGGGCAAAGTGACCCCGATGCGGAAGCAGGTCTGCGTCTCCGGGAGGTCTCATCGGCTCCCAGGTCGAGGAGCATCTTGGTAGGGAGTCTAACTGGAATGCTGCCCCCCGATCCGACGGAGGGTAAACGATGGGGGTACGTGTGGTGTCAACTACACCGCTGGGGGCCTGCAGTGGATGGTTGACCTACCCAAGGCGGACAGTCGGCCCGTCGGTTCAGATCCCGGCCGACCGGGTCGACCGGGCATACTCGGTGGGCGTCCGGCCGTAGTGCTTTTTGAAGGCACGGATGAAGTGGCTGCTGTCGGAGAACTGCCAGTGTGCTGCGAGTTCTGAGACGCTCAGCCGGCCGGAGGGCGGCGCCGTGAGGGCGAGCCGGGCCTCTTCCAGTCGCCGCCGGCGGATGTAGGAGATCACTGACCCTCCCGCCGCGGTGAACGCCCGCTGCAGAGTGCGTACCGAGACGTTGAGTTCTCGCGCCAGGACCGCCGCGGAAAGCCCGGGATCGGAGAGTCGGCTGTCGGCGAGGTCTTTCGCGGCCTGGGCGAGCGCGGGGGCCAGCCGGGGTTCCACGTCGTCGAACCGGCGGGTGGCGACCGCCTTGGCCAGCTCAATCAGGGTGCTGTGGGCGGCCTGCACGCCGGCCGGGGCGAGCTCGGGTATCGTTTGGTGGACCATGTTCGTGTGGGCCGTCAACAGGCGCACTTCGGCCGAGTCCGCCGGCCCGGTGATGATCCGGTTCCCGAGCAGCGGTTTGAGCATGGCGGCGGGCAGGACCAGGACCTTCGCCAAGGTGTCCGGCAGGGTCTCGAAGTGCGACGACCGCCCGACGTGCTTCAGGAGGAACTGCCGGGCCGAGATGGTGCGTTCGCCGCGATCGTGCGGGCCGCCCAGAGTCCACGCGCCGCGCTGTACGACGTACAGCCGCACCACGTCCTCCACGCCGTTGAGGGGGCCGTCGGTCCGGATGACCGACGCGCCGTGCAGATCGGTGAGCGCCACATCGCACACCTTGGTGGCGCGGCTCTTGACCCGGAAGTCGCCGGTCGTGGCCGGGCTGAAGGCCGGCAGCGGGACACCATCGCCGAACTCTGCCTCCCACCCGCGCCGGAAGGCGTCGAACGCTCGCGATACGCCGCCCGGGATCGTGGGGTCCGGGGAGAACTCGCCGCGTGGCCTGTCGTTGTCCGCTTCGGTGCTGTCCATCGCCGCTCGATCTCCCTTCGCGTTCATCTCTCTCCGATGCAGATCTCTTCGATGCAAAGCCCTGTGGCGCTGATGTTCTGTTCGGATGGCGCTGTGGTTCAAGCGCGCGCTGTCCCAGTCTTCCTAGGCTCGGTCGTGGGGGCAATCCCCAGTTCAGGCCCGAAGGCATAGGAAGGGACAAGAGATTGATGACCCAACAGAACTCTGGCCGGGTGGTCGTCATCACGGGTGCGGGCACCGGCATCGGGGCCGCGACCGCGCACCGGTTCGCCGCCGACGGGTACACCGTGGTGCTCGTGGGCCGCACCGAGGCGACCCTGAAACAGACCGCACAGGCGAGCCCGGATGGCGCGGACATGCATCCCTGGGTCGCGGACATTTCGGACCTGGCTGCCGTCACCGCGGCCATGGACGGAGTGGCCGAGCGGTTCGGACGCCTGGACGTGCTGGTCAACAACGCGGGCGTGGCGATTCCGGGCACCGTGGACCAGATCGACGTGGACAGCTACCGGACCATGGTCAGGACCAACGTCGACGGCGTGTTCTTCGCTTCGCGGGCCGCCCTGCCGCACTTGCGGATGGTGCGCGGATGCATCGTCAACGTCGGATCCGTGGCCGGGCTCCGTGGTGAGTGGAATCAGGCCGCGTACAACATGACCAAGGGTGCGCTGGCGAACCTGACCAACTCGATGGCGCTGGACCACGGTCGGGAGATCCGGGTCAACGCCGTCCACCCTGGCGTGACGCTCAGCCTGCCGTTCCTGCGCGACGCTCTTGCCGAGGGAACCCCGCTGCACAGGCGTTTCGCCGATCGCGTGCCCATGGGTCGAGCGGCCGAACCGGCCGAAGTCGCAGCGGTCATCGCATTCCTGGCCGGTCCCGACGCCGGGTATCTCAACGGAGTGCACATCCCCGTGGACGGTGGTCTGACCGCGTCGGACGGCCAGGCCAACCTGTACATGATCGATGGCTGACAGCTCCGGCCTCGGTGGTGAGGAGGAGTTTTCGTGCGTCCCGACTTCCGGAACCGCAGCGCCGAGGCGGGCCGGCGCGATGACCGGGACGGCGTGCGCGACACAGGTCGTGGGGGTCGAAGGTTTACCAGGTCCCTCCGGCCGCCGTTCATGAGAGTCCACTTGCACAAAGCGACTGGCGGGCCCTACTCTTATGATAGTTAGCTCTCATGAGCTGAGTTAACTATCACAGTCATCTCGATGGAGGCGTTTCCCATGGCACAGGTTTCAGTGGTCGGCCCGGATTCCGGTGAGTCGATCCAGCTCGGCCCGACCCGGATGCGGATCCTGGAGGACGGCACCACGACCGGGCACCGCCTGGGCATCGGGGAGATCACCCTGGCCCCGCACACCGACGGGCCGCCGCAGCACCGGCACGCCCGGCACGACGAGGGCTTCTACGTGGTGTCCGGCGCGGCCCGGTTCACCGTCGGCGAGACCGTGTACGACGCACCCGCCGGAACGCTGGTCATGATCCCGCCCGGCGCCCCGCACACCTTCGCCAACCCGACCGACGGCACCACGGTCCTGCTCAACACGTTCACCCCGGACCTGTACGTCAACTACTTCCGGGACCTGCGCGACATGATCGCCGGCGGCCGGCCGCTGACCCCCGAGTCGACGATCGAGGCGATGAGCCGGTACGCCACCGAACCGGCCACCGACTTCGCCTGAGGCGCCCGCGCCCCGCACCCCGCGCCCCGCACCCGTCACGTCCCCGCCTGCCGTCCGGCATCCGGGACCAGCAATGATCAAGGAGAAGGCCGTGGGCACCACGACTCAGTACACCGTCACCCTCGAGGGCATCGGCCCGGTCGAGGTGTCCGTCTCCGACTACGGGTCCGGGCAGCCGTTCCTGCTCCTGCACGGCGGTGCCGGCGAGCAGTCGGTGACCGGGTTCGCCGAGAAGTTCGCCGCCACCCACGAGGTGCGCGTGCTCACCCCGACCCACCCGGGCTTCGGCGGGACCGTCCGGCCCGAGGCACTGACCTCCGTCGCCGCCCTGGCCGCGCTCTACCAGGGGCTGCTGGACCAGCTGGACCTGGCCGACGTCACCGTCATCGGCAACTCGATGGGCGGGTGGATCACCGCCGAGATCGCGCTGCTGAAGTCGCCACGGGTCAGCGGCATCGTCCTGATCGACGCCGTCGGCATTGAGGTCTCCGGCCACCCCGTCGCCGACTTCTTCTCCCTGACCATGGATCAGGTCTTCGAGCTCAGCTTCCACAACCCCGATCCGTTCCGCTTCGACCCCGCCACGCTGCCCCCGGCGGCGCAGGCCATCGCGTCCGGCAACCGGGCCGCGCTGGCCGCCTACGCCGGTGCCGGAATGAGCGACCCGGCCCTGGCCGCACGCCTGGGGACGCTGGAGATCCCGACCCTGGTGCTGTGGGGGGAGAGCGACCGGATCGTGGAGGCCGACTACGGACGCGCCTACGCCGCGGCCATCCCCATGGCCCGGTTCCAACTGCTGACCGGCACCGGCCACTCCCCGCAGCTGGAAACCCCCGACCAGGTACTGGACGCGATCTGGGACAGCGCGGACACCGACTTCTCGACGGCGCGCTGATCAGCCACGAGCGCTAGGACCACTGCGACCTGGAGGCCTTCGAAGCCCGCGATGTCCCGGGACGCTTCTGCCTCTACGAGGTCCACACCGACGCCGCCGCGTTCGACTCCCACCTGACGATCGACCACGTCCACCGCTTCATCCCCCACGCCGCCCCGCGACCCCATGCGGGGCGTCGGCAGCGTCGGCACCGCCCGCACCCAGCTGACACCGCAGGTGGTTCGCGGACCGGCGGGCGCGGCGCACACCGGGACCACACCACCACTGATCGAGGAGGACGGACATGACGACGCATACGCCGCCGGCCGACGGCGGCCCCCAGCGGGGAGGGTTGGTGCTGGCGGTGTGCTGCCTGAGTCTGCTGATCACCGCACTGGACACCACCGCCGTCAACGTGGCCCTGCCTGCCGTCGGCCGCGATCTGCAGGCCTCGGTGAGCGGGCTGCAGTGGACCGTCGACGGCTACACCCTGGCGGTCGCCGCCTTCATGATGCTCGCCGGATCCACCGCCGACCGGATCGGACGGCGCCGGGTGTTCCAGGCCGGACTGGCCCTGTTCACCGCCGGCTCGCTGGCCTGCTCCCTGGCCCCGACCCTGGGTTGGCTGATCGTGTTCCGCGTCGTCCAGGGCCTCGGCGCCAGCATGCTCAACCCGGTCGCCCTGTCGATCATCACCCATGCCTTCCCGGACCCGCGCGAGCGCGCCCGCGCGATCGGGCTCTGGGGCACCACGGTCGGCCTGTCCCTGGCCGCGGGCCCGGTGGTCGGCGGTCTGCTGGTCGCCTCGGCCGGCTGGCGCTCGATCTTCTGGATCAACATCCCGATCGGAGTGGCCGCCCTGGTGCTCGCCGCCGTGTTCGTGCCCGACTCCAGGGCCGCGGCGGCGCGACGCCCGGACCCGGTCGGTCAGGTGCTCGTGGTCACGATCCTGACCTCGCTGATCTTCGCGATCATCGAAGGCTCCCGCCGAGGATACGGAAGCGCCCCCATCATCGCCCTGTTCGTCGTGTCCGCGATCGCGGTCGCGGCGCTGCCCGGCTACGAACGACGCCGCGAGCAGCCGTTGGTCGACCCGGCGTTCTTCCGTTCGGTCCCGTTCACCGGTGCCTTCGTCGTCGCGGTCACGGCGTTCTTCGTCCTGTCCGGGTTCCTGTTCCTCAACACCCTGTACCTGCAGGAGGTGCGCGGCTACAGCGCGCTGCACGCCGGCCTGCTGACCGTGCCGATGGCCGCCGGCATCGCGCTCGCCTCACCGCTGTCCGGGCGTCTGACCGCCGCGCGCGGCCCGCGCCCGCCACTGGTCGCCGCCGGCCTGCTGATCGCCGCCGCCGCGCTGACGCTGACCACGCTCACAGCGACCACGCCCTGGGCGGTCCTGCTCGCCGCCTACCTGCTGCTGGGCATCGGCTTCGGCCTCGTCAACACCCCGATCACCAGCACCGCCGTAGCCGGCATGCCGCGCGCCCAGGCCGGGGTGTCCGCCGCGATCACCACCACCGGCCGCCAGGTCGGCAACAACCTCGGCGTCGCAGTCCTCGGCTCGATCGTCACCGCGCGCACCCGGGCTCCGGGCCATGCCGGATTCACCGCCGCCAGCCACCCGGGCTGGTGGATCCTGGCCGCAAGCGGACTGGTGATCGCGGCGATGGGCCTGGCGGCCACCACCCGCCGCGCCACCGCCACGGCCACACGGGTCGCCGCACGCTTCCCGACCGATCCCGTGACCACCGTGAGCAGCACGCCCACGATGCCCCGAGGCGCACAGGCATGATGCGTCGTCAGCGCTGGGCGACGGGGAAGTCAACCTGGAAGCAGCGCGGTCGGAGTGCTCATCGTTCGGGTCTGGTCGACGAAGCGTGTGTCTCCTTCCAGCGTGACCTGGATGGTTGTCCCGGGGTCGCCGGCCGACTGGGCGAGACGTAGGACGACGTGTCCGGGTTCGACTCGTCTGCGCAGATCCCGTCCGGTGAAGCTGGTCATGTCCGTATGGACCTCGAACTGCACCGTGCGGGTCTCGCCGGGGGCGAGGTCGACCCGGGTGAATCCGATCAGTTGCCGGACAGGGCGGGTGACCGAGGCGACCGGATCGGTGAGGTAGAGCTGGGGCACCGCGGTGCCCGCCCGGTCGCCCGTGTTGGTCACCGTCGCGCTCACGGCGACCAATCCGTCGACAGGTACGAGAACCGGGACGGCGCCGACGGAGCCGACGGCGCCGACGGCTCCGAGGACATGGACGTCGGTGATCGTGAAGGCGGTGTACGCCAGTCCGTGTCCAAAGGGGAAGGCGGGGGTGGGGTCGATGTTGCTCACGCCGTCACTCCTGAGCGCGAGCGGGGATGCCAGGTACGTGCCCGGCTGGCCGGCGGCGTCTCCCGGGATCTGGACAGGCAGGCGTCCGGACGGGTTGATCCGTCCGGAGAGAACACCGGCAATCGCCGCTCCGCCCTCCTGTCCGGGGAAGAACGCCTGCAGGGTCGCGTCGGCCTGCTCGGCGTACCGGCCGATCGCATACGGGCGGCCCGAGACGACGACGAGCACGGCCTGCTTGGCAGCAGCCACCACCGCCTGGACCAACTCACCCTGGACTCCTGGGAGTTGCAGGGTGGCGACATCGCAGCCCTCTCCTGAGGTGCCGTGGCCGAACATGCCTGAGCGGTCGCCGACGACGAGCAGGGTGACGTCTGCGGCTGCGGCTGCGGCCACGGCGGCTTCGATGCCGCTGCGATCGTCGCCGTTACGGCCGGCATCAGTGATGTGGCAGCCCGCCGCATAGTGCACCGTTGCGTGCGGGAACTCCTGTCGAACCGCATCGAGCACGGTCGGAGCCTCGACGCCCAGCGAGAGCTCGGGGTGATGCGGCAGGACGTGGTTGGGGAAGGAGTAGCAGCCGAACAGGCACTGGGCGTCGTCGGCGACGGGGCCGATGACGGCGATGGAGCGCGGGCCGGTGAGCGGCAGCAGGCCCGCGCTGTTGTCGAGCAGTACTACGGACTCCTCGGCCATGCGGCGGGCGATGTCGTGGTTGCGTGGCGAGTTGAAGTCTGCGGGTGCCGTGTACTGCGCGGGGTTCCATCCGTGGTCGAGGAGGCCCAGTTCGGCCTTCTGCGTCAGGACCCGCAGCACCGCCCGGTCCAGGAGGTAGGTGGGGACGCGTCCGTCCTGCACCATCTCCCGCAGCGGTTCGCCGTAGCCGGAGGTGTGGGGCAGTTCGATGTCGATGCCTGCCTGCAGTGCGACCCGTGCTGCGCCTGGGATGTCGGCGGCCACGTGGTGCATGGAGGCGAGGAAGGCGATCGACCAGTAGTCCGACACCACCGTTCCGGTGAACCCCCAGGTGTCGCGCAGGAGTTGGGTGAGCAGGTTGTCGTCCGCGCCGCAGGGGACGCCGTCGACGTCGTTGTAGGCGTTCATCACCGAGCCGACGCGGCCGTGCACGACGGCCTTCTCGAAGGGCGGCAGGATGACGTCGGCGAACTCGCGGGGACCGACCGCCGCCGGAGCGTGGTTGCGCGCCGCCCGGGAGGTGGAGTACCCGGCGAAGTGCTTCACCGTGGCGACGACGCCGGCGGACTGCAGGCCCTGGACGTAGGCAAGCCCGAGTTCGGACACCAGGTAGGGGTCCTCGCCGAGGGTTTCCTCCACCCGGCCCCAGCGGTAGTCGCGCACCACGTCGAGGACCGGCGCCAGACCCTGGTGGATGCCGACTCCCGCCATGTCCGCGCCGAGGGCGCCCGCCATCTGCCGGACCAGGTCGGGGTCCCAGGTGGCGGCCCAGGCGAGCGCGGTCGGATAGACGGTGGCCTGCCAGGTGGTGAATCCGGTCAGGCACTCCTCGTGGGTGATGGCCGGGATGCCGAAGCGGTTGGCGGCCACCACCTGCGTCTGCAACTCCGTGAGGCGTTCGCGGCCGGCCTCGGCAGTAATCGGTCCGGTGCCGAACACCCGGGTCAGGTGGCCGAGACCGTCGACGACGGCCTTCTCGAAGGGTTCTGCGTCCTGGAACGTCTCCTGCATCGGTGCCACGTCACCGCCGGCGTCGTGGCCCGGCCAGGAACTGCCGAGCTGTCGGATCTTCTCGGCTTCCGTCATGGCGTCGAGTAGGGCCTGAGCGCGGACGGGCGCCGGAAGGGCGGGGTCGTTCCACATCCCGGTCGTAGGGCGCTCATCGTCGTTCGTCAAGATCTGGTCCGTTTCTCTCCGGACGCGGGCATGGGCGTCCTGCCGGACGGCGCCGACGGGTTCGCGGTCGGCGCGTTCGGTCCTTGGTTCGGGGGTAGTTCGTCCGGGGGTGTGTCGACTGAGGGACGGCCTGTCGGTCAGGCCGTGGCTTCCTGTCCCGCTGTCACTTTCGGTCCTGCTGTCACTCTCTGTCCCGCTGTCACTTGCCGCCGGCTCCCATCAGTCCCGCCACCAGGGCCCGGCGGGCGAAGAGGTAGACGAGGAGGATCGGGACCGCCGACATCAGCACGGCGGCCAGCAGGGCCGGGATGTTGGCTCCGTACTCGGAGACGAAGTTGTACAGGCCGAGGGTGACCACCTTGGTGGAGTCGGACTGCGTCATGATCAGTGGGAAGAGGAAGCCGTTCCACGCCTGCAGGGCCGCGAAGATGGATGCGGTCGCGATGCTGGAACGTGACAGCGGGATCACCAGGTCCAGCAGGATCCGGGCCGGTCGGGCGCCGTCCAGGGCCATCGCCTCGTACAGCGAGACGGAGATGTTCCGCATGCCTCCGCTGATCACCAGCACACTCACCGGCATCGAGAAGGCCGCCGTGGGCAGGATGATCCCCCACAAGCTGTCGTAGAAGCCGAGGCGGTTGATGATGAGGAAGAGCGGGATGATGACCGCCTGGGCGGGAATCGCCAGTCCCAGCAGGAAGAGTCGGAACACGCCTCTGGTCAGCCAGCCGTGCCCTCGTACCACGGCGTAGCTGATGGGTACGGCAAGGAGCAGCACGATCGCGACGGTGGCCGCCGCGACGAGAGCGGTGT
Source organism: Streptacidiphilus sp. MAP12-16 (assembly GCF_041262165.1). Classification (NCBI taxonomy): domain Bacteria; kingdom Bacillati; phylum Actinomycetota; class Actinomycetes; order Kitasatosporales; family Streptomycetaceae; genus Streptacidiphilus; species Streptacidiphilus sp. MAP12-16. Next base: position 16,519 of record NZ_JBGCBY010000001.1, read on the forward strand.
TCCAGAGGTAGCCCACGAAGCCGCTGCGCACCACGGTGACGAAGTTGTCGAAGGTCACTGCGGAGGGAAGCGACACCGGCCCCCGGTCGGTGTACGTGGTCTGCGGCTGGACCGCGGTGTTCACCAGTGCGTAGAGCGGGACGCCGATGATCAGCAGCCAGCCGAACGTGGCGATGCCGGCGAGGTAGTTGGGGCGGCTTCTCACATCCCCTCCAGGGTGCTGGTCATCTTGTCGTAGCCGCTCAGCTTCACCATGACGAACGAGGCGCCGGTGGCGAGCAGCAGCAGGAAGCTCGCGATGACACTGGCGTATCCGTAGTCGTAGGTCCGGAACGCGGTCTGGTACATCGTGAAGGGCAGGATCGACGTGTCCGTACCGGGCCCTCCGTTGGTGAGCAGCAGCACGATGTCGAACGTGGTGAGGCCGCCGACCAGCATGAAGGTGGTCGAGGTCACGATGGTGTTGCGCAGCTGCGGAAGCGTGATGTGGAAGAACTGCCGCGCTCTCCCCGCGCCGTCGATCGCGGCCGCCTGGTACAGGGTTTCCGGGACGGTGCGGGCAGCGCCCTGGTAGAGCAGGGTATGGAAGGGGATGAACTGCCAGCTGGTGACCAGGACCAGACAGGCGACCGCGCCCCCCTGGCTGCCGAGCAGGTTGGCGCTCCCGAGGAGACCGGCGAGTTCGGCCGGGACGCCGAAGTTCGGGTCGAGCAGTTGGCGCCACATGACGGCCGTGGCAGCCGTGGAGAGCAGCAGCGGCAGGAAGAAGATCGCCGAAAGGACCGCGCGGTTGCGCTGGTGGCCCGCGGACCAGACACCCAGAAGAATGCTGATCGGCGCCTGCACCGCGATGTTGCCCACCAGTAGGACGGCGGTGACCAGCGTGGACTGCCACATCTGGCCGTCGCTCAGGAAGCGGGACCAGTTGTGCAGTCCGGTGAACTGCGGGGCGCTGAGGCCGTCCCAGCTGGTGAGGGACAGGTAGACCACCCCTGCCATCGGTGCCAGCGCGAAGACGGCGAAGAACAGCAGCCCGGGAACCGCCCAGGCCACTCCGGGCCGCTCCAGGGCGAGAGTGGCCCGGCGCGCCTCACGGTTCCGGACCAGCCGCGAACTCGTAACGGAGACCACGTGCGTTGCCTTTCTTGCTGTTTGATCAGTCAGCTAGGGCTTGATGGCCAGCACGCCGCTGACGAACTGCTCCGGAGAGTCCTGGCCGTTGAACAGCCTCTGGATCTCGGTGAGCAGTGGCGTGCCGAGGGTCAGACCGAGCGCCTGGTCCCAGGACTGGGTGAAGGCCGGCGCCTTCTGGACCAGGTCGTACTGGAACCCGGCGTAGGTCGGGTCAGGTGCCTTGGCCAGCGCCTGCTTGGCGTTCACCGTGACGGGGACCTCCCCCTTGGCGACCAGTCCGGCGACATAGCTGTCGCTGTACGTGGTCTTCAGGAAGTCCGCCGCGGTCGTGGCGGGAGCGGCGGTGGTCACCGAAAGGTAGTTGGTGGGGTTGCCGACGACATCGGCGGGATCGCCCTTGCCGCCCTCGACGGACGGGAACGGCAGGTAACCCAGGCCGTCCTTGGCGAAGGCAGGGTCGGCGCTCTGCTGGGTGGCGTACTCCCATGACCCCATGAGGACCATCGCCGCCTTGCCCTTGTCCAGCAGGGTCGATGTGCCGCCCGCGCCGTAGCTGACGGAGGCGAAGTTGCTGCCGAAGGCACCGCTGTCCACCAGTCCCTTGACCATCTGCGCGGTCTTGAGGATCGCGGGGTCCTTCCACTGCGACCAGTCCCCGGCCGCGATCTTCTGGAACAGGCCAGGACCGGCGAGCCGGTCGACCAGGTACTCGATCCACATCAGCTCGGTCCACGAGGAGGTGGCGTTGCCGGCGACCGCGAAGGGGGTGATGCCCTTGCCCTTGAACACCTGGACCAGGTTGGTCAGGTCGGCCCAGGTCGTCGGCGGCTGCACCCCGGCGTCGGTGAACACCTTCTTGTTGTAGAAGAGGAACACCGGCTGGGTACCACGGGCCGGTATCCCGACCAGCTTGCCGTCGACCGTGCCGGCCTGCAGCGCCGAGGGGAGGAACTGCGACTTCAGCGCCGGGTCGAGGGTCACCAGCTTCCCGGCGCGGACGTAGTCGGTGAGGCTGCCGCCGCCCCAGTTGAAGAAGATCCCGGGCATCAGGGACGAGCCCATGGCCGTCCGCAGCTTGTCCTTGAAGCCGTCCGTGGCGATCACGGACATGGCGACCTTGCCGGGGCCGGCGGAGTTGTAGGAGTCCACCGCGGCCTGCTGTACCGAGTTGGTCGGATCCTGCAGCGTCCAGAACTGGACGCTGCCCGTCGCGGACTTGGCCGAGCCGGCGGAGGATCCGCAGCCTGCGGCGGTGACCACGAGTGCGGCACTGACCACCAGGGTGGCGCAGGCCCGCTTTCTGGAGATGCTGTTCATCATGGAATGCCTTTCGATTCGGCAAGGTGTCCCGCCAGGGTTCGCTGTCACCCGACGGGCGGTGGAAGCCCTTTTGCGCCCAGGGGCCTATGGAGAACCAGTGCTTGTGGTGACCGTCCGCAGCACCTGCAAGCTGTTCCCCTGCGGCGAGCTGTCACGTTAAGCGCCACGATTCGGCGAGGCAATAAACCGGACATCCTCGGTTCCGAAAGACTTTCGGAACTGGGGGCAGCGGGCACCGGCCATGTGCGCACGTAGGCTGTGGCATGTACCGCCGGTCGGCTCCGCGGAGGCGCGTCGGCGCGAAACTCTTTCGGAGCCACGGCGAGGAAGCCCGGCGGGCCCCGCGAGCCGGGTCAGCAGCGGTGGTCTGTCCCGGTCGACCGGAGCGGACGCCGGCCGCTTTCGACCTGGGCCTCTCGGCCTTCTCCCTCGTCGTTCTGGCAACGGCCTTGCTTCTGGGTATTTGCCCGGTTATCTTGCGTCGGCATCTGACGAGGGAGTCGGTGCGTGTCGGCGAATCGGTGTCGGCGAGTGCGAGTGAGGCAGGCATCGGGTGACAACTCAGGGCAAAACGCATCCGAATGCGCAGTACGGTCTGCTGACGAGCATCGCCGGCGAGGCGGGGGTGTCGCTCAGCACCGTGTCCAAGGTCGTGCACCGCCATCGTGACGTCGGTGCGGTGACCCGTGCCCGGGTCGAGGAGCTGCTGGCGCTGCATGGTTACGTCAGGGAGTGGGAGCGGGATCCGGCGATCCCCCGTCAGATCATCGCGGTGTTCCGGGACCTGTCCGGCCCGTACACGCTGGAGGTCGTCCGGGGGATCGTGGACGCGGCGGGGGAGCTCGGCATCCATGTGGTGACCGGGACGACGAGCCGGCGTTCGATCTCCCAGTGGATCGAGGAGTGCGTGGCGCTGGGTGCGGCAGGGTTGATCATCGTGATCTCGATGCTGACCGAGGAGGACCAGCGCCGCATCGTCGAGCAGCGGCTTCCGGTGGTGCTGGTCGATCCGCTCAGTGCGCCGACCCTGGACATCCCGAGCATCGGGGTGACGAACTGGAGCGGCGCCAAGGACGCGGTGGAGCACCTCCTGGAGTGCGGGCACACCCGGATCGGTATGGTCGCGGGCCGATCGCACTCGCTGACCGGGGCGGCCCGCCTGCACGGCTACCGGGCCGCCCTCGAAGAGGCCGGGATCGCCTATGACCCCGCGATCGTGCGCTCGACCGACTTCGACTTCGATCAGGCGCTGGCCGCCAGCCTGCAGATCTTCCGCTCCGACCAGCCGCCCACGGCCGTCTTCGCGGCCAGCGACGCACAGGCGCTCGGCGTCCTGGAGGCCGCCCGCCAGAAGGGGCTGGGCGTCCCGGACGATCTGGCCGTCATGTCCTTCGACGACACCTTGGTCGCGGCCATGGCCTGCCCGCCGCTGAGTGCGGTGCGGCAGCCGTTCGAGGAACTAGGCCATGAGGCGACCCGAGTGCTCATGCAGGTCGCCGAGGGCCGGCCGCCCGCCTCCCCGCGGATCGAGTTGGCGACAAAGCTCGTGCTGCGTACGTCGACGTCCGGTCGCCGCCGCGTCAGTACCCCGTGACGACCAGCGCCCGAAACACTTTCGAAATGCGCCAGTGACATGGCGGCCCCGCACCCGAATACTGGCTCCACCCTCGCTCCCCCTCGCGGATTTTATGGAGCGCCGCGGCGGGCGGGTCGCGAAAGGGTTTCCCATTCGGCTGCGGAGCGGCCCTTCCCAGGCCTCATGGTCGCTCACCATGACCTTCAGAGGAACTGCATTGATACAATCAATGGCACGAAAGGCTCTCGCGACAGCGACAGCCGTCTGCATCGGCTTGGCTTTCGCCGTCGCCTCTGCAGCGAGTGCGTCGGCGTATCAGCCGAGCCCGTCGAACCTGTATGTCGCGAACAATCCCGCCTCGTGCAACAAGAACCCCTGTGTGCTCTACCCGAAGTCGGCCCAGCTTCCGAGCGGCCGGATCGTGGCAGCGTTCGAGAACAGTCAGAGCGCTCCGGTGGGGCAGACGATGCCCGTCTACAACAGTGACGACAACGGCACGACGTGGCAGAAGCTGTCGGATGTCAAAGCTCCCGCCTACCTGTCCAGCGACCCCCAGTACGCGAAGTACACGAGCACCTGGACGAACCCGTTTCTCTACGTGCTCCCGCAGAACGTCGGAAACCTCAGTGCCGGCACGTTGCTTCTCGCGAGCATCGTCTCGGGGGACGACTACTACTACCAGGAGCAGAAGGCCGCGAACCCCAACTGGACACCGTCCGGCGACGGCGACCGCAAGGACGTGGCACTCGCGTTGTACTCCAGCACCGACCAGGGCGCGACCTGGAACATCGTGAACATCATCGCCGCCGGCGGATGGCAGGGCGGGAGCGCGGGAGACCTCGGCCGCGTCTCCAGCGCCAACACCTACGCGCAGTCCGATGCAGTCTGGGAGCCGCATCTGATAGCCCGGAACGGCCAGCTCATCGCCTACTACTCCGACGAGAACGACTACCTCGGTTTTGACGCCTCAACAGGAGCGCCGACCCTCGACCCGAACAACGGCACGGCGTCGGATTCGGGCGGCCAGGTCCTCGTGCATCGGACCTGGGACGGTAGCAGCACGTCCTGGAGCCAGCCGGTCGTCGACGTCCCGGGTCTCACTGTGGACCGGGGCAACGGCAAGACGGAGATCGGCGGCGGACGCCCGGGCATGGAGACCATCGCCCCGACCACGGACGGCAAGTGGCTACTCACCTACGAGTACTGGGGCGGCGGAACGAATGTCCGATACAAGATCGCGGACGACCCGCTGAAGTTCTACGCGGCCAGTGACGCCCCGATCACCGCGCTGCCCGTGCCCGCCGGGGGGCACACGCTGTCAACGGGTGGCAGCCCGGTGCTCCTCGCGATGCCGGACGGACGGATCGTCTACAACGCGGCCGGCAGCGGCAACGTCTGGGTGAACGAGTCCGGTCTGAGCACCGGTACCTGGAAGGAGTACCAGACGCCGATCGCCGCCGGTTACAGCCGCGATCTCCAGTACGTCCAGGGGACGGGACGCGTCCTCATCCTCCAGGCCTCGTGGAGCGGCGGGAGTGTCGGCCCCGTGACCTACGCCGAGGTCGACCTCGGTCACTCCGACGGTGCCTACGACACCCTCGTCAACCGCCTGACCGGTCAAGTCCTCAGCCCCGACGCAGGGAAGACACAGGACGCGAACCTCACCGGAAACGTCCCCGACCTCGTCCTCCGAACTCAGAATGCCGCAGACGACACGCAGCGCTGGCATCTGACGGCCAAGGGCAGCAACGTGACCCTGCTCAACAAGGCGGGTGGTCGCGCAGCCGGCGTCTGGACCGGCAACGCGACGGCCGGGCAGCCCCTCGCTCAGTGGGTCGACGACGGAGCCACCGACAAGCAATGGACCCTCGTCCCCCAGACCGACGGGTACGACAAGATCCAATCGGTCCGCAACTCGAGTCTGTTCATGACGGGCGCGACCCAGAACGGCGCCGTCGCCCTGGAAGCGTTGATCGACACGTCCACAAACCCTGCGGCGGGCTACTCGCAGGAGTGGCAGCTCGTCCAGGAATCCTCGACGACGGGTGTGCCCTCCACATTGAAGGGCAGCAACTCCGGTCGCTGCCTCAATGTGCCGAACGGCCAGACGGGTGTGCAGATACAGATCTGGGACTGCCTCGGGAATCAGAACCAGGAAATCACGGCGACCGCCGCAGGTGAACTCCGTGTCTCCGGCAACTGCCTTGCCGCGGCCGGTGACGGCACCACCGCGGGCACCAAGCTCATCCTCTGGTCCTGCAACGGGAAGTCCAGCCAGCAGTGGTGGTTCCGTCTGGACGGATCCATCATCAACCGCTCCAACGGTCTCGCTATCGACGTCGGCGGTTGGGCGACAGCCAACGGCTCGCCCGTGCAACTGTGGACGGCTCTCGGCAACGCTACCCAGAGGTGGAGCCGAGGGTAGTCCGGGCTCGCCGGGCAGGCCATCACCGCGGGAACCGACCTCTCGGCCGGTCTCGCCGCCTGGCGGAAGAGGATCACCGACTGCTGACGCACAGGGTGGCCGGCGTGTCGAATACGGAGTCGAATACGGAGTGGCGGACTCCGGTGTTCGATCATGGACGTCAAGAGAGCGCTAAGACTGCCGGGATCATGCAGTGTGCGGGCCTGGGGCGGGCTGCCACTCTGGCGCAGGCGGCGTGAGGGGGATCGGGCACGGCGCCGGGCGCGGCCGATGGTGCCGCGCCGGATCTGCAGAGGCGGGGCGACGTCGGTGAAGGGCTTTCTGGGGGCGGTCACGGGGTTTCCGACCGTGTTGTTCACCTTCGCGCTCGTGGTGGTCGTCGGGTACTGGTTGCTGGTGCTGGCCGGGGGGATCGGCCACGGGGGACACCATGCGGGCGGGGGAACCGGCGGCCACGGGGGACACGGCCACGGCCACGGCGGCCACGGTCATGGGGGCCGCGGTCACGGGGGACAGGGCCGCCACGGGGGACTGCGGAACGTTCTGGGCCTGGGCGGAGTGCCGATCACCGTGGCCGTGTCGCTGCTGATCGCCTTCACCTGGTTCAGCTCGCTGTCGATCGGGGTCCTGCTGCACGGCCGGTACGGGGGCGTGGTGCTGCCGGCGGCCCTGCTCGGCGGCTGGTCGGGGGCGCGGCTGCTGGTGTGGCCGCTGCGGCGGATCATGCCGGCCCCCGGACCGCCGCCCTCGCGACTCGACTTCGTCGGCAGCGGCTGCGTGATCCGCACCGGCCGGGTCGGCCCGGACTTCGGGCAGGCGGAGGTACGGGCGAAGGACGGCTCCGCCTCCCTGGTCCAGGTCCGCCAGAGCGGCGATGAAGCCGCAGGCGTCGGCCGGACGCTGACCAAGGGTGCCACCGCGCTCATCTACGCGTACGACGCCGAGGGCGAGTTCTTCCGGGTCATGCCGGACCTGCCCGGTCTCCGCTGACGTTCATTCACATCAACCCGACACAAGCTCGGTCAAGGGACCAGTCATGTCTGCTGTCACGATCGGTATCGGCGTGCTCATCGCCGTGCTCCTGCTCATCGGCCTGGGCACGCTGCTGCTCTTCGGCCGGCTGTTCCGCAAGGTGGTCCAGGGCGAGGCCCTGATCATCTCCAAGCCCAAGCACGTGGACGTCACCTTCACCGGCGCCCTGGTCGTCCCGGTACTGCACCGGGCCGAGGTCATGGACATCTCGGTGAAGACCATCGAGATCGACCGCACCGGCCGCGAGGGCCTGATCTGCCAGGACAACATCCGCGCCGACATCCGGATCACCTTCTTCGTCCGGGTCAACAAGACCGCCGAGGACGTCATCAAGGTCGCCCAGGCCATCGGCACCGACCGGGCCAGCCACCAGGAGACGCTGCAGACGCTGTTCAGCGCCAAGTTCGCCGAGGCGCTGCGGACCGTCGGCAAGCAGCTCGACTTCGTCGACCTCTACACCAAGCGCGAGGAGTTCCGGGACCGCATCGTCGCCGCCATCGGCACCGACCTCAACGGCTACCACCTCGAGGACGCGGCGATCGACCACCTCGAGCAGACCCCGATGGTCCAGCTCGACCCGGCGAACATCCTGGACGCCCAGGGCATCCGCAAGATCACCGAGCTGACCGCGATCGAGCACGTCCGCACCAACGAGTACCAGCGCAACGAGCAGATGGAGATCACCCGTCAGGACGTGGACGCCCGCGAGGCCGTCCTGGAGCTGGAGCGCCGCCGCTCGGAGGCGGAGATCCGGCAGCGCAAGGGGATCGAGACGCTGCGCGCCAAGGAGGAGGCGGCCACCGCGCAGGTCCAGGAGGAGGAGCGGCTGAAGTCGCACAGCGCGCTGCTGCGCACCGAGGAACTGCTGGGCGTCCAGCGGGAGAACCAGCAACGGGAGATCGCCGTCGCGGAGAAGAACCGCGAGCGGGTCATCGCCATCGAGACCGAGCGGATCGAGAAGGACCGGCTGTTGGAGGTCGTCAACCGGGAGCGGGAGGTCGAGCTGTCCCGGGCCGGCATGGACAAGCAGGTCGAGGTGGAGCGGCGGGGCGTGGCCGAGGTGGTGCGCGAGCGCATCGCCGTGGACCGAACCGTCGCCGAGCAGGAGGAGGAGATCAAGCGCGTCCGGGTGGTCCAGGAGGCCGAGCGGACCCGGCAGGCCGTCGTCATCGCCGCGGAGGCGGAGGCGCAGGAGCTGCTGGTCAAGGACATCAAGTCGGCCGAGGCCGCCGAGACGGCCGCGCACTTCCGGGCCAAGGAGCAGCTGGTGCTCGCCGAGGCGCGGCAGCGGACGGCGGACATGGACGCGGCGGCGGCGATCCGGCTCGCCGAGGGCGAGCGGGCCCGGGCCGGTGCGGCCGGCCTGGCCCAGGCCGAGGTGTCGGAGCGTCAGGCCATGTCTGACGCGGCCGGGATCCGGGCCCGCCTGGGGGCCGAGGCCGAGGGTCTGAAGCAGAAGGCCGAGGGCATCGAGAAGGTGGGTCTGGCCGAGGCTGCCGTCGCCGAGAGCAAGGCGCTCGCGGAGGCCACCGGGATCAGGGAGCGGCTGCTGGGCGAGGCGGCGGGGCTCAAGGAGAAGGCCGCGTCGATGGCCGCGCTGGACGAGGCGTCCCGCACCCACGAGGAGTTCCGGCTGCGGCTGGCGGCCGACAAGGAGGTCCGGCTGGCCGCTCTCGAGGTCCAGCGCCAGGTCGCGGAGGCGCAGGCGGCGGTGCTCGCGGCCGGGCTTGAGAGCGCCGACATCGACATCGTGGGTGGGGACAGTGTGTTCCTGGAGCGGCTGGTCGGTGCGGTGTCGTTCGGTAAGGGAATCGACGGGGTGGTGCAGGGGTCGGAGACCGTACAGGCCCTGGGCGCGGACTGGTTGAGCGGGAAGCAGAGCTTCCCGACGGACGCGACCGAGGTGCTGAGCGCGTTCGGCGTGGGTGGCCTGCAGAACCTGGCGGCGCTGCTGCGGTTGTTGAACACCCCCGGTGGCGACGCCCAGCTGCCGCAGGTCCTCAACGGCACCGCCAAGTAGTCACGCCGAGCAGTCACGTCGAGCAGTCACGTCGAGCAATTACCAGGAGCAGGAAGAAGCCATGGGCGTCGAAGACGGCACCTACCAGATACTGCGGGCCCGACTCGCGGACCGCGCCGCCGAGTTGGGTCGGCGGGCGGCGGCGCTGAACGCAGAGCGGCAGCAGGTCTTCGGCGCCCCCGTGCTGGAGCTGTCGAGCTCCGCGCGGCTGCGCACCACGGGGGAGGCGCAGGCCTGCGGCGTCGTGGCCGTCCGTCCGGGCGTGCTCCTGCTGGGCACGTCCGCGCCGACGCCGGCCGAAGGCATGCTGTCGCTGCAGACCCCGGACGGGGAGCAGTCGGCCGAGGTCAAGGGTCTGCTGGACGGCGAGCGCTTCCGCCGCGACCTCGCAGAACTACTGCGCTACTACCGCGACGCCCGGCTGGTGGAGCTCTGCCGCACGCCGGCCGGGCTGCTGCTCGCGGTGTTCCGCACCGGCGAGCAGGACGGTGACGTCCGGGTGCTGCGCTGGCAGTTGACGGACGATCAGGCCGAGTACCTGGACAACCACGGCGAGCGCGACCTGCCTCAGCCGCCCGTCTTCGAGTTGGAGTGGACGCAGACCGGGCGGGAGCACCACGACCAGGGCCGGATCGTCGTCGAGGGCGCCCTCTCGGTGGCCACGACCGGGGGCAGTCTCAGTGTGCGGGGCGCCGACGGACGCACGCTGTACGAGGAGCCCGTCGACGATCCGCTGCAGAGCCTGGCCGACGCCGCCGTCGCGTACAGCCGGGCCACCGAGAGCCTGACGCTGCTGCGGGTCCGCCCCTACAACGAGCCGGCCGACCGCTATCTGGTGGTCAACACCCGCACCGGCTCGGTCCGCAGGCAGGACACCCTCGCCCAGGGGGCCCGGCTGCTGCCCGCGGAGCAGGGCCTGATCTTCCCCGGCGGCTACGAGCTGGCCGACGGCACGCACCGCGCCTTCCGCACCGACACCACCGCCGGGCTGCGCTTTGACGCGGTCGTGCTCTCGCCCGACGGCGAGGACCTGCTGTACGTACTGAGCCGACCCGGCCGGGCCCAGGTGCTGCTGCTGCCCTGGAACACCCTGCGCCGCGAGGCGGCCGCCCCGCTGTACGGGGCCGGCTACGCCCTGCTGCCGGACGGCACCCTGGTCCTGCTCAAGTCGGCGCAGGTTCCGGGCCGCAGCCATGACGTCCAGCTGTGGCGCACCCCGTTCAGCTCCACCGACCACGTCGCCGCGCAGCCAGTGGGCGATGGGCCGCTGGAGCGGATCGGCAACGCCGACCTGGTGCGCGGTATCGCGGACTGCCTCGACATCGTCCGAAGCAGCAGTAGTGGCAGCAGCGGCAGCGATGGCGACACCGACCCGGCCGTGGTTGTGGACGCCTGCGCCAAGGCCGTCGACCGGCACTACTGGCTGGGTGACGCCGGACTGCTGGAACCCCTGGTCGAGCTGCGCGACGCCGCCGAGCAGCTCGGCGCGGAAGAGGCCCGGATCGGGGCCCTTGCCGCCCGCGCCGCCGAGGCGCTGGCGCAGGCACGGGAGGAGGCGGCCTCGCTGGTCCGCCGCTCCCAGGGGGAGCCGCCGACCGGCGCGGACGCCTGGACGGCGCTGCTCGCCGAACTGCGCCGGGCCCAGGGCCGGATCCGCTCGCTGCGCGAGCTGCCCCGACTGGACCTGGCGGCACTGGAGTCCGTCGAGGACATGCTCGCCGCCGAGCTCGGCTCCGCGACGGAGCGCGCGCTCGCCTACTTCGCCGGTCCGGACGCCTTCGGCCACTCCCTCGCCGCCGCGCAGGCCGCCGCCGAGGTGGCCGCGGCTGTCGCGACGGGAGCCGAGGCCACCCGGCTCGCCGGCCAACTCGCCGAGCAGGCCGATGCCTTGGCCACCGTCACGGACCTGGTCACCGACGCGGCCACCGCCGACCCCGGTGCGGGCACTGCGGTGCTGCTCGCGATCGGCGAGGTTCTCGCCGCCGTCAACCGCGCCCGCGCCGTCCTGGACGGCCGCCGCCGCGCCCTGTTCGACAGCGAGCACCGCGCCGCCTTCGCGGCCGAGTCCGCGCTGCTCGCCCAGGCCACGACTGCGGCGCTGGCCGCCGCCGACAACCCCGGCGCCTGCGACGACCAGCTGGCCCGGCTGCTGCTGCGCCTCGACGGCCTGGACGCCCGCTTCGCCGAGGCCGAGGACCTCGCCGAGCAGCTGGTAGCCCGGCGCGAGGTGATCCGGCAGGCGTTCGCGGTCCGCCGGCAGACTCTGCTGGACGAGGGAGCCGCCCACGCCGACCGTCTCGCCGCCTCGGCCGGGCGGGCGCTGGAGGCTCTGCGCCGCAGGCTCTCCGGGCTGAGCACCCCCGAGGACGTCCACACCCTCCTGGCCACCGACGCGATGGCCCGGCGGGTCCGTTCCGCCGCCGCCGAACTGCGGGAACTCGACGACCAGGTCCGCGCGCAGGAGCTGGCGGACGGCCTGACCGCCGCCGCGCAGACCGCGGTGCGTACGCTGCGCGATCGGGCCGACCTCTCCGCCGACGGTGGGGCGACCGTCCGCCTGGGCCGGCACCGCTTCGCCGTACGGCGCGACCCGGTCGAGCTGACGCTGCTGCCCGACGGCGACGGCGACGGCCTCGTCTTCACCGTCACCGGGACCGGCTACCGCCGTGCGGCCGGCGTTCCCGGGCTGCTCGACGGCCGGGCCTTCTGGTCGCAGCCGCTGGTCAGCGAGTCGGCAGAGATGTATCGCGGTGAGTTTCTGGCAACCGGGCTGCTGGAGCAGGGGGTTGACGGAAGTGACGGAACCGGTGGAACTGGCGGTTCCTTGATTGATCTGGTGCGCGGCGCGGCGGAGACGGCCTACGACGAGGGCTATGAGCGGGGCGTGCACGATCACGATGCGGCGCTCATCCTCGACGCGCTGCTGCGGCTGCGCGCGAGGGCCGGGCTGCTCCGCCACCCCGCTGACCGGCGCGCGGCAGCGCAACTCTTCTGGGCGCACGGCGCCACCGACGCCCAACGCCTCGCCTGGCAGCGCCGCGCCCGCTCGCTCGCGGCAGCCCGGACCACATTCGGGCCCGCAGCCGACGAGCTGGTCTCAGCGACGGCGCGGATCTCCAACGAACTCGAGGATGCGGCACGGCAGTTCGCCCTCACCGTCGGACTTGGCCGGCCCTGCCCCAGCGGGGTCGGCGACTACCTGGTCGAGGAACTCGCCACCGCACCCGAGGGCTTCGCCACCAGCGCGGCCGCCCGCGAGCTGCTGACGAGCTTCCGCGCAGCGGCCGGAGCCGCCCGACTCGCCGATGATCTGGACGCGCTGGAGCCGGACGACCTCGCCGCCCGCCAGCAGCTCGCCATGGCCTGGTTCGGCGCGTTCGCCGGCACCTTCGCCGGCTCCGATGACATCCGCGCCGATGACATCCGCGCCGATGACATCCCCGCCGACGGCGTCCTCGCAGAGGCCGCGGCCCTGCTCTGCGCCGACACCCTGCCCCACTACGACCTCGACGCCCCGCTCAGCGAGACCGTCCCGGGACTGCTCGGTACCCACCCCCGGATCCAGGGCGGACGACTCACCGTCAGGATCGACGAACTTCCGCTCCGGGCCCTGCAGTTCCGTACCCACCGAGTCCCCGCCTTCCGCGCCTTCCAGCGACAGCGCGCGGAGGTCCTGGCGGCGGAACGGGCCCGGCTGCGGTTGGAGGACTACCGCCCCCGCCCGCTCGCGGGCTTCGTCCGAAACCAGCTCATCGACGAGGTCTACCTCCCCCTCATCGGGGACAACCTCGCCAAGCAACTCGGCGCGCTCGACGCGTCCACCGCCGACCGCAGCGGGCTGCTGCTCCTGCTCTCTCCGCCCGGCTACGGCAAGACGACGCTGATGGAGTACGTCGCGGACCGCCTCGGCCTGCTGATGGTGCGCGTCGATGGCCCGGCACTGGGCCAGGGGACGAGCTCCCTCGACCCCGACCGGGCACCCGACGCGGCGGCCCGCCGCGAGGTCGAGAAGATCGTCTTCGCCCTGGAGGCCGGCAGCAACGTCCTGCTGCACATCGACGACATCCAGCACCTCTCCGCCGAGCTGCTGCAGAAGTTCATCCCGCTGTGCGACGCGGGCCGGCGGATCGAGGCCGTCAGCGACGGCCAGGCCCGCAGCTTCGACCTGCGCGGACGCCGGTTCGCGGTGTCGCTGGCCGGCAACCCTTACACGGCCTCCGGGCAGCGCTTCCAGATCCCGGACATGCTGGCCAACCGCGCCGACGTCTGGAACCTCGGGGAGGTGCTGACCGGCCGGGAGGAACTCTTCGCGCTGAGCTTCCTGGAGAACGCACTGGCCGCCAACCCGGTGCTGGCGCCGCTCGCCGGCGGCGATCCGGCCGAGCTGGGGCTGCTGATCGCGCTCGCCTCCGGCGACCCCGCCGCCCAGGCCGACCAGCTCGCTCGCCCCCTGCCCGATCTGGACCGGATCCTGGCCGTGCTGACCCGGCTGCGCCAGGTGCAACGGACGGTCCTCGCCGTCAACCGCGCGTACATCGCCTCCGCGGCCCAGGAGGAGGCGACCCGCACCGAACCCAGGTTCCTGCTGCAGGGCTCCTACCGGACCATGGCCGCACTCGCCGCACGGATCGACCCGGTCCTCAACGACGCCGAGGTGGAGGCCCTGGTCGACGACCACTACCTGGCCGAGGCGCAGACCCTCGGCAGCGCGGCCGAGGCCGGTTTCCTCAAACTCGCCCATCTGCGCGGCCGCGCGACCCCCGAACAGTCCGCCCGCTGGTCGGTGCTCTGCGCCGAACTCCGGGCAGTCAGGGCCGCCTAGGCCGGGGCGGGTGGTGGGCCCGGCCAGGCCAGGAGCTTGGCGCCCAGCGCGGCCGTCTCCAGGGTGTAGCGCTGGAGCGCGTTGTCCGGATCGAGGCCGGTCAACTGCGCTACGCGCTCCAGCCGGTAGGACAGCGCTCGCACGCTCAGCCCGAGCCGCCGGGCCGCCTCCGCCGCCACGTACCGCGACTCCGCGTACACGGCCAGGGTGTCCAGCAGCGGCTTGGCCCCGCCGCGCGCCGTCGTCAGCGGCTCGAGCACGCTGCGGACCAGGTCCTCCAGGGCGTCCCGGTCCCGGAGCAGCACCGGCAGCACCAGCAGATCGGCGGCCCGCAGCAACGGCCCCGGCAGGCCCAGCCTGGTCGCCTGCTCCAGGGCCGTCCGCGCCTCCTCGTAGGAGCGGACCACCCCGCCGGGGCCGCTGTGCGCCCGGCCCACAGCGACCCGGCGCCCCTGCGTCAGCGCGGCGAAGGCATGGACCGCGGACTGCTCGCTGGAGCCGGTCGGCGCGATGCACACCAGCCGGCCGTGTTTGACGGCGAGCAGCACGTCCTGCTCGCCGAAGCGCCCGATCAGCTGCCGCTCGACCCCGCGAACCAGTGGGTCCTCCAGGTCGTAGCCGTCGCCCTCGGCGACCGCCACGACGTGCGCGCAGGCCAGGTTGAGGCCGAAGCGCTCGGCGTGCTCGGCCAGCCGCCCCAGGTCACTGCGGCTGCTCAGCAGGTCGGCGAGGAACTCCCGGCGGCCGGCCTCCTCCTGGCGCAGCCGCTGCCGATAGGCCCGGCCATGGCCCTCGGCCAGCGCCGCGACCGCGGACCGCAGCGCGGTCATGGACGCGGCGTCGACCCTGCGGCCGAGCCATACGGTGCCGGTCGCGGCCAGGTGCTCGTCTATCAGCTCGGCCAGGGCCCGGCCCTCGGCGGCGGCTTCGTCGCCGGACTTGCGCATCGACTCCAGTTCGTCCCGGCGCAGCCGTCGCCCCGTCACCGCGACGTCCTCAAGCAACTCGGCCCATGCGGTGGCCATCGGCGCGTTTCCTCCCCCTACCCCGTACCCCGTGCGCTACTGCGACGCGCCAGAGTAGCTGCCCGGGCAGGGAAACGGACAACCCCGTTGCTACCGAAGGCCTCCAGGACCGGTCACCTCGAAAGGATCTTGGCTTTCGCCTGCTCGAACTCCTGTGGGCTCAGGTATTTCACCCAGCTCCCGGCTATTCGAATCGCGCGTTGTCGGGTGCGGTGAAGGTCAGGAGTAGATGCTGCATCTATACGCTCAGTGTCTACGCGCGTCGGCAGGGCTGGGCCGCGCGCGGTTCAGTATGCTGAGCAACGCTCCACGCGCCCTCGCGGCGCGGGAAGGTCGAGGGAGTCGAGGGAACCGCACACCATGGACGCGCCAGCCCCTAGCCACTCAGGCAGTTCCCGCGAGATCGAGCAACTTCAGGCCTACCTGGCAAGTGCCCTCACCGCTCTCGGGGCTGGCGAGCGGGCGCGGATTTTCGAGATCTCGGATGTCATCGCAGAGGTGTGCCAGAGCTGCGGAATCGCCCTGTACGAGCCACGAAAGATCACGGATCCGGTCCACCATCCGGATATCTCGGACACCGAGGTCTTTCGCCTCGATCGGCAGCGGGTGGTGCGCTCCGATCTGGTGATCTACCTCGCCGACCAGCCCAGTACCGGAGCGGGGCAGGAGCTCGTCTTTGCGACCGAGGCGATGACCCCGATCGTCGTAGTCGCGCAGTCCGATCTGAATGTCAGCCGCATGGTCACCGGAATGCCGGGGCGGACGGCGATCGTGCGCTACTCGCAGGCGCGGGATCTGCGGACAGAATTGACTCAGGGTATCGTCGAGCTCCGGCCGACTCTCGAACAACGCCGGCGAGTTCTGCGCGAATACACCGGAAACGGCCTCGGTTCGCGAATCCGCGAGCTTCGGGAAGCCCGTGGGATGACCTATCAGGAAGTCGCGCGTGCGGTCCGGATCCCGGGCGGAATAACGGCTCAGCAGATTCGACTCTGGGAGCAGAGCAGCGACCGCGACAATAACATGAGCATTCTCTTTCTCCGGGAACTCGCGGCGGCTCTGGGGGCCAGTGCGGCCGATCTCGTCGAATAGGACCGCACGGTTCCGCGGCGGGGCGCTATCGGCAGAGTGCTAACATTGCCGTGGCCAGTTCATGCACCAGTTGCGGCCAACGGCGTCGTGGAGACTACTGTGGATTACCTTCCTTACGGGCAGCGCAGGCCGGACCTGCAATACAGCGAGATTCTTCGGAGGATTCTCGACCGTGGTATCCCGGCCCCGACCCGGCAAGGACCGCGGGCGCTGACACTCATGCAGCAGACCATGCAGTTCGACCTGGCGAACGGATTCCCGATCATCACCGAGCGGAGCATGTCCTCATTCTGGCGAAAGCCGATCGGGGAACTGTGCGCATTCATCAACGGTGCCACGACCGTCGAGCAGCTGCGGGAATTCGGGTGCACCTGGTGGGATCCCTGGGCCACTCCCGAGAAGACGTCGTCGCGCGGACTTCCGCCCGGGGATCTCGGGCCCGGTTCCTACGGTGGGGCCTTCATGAACTTTCCGACCTCGGAAGGGAAGGGATTCGACCAGTTCCAGCACATTGTCGAGCAGATCAGAGAACTTCCGAACGACCGCACCCACTTCATTTCCCCGTGGATCCCGCAGTACCAGGTCCGAGGGGTGGGAAAGACGCCGAGGACGACCATTTCCCCGTGCCACGGGTGGGTGCATGTGCGGGTGCTCGACGACCAGCTGCACCTGCATATGTTCCAGCGTTCCGGAGACGTCCCGGTGGGTGTCCCTTCCAACATCGTCCAGTATTCCGCGCTCCTGCTCATGTTCGAGCAGCTGACCGGAAAGAAGGCCGCGGCCTACTACCACACGATCTCGGACGCACACATCTATGACGACCAGGTCGACAGCGTGGAGCTGATGCTCACCCGGGCGCCGCGCCCGTTCCCCACGGTCCGGCTCACCGAGCAGGGCAGGAACGTCCAGGACATCCACGACTTCCGCGCCGAGCATTTCGAGGTCTCCGACTACGATCCCCACCCCTCGATGCCCGGAATCCCGGTGTCCACATGATCACGTCACTGGTGGTGGCCTGTTCCGCCAACGAGGTCATCGGACGGGACGGGGACCTGCCCTGGCACCTTCCGGAAGACCTGCGCCACTTCAGACGGCTGACGTCCCATCACGCCGTGGTCGTTGGACGGGTGACGCACGACTCCATCGTCGCCAGGCTGGGGCGGCCGCTTCCCAACCGGGTCTCTGTGGTCATCAGCGGAAGCCCGGGTACCGGGGACGAAGCCACGGAGCAGGTGATCCGGCAGCCCTCATTCGAGTCCGCTTTGCGGGCCGCGGAGGCGGCCGAGGAGGCATTGGGAGGGGACGAGGTGTTTGTCATCGGCGGAGCCTCGGTCTACCGGCAGGCACTGCCCTTCGTGGACCGGATCTATCTCACCCGGGTCGACCTCCAGTGCGAGGGGGACTCCCGGATGCCCGACGGGTGGACCGACGGGTTCGACGTGGTGGAACGGGACGACGGCTACGACGAGAAGTCGCAGATCTCCTACTCGTTCCTGCGCTACCAGAGGGCCGGCCAGTGAGCCTCTACTGCTTCGAGAACGCTCGAACAGCGGAGCAGTCGGCCGAGATGGAGCGACTGGAACGGCTCGGCGTCTGCCTGTTCTGTCCCGACGACATCAAGGGGCACGAACGGCAGCAGGTGCTCTGGGAGACGGCCCACTGGATAGTCACGCCGAACGAGTTCCCCTACCAGGGGACCCGCCTGCACCTGCTCCTGGTGCCGAAGTTCCATGCGACGGACATGATCGACCTGCCGGCCGAGTCCCAGGCGGACTTCTGGGCAGTCCTCTCCGAGGTCCGGGAGCGCCACGGCCTGACGTCCTACGGACTGGGGGTGCGCAACGGCGACTGCCGCTTCACCGGGGGAACCATCAGGCATGTGCACGCGCACGTGCTGGTGGGGGCCGAGGCGGCGCCAGCCGAGGAGTTCGTTCCGGTCCGGATGCGATTCAGCTCGACGCCGGATCGTCGGGCATAGACTCCCACGTGTCGACCCAGATCAGCTCGATTCCGCTCGCGCGCAGGACGTCCTGGCCCGCCAGTACGGAATACGGGCCGGCGAAGAAGCACCGCGAGAACCCAGCCTCGGCGACGAGCCGTGCGCAGGCCGGGCAGGGAAACGTGCTCACATAGAGATCCGCGCCGTCGAGGCTCTGCGCGTCACGCGCGCACTGTGCGATCAGCGCCGCCTCGGCGTGGATGGCTGTGGACAGGTCCGCGCGGATTCCGCGCCGGAACTCGTTCCGCGGGTCTCCGTCGATGTAGGGGGCGTATTCGGTGGGGAGGTGCCGGTTGAAGGTCTCTCTGAGCACCCGCCCGTCACGCGCGGCGACCGCGCCGACCTGACGCCACCAGTCCGAGCTGTGCGTCGACTGCTCCTGCGCTTCGCGCATGAACTCCCGGTCGAGGGCGGCGCGCGAGATCCGGCCGTCGAAGTCCGCCGGCAGCTGCGCCTGGCTCCACTTCCGGTCCCACCGCAGGAAGGTGCGGTCGAACTGCACGGTGGCGGTGCGCGGAAAATCGGGGAGGCCGGCGAGGGTGTGCATGATCTCCTCGTCCGGCATGACGACCAGGTCCCCGGTGATCGCCGAAGGCACATCCTGGGGGTCGATCAGCCGGACCAGGGAGCCGGGCGCGGAGATTCGGGCATACGCCGCCGCGCGCTCGGGGGCGAGCGCGCGGATCTCCTTCGACATCGCTGGAAACAGTTCCCGGAACCCGCTGCCGAGGATGAGGATCTCGGCCGAGTCCGAGTGCCGTTCCAGGAATGCCTCGTAGCCGGAGTGCATGACGGGCAGGTAGAGGACGGCCTGCTTCAGCGACACGTCTCACTCACCCTGGGGGGCGTCGGTGGGATGCGTCGCCCCGGAGTCCGTAAGGCCCAGCTGGATTCTGCGGAGGCGTGCGGAGGTGCTCACCGTCGCCATGCGTTCGAGGACGATCACCTTCCCGCAGTAGCCGTCCTCGAGCTCCTTGATCTCCACCTCGGTGTAGGTGTCCTCGGTGGCCACCAGGACGTCCGGCCGGACCGCCTGGATCAGGCTCCACCGGGCGTCGGACAGGTTCTTGAGCGTGACCAGGCCGACCCCGCGCTGGTGCGTGACCATCCGCAGCCGCTCCATCTCGGGGACGGCCGGCCGGTTCGGTCCCTTGCGGGCGCGAATCTTCTCGTCGCTGTCCAGGCCCACGATGAGGAAGTCGCCGAACTTTCGGGCGGCCTCCAGATACATGGAGTGGCCTTCGTGCAGGATGTCGAAGGAGCCGCTCGTCAGCACCACCCGCATGTCGAGCACCCGCAGCGCAGTCACGATCTCGGTGATGCGCTGGAAGTCCTGGATGTACCGCTGCTCGAAATTGGACTCGTCCCCGAAAAGCCCGCTGTTCGCCAGCGAGATCTCCACGGCGGTCGTTCGGCTGCGTCCAGTGCCGACGGTGTGGCCTGTCATGCGTGTTCCTGCTCTACGAAGCGAATCCGTTGGGACCGATGGGCTGTCCTGGCACCTTTCATCGCCTTCGATGGTAGCCGCTCGGGCTGCTGTGACTCCAGGGACGGGACGGTGTCCGAGCGGCGGCCGAGCCGGTCGGCTCCGTCCCGCCGGACGGTCAGCGGGCGGTTCCCCCAAGTTGGCTACCCAGCTGACCGCTTGGCGGCATGCTGGAGTCAGGCGGCGGGGCGGCGGCGATGGCGTGGGGGTTCCTCTGATGATGAACGGTGACGGGCGTCTCCTCTCCGGCGCTGGACTCCTGAGTGCGCTGGCCGAGCCGGACCGGATCTTTCGGGCGGGTTCATGGAGGCCCGAACAGGTACTGGGAGCCGGGTACAGCGTTCGACTCGGTGGTGACCTGCTGGTCATTCCTGATGCTCCGGGGAAGTCCAGGTATACGGCGGTGACGGCTCAGAGCCGGGTTTCCGCGTTCACGCTGGCCCCGGGTGATTCGGCCCTGATCTCCACGATCGAGAAATTCTCCTTTGATTTCGACATAACGGCGACGATCGGCGACAAGTTCGCCATGTCGGCCCGGGGCCTGCTCATCCTGCACGGTGCGGCCGTCCACCCCGGATACGGCAGGACCTACGACTCGATGGCCGACCGGTGGGTGCCGAAGCACGACGAGCGCCTCTACTTCATCGTCGCCAATGTCGGCCCGATCGACATCCACCTGCGCGAGGGCGACGAGATCGCCTACCTACAGTTCTTCGACATCGAGCCGGCGGCGCAGCTGCGGTCGGTGTCGAACGTCGGCTTCGACTACCTCAGCAGGCTCTTCCGGGCGGACCACGACACGGAGGACGGCGGGCTCGCGTATTTTCGCAACGTCAAGGATCTGCGGAGCGAGACGGAGAGCACTGTCAGGGATCTGCAGACCCGGATCGAGCAGAGCCAGCGAGAGATGGAGTCCGAGCTCGCCCAGCTGAAGCGTGAGGTCAGCGACGCGCAGACCTCCGTCGACCGGGTCACCAACGCGAGCAACACCGTGGTGGTCTTCGGGGTGTTCCTGGTCGGCGTCACCTTGCTCGGATTCGTGCTGACCAGCATCGCGGACCTGATCGACAAGCTTCCCGATCACATGGGTGCCGGTCGGTTCGCGATCGTCGTCGCGCTGGCCGTAAGCTACGGCGTCGCCGCCATCGCCGGTGTGGGCTTCGTCGCCAAGGCCGCGTGGGCATCGGCGGGGAGGACACCTCCTAGCCGAAGCGGCCGTTGACGTAGTCGGCGGTGCGTGAGTCCTGCGGGGAGCCGAACATCGCCTGGGTCGGGCCGTGCTCGACGATCCCGCCGGGGACGCCCTGCGCGGCGAGGAAGAAGGCGCACTGGTCGGAGACCCGGGCAGCCTGCTGCATGTTGTGGGTGACGATCACGATGGTGACCTCGGCCACCAGCTCCCTGATGGTCTCCTCGATCCGGCGGGTGGAGGTCGGGTCCAGAGCGGAGCAGGGCTCGTCCATCAGCAGCACCTGGGGCCGGACCGCCAGGGAGCGGGCGATGCAGAGCCGCTGCTGCTGTCCGCCGGAGAGTGCCCCACCCGGCTGCCGCAGCCGGTCCCGCACCTCGGTCCACAGACCCGCCTTGACCAGGCACTCCTCGACCAGCCGGTCCCGCTCGGACCGGGACGCGCGCACGCCGGTGAGCCTGAGCCCGGCGGTGACGTTGTCGTAGATCGACATCGCCGGGAACGGGTTGGGCTTCTGGAAGACCATGCCGATTCGGCGCCTGGCGTCGGTGAGCCGACGATCGGGGGCGTAGACGTCCTCGCCGTCCAGCAGCACCTCACCGCCGAGCGCGGCGGCCGGGATCAGCTCGTGCATCCGGTTGAGAATGCGCAGGAAGGTGGACTTGCCGCAGCCCGAGGGGCCGATCAGCGAGGTCACCTGACCTGCGGGCATGGTGAGCGAGACGCGTTCTAGCACCTTGTGGTCGCCGAACCAGGCCGAGACCTCGCGGGCCTCCAGGCCGCCGGGACGCGCGGTGCGCTGGACCGGCAGGACCACGGTCTCTGCGGTGCTCTCGGTGACGGACATCGATCGGTACCTCTCACGCGGGGGGTGTGACGGGCTTCAGATGAGGTTCGGCAGCAGGCGGACCACCTGGTCGGCGACGGACAGTCCGAGCGCGCCGAGGACCGGCACGCCGACGATCCAGGCCTGCCAGCGGCCCCAGCGGACCCGGGCCAGGGTCAGCACGACGGCTGCGAGCAGCAGCGCCTCACCCCACAGCACCAGTGGGACCCAGGCGGCCGGATCGCCGCCCATCGGCAGTTCCGCCGGGCCGAGTCCCTGGGTGGTCAGCGGTCGGTCGGGCGCGGGACGCACCGTGCCGGTCAGGTCGGCGTCGACCAGCAGTACCCCGTCCGGCATGAACGCGGGGCCGTCGGCGGTGACCAGGATCAGCCGGCCCTTGCCGTCCGCAGGGGCGGGCGGCAGCGGGTCGCCGGCGCGGCGCACGTCCAGGACCCGGTAGACCTGGGTGCCCTGACCGGTCAGCAGGCTGAAGGTCTCGGCCGGCCGCAGTTCGCCGATGTGGCCGAAGGGTCCGCCGAAGCCGGACTGACGGCCCATCAGTACGCTCGTCCCGGCCTGGCCCGGCAGGGGGGTGTCCCGGCGGTGACCGGGTCCTGAGGCGAGCACCCCGGAGGTGGTGCCCTCGTGGACCACCTCCCGCAGGGCCAGCTGCGGGATGGTGAGCAGGGCCACGGGTTGGCCGAGCGCCAGCAGCTTGCCGTCGGTCCCGGTCTGGCCGACCGGGACGGTTCCCTGCGCGAAGGCCAGCCGCAGGTCGGCGTAGGAGGTCTCGCTGTCGCGGGCGTGCCGCAGGTCGCCGATCGGGCCGACGTCGAGCAGCAAGCCGAACAGCAGTGCGGCCAGGATGCACAGGGTCGCGCCGTAGACGCCGGCGGCGTCCGGACCGCGTCCGGCAGGGGCGGAGGTGAGCCCGGGGGCCGGGCCGGTACGCCGGGCGGCGGCGGGGTTCGGGACTGCGTGCGCGGCGGGGGCATGGACCTCGGTGAGTGTCATCGCCGGGCCGCCTTGACCTGGGCCCGGCGGCGCCGGACCTGCGCCGCGCCGAGGAATGCCAGCAGGGCCCCGCCGCCGGCCATCGCGATCACCGAGCCGACCGGCGTGCCTGCCCCGGCAGCCGTGGCGGCCTGCGCGAGCGGGGCAGGGGTGGCGGTGGGGGCGTTGGCGGTGCCCGCGGCCACCGAGGGGGTCGCGGTGGACTCGCTGCCGTGGGCCAGACCGGCGGGTGCCACGTGCTCGGCGGTCCAGGTGCCCTTCGCGCCGAAGGTCAAGGCTCCGTCGAAGTCCCGCAGGTGGGCCGGCAGGAAGCGACCACGGCAGTAGACGTCGACCACGTAGCGGCCGCGCAGCGCGCTCACTCCGTGCTGCTGGGCGACCACCCGCAGGGTCTCGGTCAGCGGGACGACGTAGCCGCCGTTGGCCGCGACGGAGTAGATCCCCGCAGAGGAGAGGCCGAGCACGGACGCGCCCGCCGCGGGGAAGCCCGCACCGCTCACGGAGGCCATCAGCCAGTCGCCGGGGTGCGGGCACCGGCCGGAGGTGACGACATCGATGGGGTCGTCGTCGTGTCCGGTGGCGTAGTCGAAGGCGAGGGTGCCCGAGCCCGTCCCGCCGTCGGCGAGCGCGCGGGGCGCGGCTACGGCCACGCTGCCGAGGGCGAGCAGGAGCACCAGACCGAGCATCGCGGTGACGGGCGCCGCGGTCTTGCCCTCGGGCACCGCGGTCTTGCCCTCGGCCACTTCAGGGGCCTCGGCGGCGGGGACGGTCGGCCCGGCGGGGGCCGTCGGCGCGGGGGGGACGGGCGGTACGAGCGGCGCTGACGGCGTTCCGCCTCCGCCGGTCCGCCGCCGGCGCCTGCGCAGGAACTGCCGTACGGCCAGGGCGATCAGCGGCAGCACGATCGCGAGCAGGGTCCACGGCACGGTCGCGTAGCTGACGCTGCTGGTCGCGCTCGGCAGGGCCGGGTCGACGTCACCGGGCAGGGCCTGCGGGTCGATGGTGACCGAGGCGGTCGACCACAGGGTGGGGAAAACCCCGGAGACCTGCACGGTGTAGGTCTCGGTGTTGCCCGGCAGCAGCTCGGTGAGATCGGCCGGTCCCCGCGCGGTGACCAGGTTGCCCAGGGCGTTTCGGACGCGCACCGCCTGGTGCCCGGCCAGCCGCACGTTGCCGGTGTTGCGGACCAGGTAGCTCGTGGTGGTGCTGCCGGTGCCGAAGGGGTTGAGCGTGCCGTGGTAGACGACGTGCACGGACTCCACCGCGAGTCGGGGCCGCAGCGCTCCGGGCACCCGCAGGTGGATCCTGGTGCCGACCCGCTGGTCGACGGCGACGGCGTTGCCCTTGGCGTCGACCGTGTGCCGACGCAGCGACAGCACGATGCCGCCGGAGTGGTCGCCGGGCGTGGCCGCAGTAGGCACGGCGAGCGTGAAGGGCACGATCTGCCGGGTACGTGGCGGCAGTTGGACGCTTGCTGCGGCCAGGTGCACCCAGGAGCCGATGTCGCTGGACGGCTTTCCGGCGGGAAGCACGTCGTAGCCGCCGCTGTCGGTGTTGAAGGCGTCGGCCGCGCAGAGGGTGAGGGTCAGCGGCTGGTCGCCGTAGTTCCACACCGCCACATGGTCCTTGAGCTGCGCGCCCGGGGAGGCTGCGAAGGTGTAACCGGTCCGGGTGTCGGGTCCGGACGCGCTGGCGGGCTGGATGCCGAAGGTCTGCTGCTGCTGTGCTCGCGGGAGCGTGGGCGCGAGCCCGGCGGCCCCGGCGGCGGGAGCCGCGCCGAGGCCGAGGAGCAGCACCGCGAGCAGCGCGACCAGCGCGGCGAGGCGGGGTCGGGGCCGGTTCGGTACGGGGCGTGTCATCGCGGGCTCGTCCTCTTGGTGCGGCGGGGTGCGGGAGGAGCGGGAGCCCCGCCGCGTCGCGGGCTGCGACGCGGCGGGGACCACTGGTGACGGATCGTCAGATCGCAGTCAGGGTGAGCACGCCGGTGTAGGTGCCGGCCTGCGTGGAGGTCGGCGCGACCAGGGAGAGGTCGGCGCCGATCTGCGCGGTGCCCAGACCGGTCGCGGTGGCCAGGGTGCGGGAGGACTTGAGGCCCAGAGCGCCCGAGTCGCCGGGGGCGACCGCGTTCGCCGGGGCGACGTTCCCGCCCAGGGTGACCTTGAGGCCGTCGCCCTTGTTCACCAGGTTGGGGGCCCAACCGAGGTTCTCGGCGCTGATGGAGTGGGTACCCGAGGTGAAGTCGGCGACCTGGCCGCTGAGCGACCAGCCGGGCGCGCCGGCACGGGTGTCGGTCACGGTGACGGTCTGGATCGGACCGGCCGCCGCGAACAGGGTGCTGGTGGAGTTGAGGGTCAGCGGGGGCAGGTTCACGTTGGACCCGGCCACGCTGAGCACCAGGGCGCCGGAGGCGACCGTGGTGGTGATGTTCTCGGTGCCGGTCGCGCCGCCGCCGGTTCCGCCACCGGTGGGGGCGCTGACGGTGAAGGGCACCGCCACGGAGGTGGAGGCGGCGTAGGCGGTGGAGTCGGCGGGTGCGAAGGACGCGGTCAGCGAGTGGTCGCCCTGGGCCAGCGTGCTGACGGTGAGCGAGGCGCTGCCGGCGGCGACGGCCTGCGTGCCGAGGACGGTCCCGTTGCTGGCGTCGGTGAAGGTCACCGTGCCGGCCGCGCCGGACGGGGTGGTGGTGGCGGTCAGGGTGATCGGGGTGCCGGCGGCGGCCGAGCCCCCGGGGGTGACGGCCAGGGCGGTGGTGGTGGCCGCCGCGCCCGCCGGGCTGACGGTGTACGAGGTCGCGGTGGAGGTCGAGTTGCCGAAGGCCGGGTCCGTGGAGGTGAACGCCGCGGTCAGCTGGTGCGCGCCGACACTCAGCGCGGAGGTGGTGAGGGCGGCGGCGCCGTTGGCCACGGCCACCGGGCTGCCGAGGGCGGTGGTGCCGTCGAAGAACTGCACCGAGCCTGCGGCGGTCGGGGAGACCTGGGCGCTCAGGGTGACCGAGCTGCCGGCGGCGGCCGGGCTGGCCGGGGTGACCGACAGGGTGGTGGTCGTGCTCTGCTGGCTGGGGTTGGTCGAGGTGTACGTGGTCGGGCTGGTGAACCAGATGCTGCCCGTGAAGTCGCCGAAGGTCGTGGCGCCGAAGGGGTTCTTGCACACCAGGGTGAAGTTGTACTGGCCGGACAGGGCGGTGATGCCGGCCTGCTGGGCGAACCACTTCATGGTGTTGAACAGCGGGACGACATATCCGCCGGCCGGGGTCTGCTGGTAGATCGAGATCGCCGAGTTGCCGACCACGTTGGTGCCGGCGGCCGGGAAGCCCGCGCCCGTCACGAACATGAGCAGGTTGGTGCCGCTGGGGCAGGCGCCCGACGTGGTGAAGCTCATTCCGTCGCTGTCCGCGCCGGTGGCCGGGGTGGCGGTCAGCGTGCCGAGGATGGTGTCGGCATGCGCGGCGGGGGCGCCGAGCAGTGCCAGCGTGCCGGAGGCCAGCATGGTCGCGGTGCCGAGCGCGATGCGCTTGGGCAGGCGGTTGGTGGACACGGTGGGACTCGCCTTCTGTGGTGGAGGGAAGAGCCGGTGGGACGGTGGTGCGGGCGGAGCGGTAGTGCGGCGTTGCGGTGGCGCGACGGTCAGTTGCAGGCCTTGTCAGCCGGAGGTCTTGGAGGTGTCGCCGCAGTTGGCGTCGAGGCCGAAGCCGTACGACTTGATGACGCTGCTCTGCTGGCAGATCGCCGATCCGGCGCCGACGAAGACGGTGCTGTAAGGGGCGACCCCGACCTGGGTGCTGGGGATCACGTTGTAGACCTCGCGGGTGGCGGCGGAGCCGGTGTTGAGCAGCAGCGAGGGGGTGCCGCCGATACTGCCGAGCACCGCGGAGCCGCGCAGGTCGGCG
The DNA here is from genome assembly GCF_041262165.1 of Streptacidiphilus sp. MAP12-16. Classification (NCBI taxonomy): domain Bacteria; kingdom Bacillati; phylum Actinomycetota; class Actinomycetes; order Kitasatosporales; family Streptomycetaceae; genus Streptacidiphilus; species Streptacidiphilus sp. MAP12-16. The sequence continues at coordinate 43,365 of NZ_JBGCBY010000001.1, forward strand.
AGGGTGCCGGCGCCCTGGGCGATGTACTGGGCGATGGAGAACGGTGCGATGGAGGTGTCGTCGAGGACGCGGCCGTCGTGCTCCTCGATCGGCTTGCCGCCCTTGGTGTCGCTGATGCAGGGGTACTTGCCGGAGACCACGTCGGCGTCGGCGATGCCGACGGTGGACTCCCAGAAGCTGCGGGTGCCGGAACCGGCCTGCGGCAGCAGCGGGTGGATCGAGTAGGAGGGGGCGGTGCCGACGTAGTTGGGGTCGCAGGTGTAGATGCCGTGCAGGTCGACGAGGGTGAGCGTGCGCGGCAGCGCGCTGCCCGGGGTGATCGCGTAGGTGACCGCGTCCACGGCGTAGGGGATGTAGGTGAGGCCGGGGCTCGACGGGGTCGTGTTCAGACTGGAGGAACGGGAGAACTGGAGGCAGCCGTTGGCCGCGCCCAGCGAGTTGAGCAGAGCGGTGCGTCCGGCGCCCGAGCCGTTCGGCCGGGCGACGGCCTGGCAGGCGGTGCCGGCCTGGGTGGCGATGGTGGGGGAGCCGACCGCGTCGTAGGAGCCGATCACCTTGTTGCCGTTGATGGTGATCGCGTTGGACAGGGCGTTCATCACGCCCTGGGTGGTGTCGGAGCCGACGCCGGCGAGCGGACGGAAGGTCGGCGGGCCGACCGGGTCCGCCTGGGCGGTGCCGGCGCCGACTGCCAGGAGACCGACGCCTGCGGCGGCAGCGAGGAGCTTGAGCATGGTGCTCATGGGAGATGCATCCCTTTCGACGGTGGAGCGGGGGCGCGGCCGGAGGGCTCCGGACGGCGGGGCGGAGCGGTCTGTGGGGTGGAGCGGTCTGAACGGCGGAGCGGCCTGTGGGGTGGAGCGGTCTGAACGGCGGAGCGGCCTGCGGCGCGGGGCGGCGGGGAGAACGGGCGGTCAGCTTCGGCGTCGGCGCAGGTACCTCGGCAGCAGCGGCCCGGCCAGCCCCGCCGCGGCTCCGGCCGCGAGCAGGCCCAGGAACAGGTAGCGGACGGGCCCGACCGGTGTCCGTGCGGTACGGGCGGTGACCTGCACGGAAGGCGTCGTGGGAGCGAGGCTGGTCACGGCGTGGGCGGCGGAGGGTTGTCCGGAGCCGCCGCCGGAGGCCCCGGCCGAGGTTCCCGCCGATGTCCCCGCGGAGGTTCCCGCCGACGTCCCGGCCGACGTACCGGCCGAGCCGCCCGCGCTGCCGCCGCCGCCGCCCGCCGCCCCGCCGCCGGTGGACCCCCCGGATGTCCGGCCCCCTCCGGCGGAGCCGCCTCCCGTGCTGCCGGACTCAACGGCCAGCGCGGCGGTCATCGCCTGGCTGCGCAGGGTCTGCGGCAACGGCACGTAGCCGTCGCTCAGTTGGCCCGCCTGCACGCCGGGCTGCTGGCCCGAGGTGGTGGCGTAGCGGATCAGCGCGGCATAGTCCTTGGCCACGGCCGGCTTGAGCAGGCCGGGCACGGTCGCGGCGTAGCTGACCACAGTGAGCGGGTACGCCCCGGCGGCCTTGGATCCCGGCGGCAGCAGCCGCACGCTGGTGCCCGGCACGGTCGTCATGGCCGCCTCCGCCGCCAGCATCGAGGTCGTGGTCGGGGCGGTGAACTGCCCGGCTCCGTTGAGCAGCAGCGCGGTGTTCAGCCCGTACCGCGCGGCGGTCGCGGTGTCGGTGACGGAGAGGATTCCGCGCAGCCCCTGCGGCTGCGGCGCCGCCTTCTTCAGCTGGGGCGGCGTCGCGGTGGCGTCCCAGATCGAGCGGGAGAGGGTGTCGCCGCGGGCGGCGGAACGGGCCGCGTCGTGCATGCCGTTGGCGTAGGGGTGCGCGTCCAACGTGCACCACGGCGGGCGGCCGTTCGGGTCGTTGGGGAACGTCTGGCAGTAGGGGTCGCTCTTGGGGAAGTCGTCGCGCGGCAGGTTCAGCTTGTCCGCGGTGTAGTTGGGATTGACCTGCATGCCCCAGGGGTCCTTGGTCCCGGCCAGGAAGGCACGTGCGTCGGGGTCGGCCTCGACCCAGGCCCACAGGTGCCGGGCACTGTCGGACTGCCCGAGCGGGACCAGCATGTCGGCGATCCGGGAGGGGAAGGCCAGCGGGACGAACGCCGGATTGAACTTCAGGAAGTCGGGGTCGGTGGTCAGGTCGAAGGGGTTGTTCTGGACGTCGGTGGCGGCGTAGCCGACCGCGTAGCGGTAGGACTGAGTGAGCAGCTTGGCCACCAGCCGCGGGGTGAGCTTGATCTGCGGGATCCGCTGCCCCTCCCGTTTGCGCACCGCGTCCGGCGCGCTGGCGTAGGACTGGCTCTCCACGTCGAAGGCGATGGTCACCCCGGACAGCGCGACGGGGGCGTAGACGGGGGTCCGTCCGGTCGGCACCAGCGAGGGCGGCACCGGATCGGACACGAAGACCAGGCCGGGATCGGCGCCGGTGGTGAGCTTGGCCCGGGCCAGATCGTCGTCGATCTTCGTGTAGCCGAAGATCGCCGGGGTCTTCCGGCAGAGCACCGGCTGCCAGCGGGTCAGCGCCTCCTGCACGACCTCGGTGCCGTAGGTGAGGCGTTCGGCGCTGCCGATCGGGCAGTTCAGGCCCAGCGGGGCGAAGTGCAGTGGCACCACCATGCGGTGCTGCCAGTTGCTGGTGGACAGCGGGGAGGACTGCAACTGGCCGGAGTTGGTGGTCGGAGTGCTGCCGTCGACCTCGGTCTCACCGCGCGGAACCACGACCAGCCAGCAGCGGCGGCCCTCCGTCGGCGGCGTCCTGGGGTGGTCCGGGGTCTGGCCGCAGCCGAGCCCCGGAGCCTCCAGGCCGGTCTGGGTCTCGAAGTAGACCTGCCCGCTGCCATCGGCCCTGGTCGGCGCGAACGGCACCTCGTTGGTGGAGCCCAGGTCGAAGAACTGGCTGCCCGAACCGGTCTCGGTGACCCCGTTCACGCTGGTGAAGGGGACGTAGACGTTGACGTTGGGCGTCGTCTGCTTCAGCGGTTCCAGCGGGTCGACCAGCGCCGTGCCGTAGTTGAGCTGGCGGCTGGGCACATACGCGCCGCCGCGGGTGTCGCCCTTGTCCGCGCCGTACTGGCACTGGGTGCGGTCCGGTCCGGTGGCGGCGTCACCCCAGCACTGCATGATCTCCAGGTAGTCCTGGGCGAAGGTGGTGGGGTTGGGCACGGTGGGCTTGCCCCCGGTCCAGCTGACGTTGACGACCTGGTCGACCAGGTCCGCCGTCTGACTGACCGTCACAGCGAGCCCGGCGAAGGGGCCGGTGCCGTGCACGGTGATCGCCGAGCCGGAACTGGAGCCTGTCTGGACGACCGGGTGGCCCGGCAGCACCGGGGTCGTGCCGGTGGCCGAGCCCGCCGGTGCGGGCGAGCCCGCCGCAGCGGGTGCGGGCGCGGCCGGGGAGTCGACCGGCACCGGGGCGCCGGTGATCGGGTCGATGGCGACGGACGGGCTAGCGGCCGGGCCGGCCGCGGAAGCGCCGATCGGATCCCGGTGGTCTCCGGAGGCGTTCACCCCTGCCGTCGCGACCAGCAGCAGCGCTGCGCACAGCGCGGTGCGCAGCGCCCGTGACAGTGATGTGGAACCGGAACCAGAACCGGAACGGGACTTGGAGCTGGAGCCGGAGTTGGATCTGGTCATCAGAGACCTGCCCTGCGGCGTGCGGCCCGGCGTGCGATCACCGGTGGCAGGACCACGATCGAGCCCAGCAGCAGTCCGGCCAGCAGCATCAGCGTGTGCTGCAGTCCGCTGCCGGAGGTGGCGGCGATCGCCACCGGATCGGCGACGACCTGTGCGCCGCCACCCGAGGAGCCACCCCCGGTGGACCCGCCGCCGCCGCCCGCCAGCCCCGGGTCCGCCGCAGCTGCCGCACCGGCCGAGGTCGCCCCTGCCGCCTTGCCGGCCCCCGCGCCGTTCGTCGTTCCGGTCCCGGCGGTCGCGGCTCCGGTACCCGCGGTCCCGGACGTGGCGCCGGTACCGGGGGCTCCGCCGCCGGCGCCGTTCGTGCCGCCGCCCGCGCCTGCCGTGCCTCCCGAACCGCCGCCCGTACCCGCGCCGCCGCCGGCTCCGCACTGCACGGTCCCCTGCTTGTCGCAGGCGGCCGGATACGGGGCGGTCTTCGCGAGGGTGTTGGTGCCGTCGGTGGAGAAGGTCGGGTTGTTGCAGGAGCTGATGGTGATGTTCTGGGCCACCACGCCCGGGATCCTGCGCACCTGGTTCAGCGCCGCCTGGACCAGGTTGATCGGTAGTGGGGAGTAGCCCAGGTCAGGGGCCTGCTGCTGGCCCTGGCAGAGGAAGTAGTAGGCGAAGGCCCCCAGGGTGCGGCCCTTGTCCTGGTTGAACCCGCTCTCCAGGGCCGTGGGCAGGATCATGTAGCTGTAGCTGGACAGCGGGTAGGTGCGCGGGTCTGTGCTGTCGTAGACCCCGGTGAGCTGTTGGGTGAGGTCCGCGTTGATCCGGGCCTGGGTCAGCGCCACCGCGACGTCGGGTGCCGTCGGCGCCACGTAGTAGTGGGCGGCGTTGAGCATCTTCGCCACCGGGAAACCGGTGTTGAGGGCGTAGGAGTACTCGACGTAGGTGATCGAGCCCTCGTTCTGGTCCTGGGCCACGAAGCCTGAGACACCCTGGGAGCCGCTCAGCGCGATGAAGCCCTTGCTGGGAACGGTCGGGTAGAAGGAGGTGACCCCGCAGGGGGCGGTGCGCCCGGCCTTGACGCAGTAGGCGTCCCAGAGCGACTGCTGGCGCAGGCTCATCCAGGTGGTCAACTGGGCCGTGGTGCCGGAGCCGTCCGAGCGGACCACCGGGACGATCTGCCGGGCGGGCAGGGTGAGCCCGGGGTTGTCTGCGGCGACCGCCGGGTCGTTCCACCGGGTGATGGTGCCGGTGAAGATCCCGGCGATGGTCGCTCCGGACAGCCGCAGGTTGGTCACCCGTTGCCCGTTGATTTTGAGGTTGTACATGAACGAGGTACCGCCCGCGACGATCGGCATGTAGGCGAAGTGCCGGGACGGCGGGGCCTCGTAGACGCCCTGGTCGGTCAGGCCGTAGGGGATCTCGGAGACCCCGAAGTCCACCGCGCCGTTCTTGAACTTGGCCCGGCCGTCGGAGGAGCCGGTGGCGTCGAAGTTGATCTGCATGCCGTACTGCTTGACGTTGGTGGTCCAGGCGTCGATGGCGTTGCTGCTCCAGGTGGAGCCCGCACCGGAGATGGGGACGTAGTTGCTGGCGGCGGCCCTGGGTGCGGCGCTCAGCACCAGTCCGAGGGCGAGCATCAGCAGCGCCGCGACCGGCGCCGCCCCTCGGTGCAGCAGGGCGGAGGTACTGCGGCGCACCACGGATTCCTTCCGGTCGGGGGTGTCGGGGGTGTTGCGGGACACGGCGTTGGCAGGCATGAGGGTGGGCGGTGTGCCGACGGCGGCCGGTGGCGCGAAGCGGGCCGCGGTGCGGGCGGAGGCGGTCCTCCTGCGCCGCTGCTGGCGGTTCGTCAGCTGACCGGGAGCGCGGCCGCCGATGATCCGGGCGACCACGAACAGCGCGAGCACCAGCACCAGCAGCACCGCTGCCGCCCCGAACCCCCGGGCGATCTGCGCCGTCGAGGGCAGCCGGACCAGGGTGAAGACCAGCAGCGGCAGGGAGACCTGGGGGCCGTGGAAGGGGTCCGCGTTGAAGGCCTTGTTGTAGCCGGCGGTGAGCAGCACCGGTGAGGTCTCGCCGATCCCCCGGGCCGTGCCCAGGATCACCGCGGTGGTCAGCCCGGAGCGCGCGGTGGGGAGCACCACCTGCCACACCGTGCGCAGCTTGCCCGAACCCAGGGCGTAGGACGCCTCCTTGAGCGATCCGGGCACCAGTCGCAGCACCACGTCCGAGGCGCGGATGATGATCGGCAGCATCATCACCGCGAGCGCGCATCCCGCCGCGAACCCGCTCCGCCCCAGGCCGAGGAGCAGCACGAACACGGCGTAGATGAACAGCCCGGCGAGGACCGAGGGCAGAGCGGTCATCGCCTCGACGATGGTGCGCACGAAGCGCGCGAAGCGGCCGGGCACCTCGGTGAGGAAGACCGCGCAGCTCACCCCGAGCGGCACGGTGATCAGCAGGGCGATGCCGATCTGCTCCAGCGTGCCGACCACGGCGTGCAGCACACCACCGGTGGTCAGCGGGGTGAGCGAGCTCGCCCCGGACATGTCCTGGGTGTAGAAGTTGCGGTGCGGAAGCGCCTGGGCGCCCTTGTAGAGGGTGAAGCCGATGGTGAAGAACAGGGCGAGCAGGACCAGTGCGGCGATGCTGTGGATCACGGCGGCGGCCAGCCGGTCGCGCACCGCCAGGCCGTTCTCGTCCTGGGCGACCAGCAGCCCGTACAGGCCGAGGAAGATCAGCCAGGTGGTGACGGTGAAGCCCAGCGGGCCGTTGAGCGGCAGCAGGTAGCGGAAGAGCAGGGTGGTCAGCCCGATCGCCCCGGCCAGCGCGCCGAGCAGCGCGTACGCGTCACTGGCCCGGCCGGCGCCGGGGCGGCGGCGGGACTCCGCCGCGCCCGGCGGGAGCGGTGCGCGCACCGGCAGGGTGGTGCGGGGGGCCTCGGCGGTCGGCGGCTGGGGCGTTGGCGGCGTCGGCGGCGTTGGCGCCTGATCCGTCGGCGTCTGCGGCGTGGTGGTGCTCATGTGCTGGCTCCGGAGCGGCTACGGGCGACCACGGCTGAGGCGGCGAAGTTCACGGCCAGGGTCATCAGGAAGAGGGCGAATCCGGCTGCCATCAGGGCGGAGATGCCGAACGAGGAGGAGTCCCCGTAGTGCAGGGCGATGAGCGCGGACACGGTGCTCGCACCGCTCTGCAGCAGGTGCGGCTGGATCGCGAAGACCATGGAGATGATCATGTAGACGGTGATCGTCTCGCCCAGGGCCCGGCCGAGGCCCAGCATGGTTCCGCCGATGACTCCGCCGCGCCCGTACGGCAGCACCACGGAACGGATCACGCCCCAGCGGGTGGCGCCCAGCGCGTACGCGCCCTCCCGCTCCCCCGGCGGTGCCTGGCCGAAGACCTCGCGCATCACCGAGCACATGATCGGTGTGATCATGAAGGCCACCACCGTCCCGGCGATGAAGGTGGAGGAGGTGTACGCGGCCACCGGTGCGAGCGGGTCGTTGGGGTCGGCCCCGTCGACCTTGAACAGCGGGATCCAGCCGAAGTACGTGGAGATCCACCGGGCCAGCCCGGTCATCCGCTGCTCCAGGAAGAAGAAGCCCCACAGTCCGTAGACGACGCTGGGCACCGCGGCCATCAGGTCGACCAGGCTGATCAGAGTCTGCTTGAGCTGCCGGGGCGCGTACTCGGAGATGTAGAGCGCGGCCGCCAGCGCCATCGGCAGTGCCAGCGACACCGCCAGCAGCCCGATCAGTACCGTTCCGCAGAGCACGGCGGCGATGCCGAAGTGGCCGTGGCCCGCGTCCGGCTCCCAGGTCTGGGTGGTGAGGAAGGCGAAGCCGCCCACCTTCAGTGCCTGTGCCGCCTGGTACGCCAGGAAGGTGCCCACCGCGAGCATCACGGCGAGGACGAGCGCGCCGCTGCCGCGGGCTCCGCCCTGGAACAGCCGGTCGCCCAGCCCGGGGTTGGCGCTGAGGACACGACGGGTGTCGGTGTCGGGCGGCGAGGGGTTCTCGGGCACCGGAGGGTTCTGGGGAGTCGGGTTCTGGGGGGTCGGGTTCCGGGGAGTCGCCGACCGCGCGGCGTCTGCGCGCCTCATCAGGCCGTCAGCTCGTTCCGCGCACGGGGTGCGGCCGGATCGGCGTCCAGTACCCCGGCCCGGAACTGCGCCAGGTTGTACCGGCACTCACGCTGCCTGCGGTAGGCCCGGGCGGACAGGGCCACCGGGCGCTCGTCGATGTCCAGCCGCCAGCCCCACATCGCGCTGGGCTGGACCGTGCACATCACCGAGGCCGCCCGCTCGACGTTGTCGCGGAGCCAGGCCACGGCCTCCCGGCAGGAGTCCTCGTCGAGGAAGTCGGTCAGGCTGCGACCGAGCTCGCGGTTGTTGGCGCTCAGCAGCCGCCAGGCCATGCGGACCTCCTCAAAGGTGTCGGTCCGGGCCGGTCTCGTGACGATCAGGAACCTCGCGTGTCCCATCCCGTGCCTCTCTCTCCCCACCTGGCCCCGTGTCCAACGCCCGTCGCCGCCGGACGAGGGAGACGGTCCGGCTTCCAGACGGACTGGCAGACACGGCGACACGAACGCCGGACATGGGGAGGATGAACTGCGGGCCTCGCTGATGTCGGGGAGTTGTGCGCATGGCGCGTCGGCGCGCGCGACCGCTCGCCGAGGTGCAGTGCCGGAGCGGGTCCTGCGCCGAGGTAAGAAGGGGGAGTTCGGGACTGTTGAGATTGGTGTGCCATTCTTTGCGCCATGACGACTGGCCAACACCGGCAGCACGGCCCCGTGGCCCCGCTACAGCGCGCGATGAGCAAGGTCCCGGAGGTGACGGTCTACTTCTGGATCACCAAGATCCTCACGACCGGCATGGGTGAGACGACGTCGGACTACCTCGCCCACGTCCTCGATCCCATGATCGCGGTGGGTATCGGCGGCGTGGCCCTGGCGGCCTCCCTGGCGCTGCAGTTCTCCGTGGGCCGGTACGTGGCCTGGATCTACTGGACCGCCGTCGTCATGGTCAGCGTGTTCGGCACGATGGCGGCCGACGTCCTGCATGTCGGCCTCGGCATCCCCTACGCGGTGTCCACGCCGTTCTTCACGGTCGTCCTCGCCGTGATCCTCGTCGCCTGGTACGCGTCGGAGCGGACGCTCTCCATCCACAGCATCCACACCCGCCGCCGCGAGGCGTTCTACTGGGCCACCGTCATGGCGACCTTCGCGCTCGGCACCGCCGCGGGGGACATGACCGCGGTCACCCTGCACCTGGGGTACTTCTCCTCGGGTGTGATGTTCGCCGCACTGTTCGCCGTCCCCGCGCTCGCCTTCTGGCTGTTCCGTCTGAACGGGATCTTCGCGTTCTGGTTCGCCTACATCGTGACCCGGCCGTTCGGCGCCTCGTTCGCGGACTGGATGGGCGTGTCGCACGTACGCGGTGGCCTCGCCTGGGGCACCGGACCGGTCAGCCTGGCCCTCGCCGGGGTGATCGCGGGCTTCGTCGGCTTCCTGGCGGTGACCCGCAAGGATGTCGCGCGCGAAACCGACCAGGCGCCGTCGCGCGAACGGGAGTACCAGCCCCACGAGATGGCCTGACCGGCCTCACCCGCCGCCGAGCGGGCTTCCTGCCCCTGCCCCTGCCCGCTCCGGCGGAGCTCAGCTGTGGCGCGGTGCCGGGCCCCGTCCAGGGGGGCCGGCGAACGCCTGGGCGATGTCCGACCAGCGCTCCGCCTGGGCGCCCTGGACGGTGAGCTTGAGCTCGTTGCGGTGACGCCGCCGGGTGACCAGCAGGCAGAAGTCCAGGGCGCTCGCGCTCACCCGCTGCTCGGCGTCCTCTGGCCCCCAGGTCCACAGCTCGCCGCTAGGGGAGGCGAGTTCGACGCGGAAGGGCCCCTCCGGCGGCGTCTCGCCACGGTTGATGAAGGCGAAGTCTCTGGTGCGGACTCCGAGATGGGCGATGTGCCGTAGCCGATCGGTCGCGGGCAGGGACACGCCGAGCGCTTCGGCGACGTCCTGGCCGTGTGCCCAGGTCTCCATCATCCGGGCCGTCGCCATCGACGCCGGGCTCATCGGCGGCCCGAGCCACGGCATCCGGCGTCCCGGCTCCCGGGCCTCCCAGGCGGCCAGCGCCGTGCCGACCAGGGCCCTCCCCTCCCGCCAACGCGCGAGCAGCAGATCATAGGGCGGGTGCGCGCCCTCCTCCGCGCCCGCGTCGACAAAGCTGTCGGGGACGAGGAGAGCCGCCGCCACGACGGCCTCGAAGGGCGCCGGGTCCGGATCCGCCGCGGCGACCGCCGCCCGGTCGGTCCAGGCCAGGTGCGCGATCTGGTGGGCGATGTCCCAGCCCTCCGCAGGGGTCGCCAGCTGCCACTGGGCGTCGGAGAGCCCGGCTACCAGCGCATCGAGTTCCGAGCTCTCGGCGTCGAGGTCGGCGAGGAGTGCGTCCAGGTCTGCGGGCATGGCGTCAGCGCTCCTTCTCCGCGCCGGTGGCGCTTCTCGACAACTCTGCGGCCAGATCCGTGGCAGGAGACAACCCTACCGATCAGTAAGGTTGTTGCACAGGTACCCCGCCGGGTCTCCCGCGACGAGGCGCGCCGCCCCGGATCCGGGCGGCGCGCTTCGTCGTATCGCATGCTGCGGCTCAGGGGGCGAGGGCCAGTTCGGCCTCCTCCGCAGCCGCGCTCACCGCCGTCCCGGTGACGTTCGCGACGTCTGCGACGTCCCCGGTGTCCTCCGTGTGCTGCTTGGCCCGCTTGGGCAGGGCGAACATCAGCGCGAAGGCCAGCAGCAGCCCGCCGGCGACCCACCCCAGCGAGTCGGTGAATCCGGCGCCGAAGATCTGCGCCGCCGTCTGCCGTGCCCGGTCCCCGTGCTCGACGACCCCGAAGAAGCACACCGAGACCAGGCCCATGCCCAGCGCCACACCCAGCTGGTTGGTCGTGTTGATCAGCCCGGACGCCGAGCCCGCGTGCTCGCGCGGCACCTCGGACAGCACCGAGTCGGTCAGCGGCGCCACGATCAGACCCATGCCCGCGCCCATCACCAGCAGCGGCAGCATCATCTGCCAGGAGTGGATGCCCCCGCCGTAGCGGCCGATCTCCCAGACGTAGATCCCGGTGCCCGCGGCCATCACCAGCGCCCCGGCCTGCAGTACCTTGCGGCCGAACCGCGGCACCAGCAGCTGCACGGAGAGTCCCGCGGCCGTCGACACGCCGAGCGCGAACGGCAGCCCGGTCAGCCCGGCCCGCAGCGGGCTCCAGCCCAGGCCGATCTGCATGTACAGGGTCCAGACCAGGAAGAAGATGCCTGCCACGATCCCGAAGACGAGCTGCACGCCGATGCCCGCCGCGAAGCTCTTCACCCGGAACAGCGACAGCTCGACCAGCGGCGACCCGTCCTTGCGCGCCTTGGCCCGCTCGTACCGGACGAACAGGGCGAAGACCAGCGGGCTCGCACCCATCGACACGAAGCCCCAGACCGGCCAGCCGGACTGCTGGCCCTGCGTCAGCGGGTAGAGCAGCATCAGCAGTCCGACGCTGACCAGGGCCACGCCGACCAGGTCGAGCCGCATCGCCTTGGGGGCCTTGGACTCGGTGATGTAGCGGACGCCGAGGACGAGTCCGGCGATGCCGACCGGCAGGTTGATCAGGAAGATCGGGCGCCACTGCAGGCCGAACAGGTTCCACTGGGTGAGCAGGGCGCCGAACAGCGGACCGGTGACCGCACCCAGGCCGATCATCGCGCCGAACATCCCGAAGACCTTGCCGCGCTCGTTCGCCGGGAAGGTGGTGTGGATGATTGAGAGCACCTGCGGAACCATCATCGCGCCCGCCGCGCCCTGCAGGATCCGGGTGGCGACCAGCATGTCCGGGTTCGCGGCCAGGCCGCACAGTGCGGACGCGATGGTGAAGCCGCCGATGCCCAGCAGGAACAGCCTCTTGCGACCGTAGATGTCGCCGAGGCGCCCGCCGGTGATCAGGCCGATGGCGAAGGCCAGCGCGTAACCGGCGGTGATCCACTGGATCGCGCTGAACGAGGCGCCGGTGTCCCGCTGGATGCTCGGGACGGCGATGTTGACGATGGTGACGTCGACCATGTCCATCAGGCTCGCGGTCATCACGACAGCCAACGCGAGCCAGCGCCGGGGGTCGGGGGTGACGGGTACGTCGGTGCTCATGGGATGGCCTTCCGGGGGCGAGAAGCGGTCCTCCGCTGCTGCGGTACGTCCTTGACGATAGAGGCCATATAGGACAGTTCCTGTCCCAGTTGGATGGCATTCTTGAAGACATGACAGACACCCCGGCCCGCCTGCTGAACCTCCTGTCTCTGCTGCAGACCCCGCGCGAATGGCCCGGCAGCGAGCTCGCCGAGCGCCTGGCGGTGAGCCCCCGCACGATCCGGCGCGACATCGACCGGCTGCGCGAGCTCGGCTACCCGGTCGAGGCCACCATGGGCGCGGTCGGCGGATACCGCCTGGTCGCGGGCGCGGCGATGCCGCCGCTGCTACTGGACGACGAGGAGGCGGTCGCGATCGCGGTCGGTCTGCGCACGGCCGCGGGGAACGCCGTCGGCGGCATCGAGGAGGCGTCGGTGCGGGCGCTGGCGAAGCTGCAGCAGGTGCTGCCCTCGCGGCTGCGGCACCGGGTCGGATCGCTCAGCGCGGCGACCGTGTCACTGACGGGCTGGGCGGGTCCGACGGTCGACCCCGAGGTGCTCACGGTGCTGGCCTCCGGGGTCGCCGGGCACGAGAAGCTGCGCTTCGGCTACCGAGCCGCCGACCGGGCGGAGACCCGGCGGCTGGTGGAGCCCTACCGCCTGGTCTCCGCCGGGCGCCGCTGGTACCTGGTCGCCTACGACAACGACCGCGAGGACTGGCGGATCTTCCGCGTCGACCGGATCAGCGAGCCACGGCTGACCGGAGCGCGCGCCGCGCCGCGCGAGCTGCCGGCGGCGGACGCAGCCGCCTACGTGGGCGAGAAGCTGTCCGGGCTGCAGCGCACCGTCCAGGCGGTGGCCACGCTGCACGCCCCCGTCGAGGAGTTGGCCCCTCGGCTCGGGAGCAGTGCGGAGCGGCTGGAGCCGATCGACGAGCACAGCTGCATGCTCTACAGCCGAGCCGACGCGCTGGAGTGGCTGGCCGTCCGACTCGCGATGCTGGGCTGCGAGTTCGAGGTGCACGAGCCGCCCGAGCTGGCCGCCTACCTGCGCGCCCTCGGCGCGCGGGTCACCCACGCGGCCGGCGGAGGCCCCCGGGCGGGGGCCACGGCCTAGGAGAGTGCTGAAGATCTAGGCCGGGCTCGCGGAGCTACCACCCGTGGTCCAGCAGCTGTTCCAGATGGTTGGGGCGGTCCGCGGGGAGTTCGCCCTCGGGCCGGTAGCGCAGCGTGTGGCCTTCCCAGTCCAGGTAGCCGGCCACCCAGGAGGCGAGTCCGTCGGCGTAGCGCTCGACGGCGCGGCGCTGCGGGCCGTCCAGGCCGAGCCGGGTGCAGAGCTCGGGGATCTCCACGGCCAGGCGGGTGTACTCGTCGATCATCCACTGGGTCTCGGCGAGCACCGCCGCCCCGGCCTCCTCGACCCCGCACTGCCGCTGGTGCTGCAGGATCACCACCAGGTTGTACGCGTCGCCGCGCGGGGCCTCCTTGCGGTACGAGCGCACGTCGTTGCTGAAGGAGGGGATGTCGGCCGCGAGCTGGCGCATCAGCCGCAGCGGCGGGCTGTGGAACGCGGTCGGGGGAACCTCCGAGGCGAAGCGCTCGATCATGTCGATGACCGTCTCGGTGCCCCCGGTTCCGCGACGGAGCGTCAGGTAGGAGGCGCGGTCCGGCAGCTCCTGGTTCCCGCCGTCGCGTTCGGCCGCCGCCGCGCGGGCCCGGCCGAGGGCCTCGCTGGGATGCGACGCGAAGTACCACTCCCAGTTGTACGAGGCCCGGGCCCGCCAGCGGGTGGACATGCCGGCCGAGCTGCGGTGCCACAGGTCCGCGAACGCGGCGGCCACGGGCGAGGCCTTGGCGCCGGCGAAATCGCCGTGGACTATGCCGATCAGCGGGTCGCAGATCCTGGCGACCTCGGTGGGGTGCAGCCCCAACTCGCTGTCGAACTGATCGTCGAAGAGGAAGTAGAAGCCGAACAGGTCGGTCGCGAGGACCAGGTCCTCGCAGTCCGCTTCGGGGAAGCTCCGGGCGGCCAGGTCCGGTACGGCCCAGCGTGCGTAGAGCTCGGTCGCCTCGCGGCCCCTGAGCATGTTGTGGGCCTGCAACCAGTCGAGGTTGCTGGCCTCGGCGGCGGACTGGTGTGCGCTCGCCTTCCTCTGGAAGGGAATAGTGAGTTCCATCGATGGGTCACCTTCCTCTTGCGCCGGACCTGACGAAACTACCCGGACTGATCATCCTCTGGCGGTGCTCAATCCGTAGCTCCTTCAACTATCGCTCGAAAATTCGAGACCTGTCCGTGACGACTGCTCACCGAACCCTCACCACAAGGGCCTTGATGTAGATAGCCTCGATGGGAGTGGTGCCGAGGGAGCGGGAGCGAGCGGTGACGAAGCGCGGTTTGTACGAGCGGGAAGATCTGACTGCCATTGCGGAGCGGGCCCTGGTCGTCCTCCGCGAGGGCTTCCTGGCCGGGGACACCGATCTGGGCAGCCTGCTGCTCTACAGCGGCGAGGCAGGGCTGGGGAAGACCAGCCTGCTCGCCGAACTGCGCCGCAGTGCCAGCGAGCTCAGTCCTACCTGCACCGTACTCACCGCACGCGGCGGCGAACAGCAACGGAACGTTCCCTTCCACGTCGTACGGCAGCTGCTGCAGCCCGCGCTGGCCAAGTTGAGCGAGGCGCAGCGGAGGGACCTCTTCGAGTCCTGGTACGACATCGCCGCGCCGGCCCTCGGTCTGGTCGCGCCCTCCGAGGGCAAGCAGTCCGACCCGCAGGGTGTCCGGGAGGCGCTGGACTGGGTGATGGCCCGGCTCGCCGTGCGGCAGGGTCCTCTCGTCCTCATCGTCGACGACCTGCACTGGGCCGACCCCGAGTCGCTCACCTGGATGGTCGCCTTCTCCTCCCGCGTCCCGACGCTGCCCCTGCTCGCGGCCCTGGCCTTCCGGCCGGAGGAGATGCCGGCGGAGGGCGCTCCGCTGCTCGCCGCCGACGCCGCGATCGGCAACCGGCTGCACCTGCGTACGCTGAGCCCCGACGCGGTCGACTCACTGGTCCGCCGCGAGTTCGGCGAGGACGCCGACGACCTGTTCTGCCGCCAGTGCTGGTCCATCACCGGAGGCATCCCGTACGACCTGGTCGCGCTGTTCGGCAAGCTGAACGACCGTCAACTCAAGGCGGTGGACGAGAACATCCCGGTGCTGCTCGAGCTCGTCGCCGCGGGCAAGGGGCCCGCCATCGCCAGGCGACTGGAGAAGTTCGGACCCGACACCTACCGCTTCGCCTACGCCGCGGCGATCCTCGACAACGAGATCGACCCGGCCGTCGCCGCCCGCGTCGCGGGACTCACGCCCGCCGCCGCGCAGACCGCCCTCGACCTGCTCCGTGAGGAGCGCATTCTCACCAACGGCAGCGTCAGCGGCGTACTGGAGTTCGTCCACCCCACCATCGGCACCGCCGTCTACCAGTCGATGCTCTCGCAGGGCATGCGCACCGCCATGCACGGCAAGGCCGCGCAGGAGATCATCGACGCCGGACTCGGCATGGCCGCGGCCTCCCGGCACCTGCTGGAGATCTACCCGGACGACGACCCGGAGGTGGTCCGGCAGCTCCGGCAGGCCGCCCGCGAGCACCTGGCCGTCGGCGCCCCCGACGCGGCCCGTCGCTGCCTGGAACGCGCCCTGCAGGAGCCGCCGCCCGAGGAGGACCGGGCCGAGGTCCTCTTCGAACTCGGCTGCTCCACCCTGCTCACCGCCCCGCAGATCACCGTGAACCACCTGCGCGCCGCCCTCGGCACGGTTCCCGGACTCAACCCGGACCACAGGGAGCAGGCCACCCTGCGACTCGGCCAGGCACTCGCGCACAGCAACCAGGGCGTCGAGGCGGCGGAGGTGACCGGCGCGGAGATCGACCGGACGCCGCCCGGACCGGGCCGCATCCGGTTGCAGGCCGCCCACTTCATGTGGCGGGCGTTCATCCGCGACGAGTCGGACGCCTTCCTGCGATTCCAGCGGCTCGCCGACCTGTCCGAGAGCCTCACCGGAAGCGACTCCGGATCGCGCGCCGTCAGGGTGCTGCGCGCCTGGGACCTCACTCTTCGGGGTGAATCCTCCGCTCAGGCCATGGCCTTCGCCGAGCACGGCATCGTGGGCGGGAAGCTGGCCGAGGGTCTCGGGTGGACCAACACCACCTGGGGCTTCGAGATCCCCTCGCTCCTCGGCCTCAGCTACACCTACAACGACCGCCTGGACCTGGCCCTCGACCTGTTCAACGGCGCGGCCAGGGAGTTCGAGGTCTCCGGCTGGAGCGGCGGCCATCTGGCGTTCGCCAACTTCCTGCAGGGCCTGGTGCTGTTCCGCTGGGGCCGGCTGGAGGAGGCCGAGAATTTCCTGCGGCTCACCCTGCGCAAGTCCGACCGGCTCGGTCGGGGGACGCCGCTGCAGTGGGACATCGTCGGGGTCCTCTGCGAGACCCTGCTGTGCCGGGGCCACATCCAGAAGGCTCTGGAGCTCGCCGAGGAGTACGAGTTCCGGCCGCCGTACCTGCCGGTGATGGTGCTTCCGGACGCCCCGACGCTGTACGGGCGGCTGCTGCTCGTGCAGGGCGACAACAAGGGGGCCGCCCGTCATCTCGCCGAGGCCGGCGAGCAGTTGGCGGCGCGCGGCTGGCACAACACGATCTGGGCGCCCTGGGCCGGCAACCTGGCGCAGGCCATCGCCGGGGAGGAGCCCGAGCGCGCCCGCGCGCTGACGGCCCAAGCCCTGGAGCAGGCCCGACGGGTCGGAACGAACTCGGCCATCGGCGTCGCCCTGCGCTGGTGCGCCACCGTCGCGGAACCCCAGGAGGCCGTGGAGCTGCTGCGCCAGGCGGTCGAGCACCTCGGGCAGTCGCCGACGGCTTACGAGTACGCGCTGGCGCTGATGGACCAGGGTGCGACCCTGCGCCGCGTCGGTCGCCCACGCGAGGCGCTGGAGGCGCTCGGCCAGAGTGTCGAGCTGGCGGCCCAGTGCGGTGCCGACGGCCTACTGGCGCGAGGGCGCACCGAGCTCGTCGCAGCGGGCGCGAGCCCGCACCGCCTGCGGGCGGTGGCGGCCAGGGTCCTCAACCAGAAGGAGCACCGGGCGGCCGAGCTCGCCGCGCAGGGCCTGTCGACGCAGCGGATCGCAGCCGAGATGAAGATCAGCGAGAGTGCGGCCAGCCAGCTGCTCGCCTCGGCGCACCGCAAGGTGGGGACCGGCCCCGAGGGCTTGTCGGCGGCGCTGGGGTTGGACCCGGAGGAATAGGGCGTTACCGCCCCTCGTTTGCCAGGGGGACGGTCGGTGGCGCCGCCACGACCGCGAGGCCGAGACCAGAAAGCAGGGCAGGGCATGAGCACGCTTGAGCTCACCAAGGACAACTTCAACGAGGTCGTGGAGAAGAACGACTTCGTCCTCGTCGACTTCTGGGCGTCCTGGTGCGGCCCCTGCCGGATGTTCGCCCCGGTGTACGAGAAGGCGGCCGAGACCAACCCGGACCTGGTGTTCGCCAAGGTGGACACCGAGGCGCAGCAGGAGCTGGCGGGCGCGTTCGAGATCCGCTCGATCCCCACGTTGATGATCATCCGTGACCGCACGGTGGTCTTCTCGCAGCCCGGAGCGCTCCCCGCCCCGGCGCTGGAGGACCTGATCAAGCAGGCCCGCGCGCTGGACATGGACGAGGTCCGCCGCGAGACCGGCCAGACGTCGAATGGCCAGACGTCGAATGGCCAGACGTCGAATGGCCAGACCTCGACAGGCGACGCCGAGGCCGCCGAGGGCTAACCCCGTCCGGACCAGGAGCGTTGCGGTCGGTACTCCACGATCGTCAGCGCGATGGCCACGTGCCGGTCAACGAGCGCGTCCAGGCTCAGTTCGCCGTCCGGCCGGAACCACTGGGCGACCGCATTGCACATGGCGATGACCGCGCGCCGCGCTTCGTCGGGATAGGGCGTGAGGAACACGCCCGCCGCCACGCCGGCCTCGATGGCGTGGCGGAACAGGTTCGTCGCCTCCGCGTGGCGGCTGCTGTAGCGGGCCAGGCGCTCCGGGTCGAGATTGCGCTCCTCGGACAGCAGGATGTTGCTGCGCGCCAGGTGTTCCGCGCGGAACCGGGTGGTGGCGGCCACCACCGCGGAGAGCCGGTCGGCGGGCTCGTCGCCGACCTTGGCGAGTGCCTCCGCGCAGGCGGCGAAGTAGGTGTCGAGACCCTCGTCGAGGATGGCGTGCAGCAGTTCCTGCTTGCCGGAGTAGTAGTGGTACATCGCCGACAGGCTCATACCGGCGCGCTGCGCGATGTCGCGGATCGAGGCGCTGCCGAAGCCCCGCTCGGAGAACTCCTGGCGGGCGGCCTCCAGCAGCGCGTCCTGTCCGGAGGGTCGCACGGGCATGGGTCGTCCTTGCTCAGGTCGCCGGCGGGGGTCGCCGCCGTTGTGGGTTGCTGCGGGCGGGCTACTTATCGATCGTTCAGATCCTAGCGGGGAATCCGCCGGCGGACCCCCTCGAATGGCGTCTGTCACATCGCTCCCCGGGGCTGGACAGTTGCGGTCGGCGACCGTAACTTAACGATCGTTCGAGCTGCAGACCCGTGCAGGAGTCGCCAGATGACCGCTGTGACTGTTGAGACCGTCATGCCCGTGGACCTCGCCGATCGCGCTGATCCCGCCGATCCAGCCGATCCAGCCGATCCCGCCGATCCCGCCGATCCCGCCGATCCAGCCGAGGTCTACCGCGACGGCCTGGCTCGGGGTGAGCTGCGCTACCAGCGCTGCCGCTGGTGTGCCGACAGCTCTGCCCAGGTCCGCCTGCTCTGCTCGACCTGCGGTGGCACCGACTTCGTGTGGGAGCGCAGCAGTGGGCTGGGGCGCATCTACCGGATGGCCGCGCCGACCGCCGCCGGGCAGGTGGAGCGCGCCGTGGTGATCGAGCTCGACGAGGGCTTCCGGATGAACGCCCAGCTTGCAGCCGTCCCCGCGCACCGTCTGTGGCCGGGAGCGTTGGTCCGCCTGGAGGTCGCCGAGGACGACGGAACGCTGCGGCCGAGGTTCCGTCCGGTCGCGGCCTGAACCCGACTGGATGGGGCCACTGGATGGAACCAAGGGAACCAGTGGGGTCGTTGCGCGTGTCGATACGTTCACAGGCAACGCGGACAGCCGGTACGGTGCGGCTGCCCACCGGAACGATTCGCCCAAGGACGGCTCCATGCCCCGCCTCTCCCGCCGCCGCGTCAGTACGGCGCTCGCAGCCACTGTGGTCCTGTGCGCCGGACTCGCCGTCGGTGCCACGGCGGCCTCGGCCAAGTCCAGCCTGGAGATCGGCGTCGGTAGTCGCACGGTTGCGGCCGGCGACGTCGTTCGGGTCCATGCCACGGGGGACTCCGACGACTTCGGCGGTGTACCGGTGCAGCTGTGCATCGACGAGCGGGTCGGCCATGGGGCGTGGCAGCAGCTGAAATGCACCCCCGGCGGGCAGTTGGAGCTCGGCCTCAAGGTCCGGCACCCGGGCCTGCTGAGTTTTCGGGCCCAGCTCGTCGCGGTCCGCGACGCCCACCACCGCAGCGTCGACCGCAGCTCGGAGAGTGTCACCGTTCGCGTTCGCTGAGCATTCCCGCGCCTGTCCGAAGCCTGGCCTCCCGACCTTCGGGAGGCCAGGCTTCGGCATGAGGTGACCCCGGGGTGGGCGCTTGAATCGTCGGCTACTAAGGTATGCCTAAGCTAACTTGCTGATGCCGACCGGAGGGGTCCACTGATGTGGGACGACGCGTTTCCGAGCTTCCTGATCGGACTCAGAGAGGGACTCGAAGCCGGGCTCGTCGTCTCGATCCTGGTCGCCACCCTGGTTCGCGCGGACCAGAAGTCGCGCCTCCCGCAGGTGTGGACCGGGGTGCTGGCGGCCGTCGCCCTGTCACTCAGTTTCGGCGCCGTTCTCACCTTCACCGCCCACAGCCTCCCCACCACCGCGCAGGAGGCCTTCGGCGGGTCGTTGAGCATCGTGGCAGTCGCGTTCGTGACCGTGATGGTGTTCTGGATGCGGCGCAATGCGCGCAACCTGTCGGGTGAGATCCGCGAGAAGGTCGACGCGGCGCTGGCGGTGGGTGCGGGGATGCTGGTGCTGACCAGCTTCCTGGCGGTGGGCCGGGAGGGGCTGGAGACGGCGCTGTTCATCTGGACCACCGCGCAGACCGCCGGCAGTTCCACCGGTCCGCTGCTTGGTGCCGCGGTGGGTCTGGTGCTCGCGGCGGTGGGGTGCTGGGCGCTGTACCGGCGGGTTCTGCGGATCAACCTGACCCGGTTCTTCAGCTGGACCGGTGCCGGGCTGATCGTCATCGCGGCCGGTGTGCTGGGCTACGGGCTGCGCGATCTGCAGGAGGGCGGGGTGCTGCCCGGCGCGCACAGCTTCGCCGTGGACCTGGGCGGCAGCGTGGACGCCAACTCCTGGTACGCGACGCTGGTCCAGGGCGTGTTCAACCTCACCACCCAGATGACCTGGCTGCAGATCCTGGCCTACGGCGCCTACCTCGCGATCGTGATGACCCTGTTCGTCCGCGGCCTGCGCATGCCCAAGCCCGCCCCCGCCTCCGCCCCCGCCTCCGCAGAGGTAACGGCGGCAACGGCCGCCGCATCAGCCACCGCCGCGCCCGAGACCGATGCCAAGGTTGCTGCCGCGCCCCGTGCCAGGCCGCGGTGGCTGATCCCGACTGCGGTTGTCGCATTGCCCGCTGTGGTGGCCGGCGCGGTCATCGCATCCAGCGGTGGGAAGCAGGCGGTCGCGGCGACGGTGTCGGTCTCGCCGACGGCCTGTGGTCAGGGGTTCACCGCACCCGAGCCGGGCCAGCAGACCTTCCAGATGCGCAACACCGGCAAGGCCACCTCCGAGGTCTACCTGATCGATCCGACCGACAACGCCGTCTACGGCGAGATCGAAGGCCTGGCCCCCGGCACCACCCGCACCCTGACCGCCACTCTGGGCAGCGGCGACTACGCCTGGCGCTGCGTCACCACCGGCGGTACACCGGTCACCTCCCCCAGTGTCCACGTCACCGGCGGCACCACCACCGGCACAGCGGTACTACCGCTCGCCGCCGGCGACCTGGACGCCCCGCTGGCCGCCTACAAGGCCTACGTCAGCACCGGCCTGGCCACCCTCGCCGCCGACACCCGCACCCTGCAGGCCGACCTGCACGCCGGCAACCTGACCGCCGCCCGCACCCAGTGGCTCGCCGCCCACCTGCAGTACGCCTCCCTCGGCGCGGCCTACGGCACCTTCGCCGACTACGACAAGAAGATCAACGGCCGCCCCGACGGCCTGCCCGGCGGGGTCCACGACAAGGACTTCACCGGCTTCCACCGGCTGGAGTACGGCCTGTGGCACGGAGAGCCCGCGCAGAACCTCAGCCCCGTCGCCGACGCACTGGTCGC
This sequence comes from Streptacidiphilus sp. MAP12-16, assembly GCF_041262165.1. Taxonomy (NCBI): domain Bacteria; kingdom Bacillati; phylum Actinomycetota; class Actinomycetes; order Kitasatosporales; family Streptomycetaceae; genus Streptacidiphilus; species Streptacidiphilus sp. MAP12-16. Next base: position 64,561 of record NZ_JBGCBY010000001.1, read on the forward strand.
CGATGTGACCGGACTGCAGAAAGCCTTCCCCACCCAGGACTTCGACCCCGCCGACCTGCCCCTGCGCACCCACGAAATCCTCGAGAACACCCTCCAGTTCGAACTCACCGCCGACACCGACCAAGGCAGCGGCAGCAACCTCGCCACCGCCCAGGCCAACCTCGCCGGCACCCGGGAACTCCTCACCGTGCTCCGCCCCCTGATCGCCAAGCGCAGCCCCACGCTGCCGGCCACCGTCGACACCGACACCGCGCGTCTGGCCGGGCTGCTCGCCGGCGCGCACCAGGGCCCCGCGTGGATCCCGGTCCAGCAGCTCGACCCCACCAACCGCGCCCGCATCAACGGCGCCACCGGTCAACTCCTCGAAGACCTCGCCCCCATCCCCGACCTCCTCGAGATTCGGAAGGCCGCCTGATGACACCCGACCACCAGCCCACAGCCAGTCCCTCCGGCGGAGCGTGCCCGTTCGGGTTCGGCACCTCGCGCCGCGCGGTCCTGAAGACCGCCCTGGGCGCGGGCGCGGCCGGCGCCACCGTGGCCGCTGCGGGCCTGTCCCTCGGTGCGGGCGCGGCCTCGGCTGCTTCAGCGGACACGGGAAGCGGTTCGGTCGCCTTCCACGGCGTCCACCAGGCCGGAATCACCACCCCCGCGCCCGCGTTCGCGACCTTTCTGTCGCTGGACGTCATCGCCCCCGACCGCGCCGCCCTGGAACAGCTGTTCCGCACCCTGACCGACCGGATCCGGTTCCTGACCACCGGTGGCACCCCACCGGACCTGGGCGTCGGCGCACCCCCCGCCGACAACGGCATCCTGGGCCCGGTCGTGCCCGCCGACCACCTGACCATCACCCTCGGCGTGGGCGCCTCCCTCTTCGACACGCGCTACGGCCTGGCCCCACACAAACCTCGCAAACTCACCCCCATGCGGACCTTCCCCAACGACAACCTCCGAGCAGCCGAGTCCCACGGCGACCTCTCCCTGCAGATCTGCGCCGACCGCCAGGACACCGTCCTGCATGCGATCCGCGACCTCACCCGCCACACCCGCGGCCAGATGCAGGTCACCTGGCGCATCGACGGATTCCAGAACACCCCCCGTCCCACCGGCGCCCAGCGCAACCTCCTCGGCTTCAAAGACGGCATCGCCAACCCCGATACCACCTCCACCCGCGAGATGAACAAGCTGGTATGGGTCGAGGCCGGTTCAGGCGAACCGGCCTGGGCCGCCGGCGGCAGCTACCAGGTCATCCGCATCATTCGCATGCTCGTCGAATTCTGGGACCGCGTCTCGCTGACCGAACAGGAGAAGATGTTCGGCCGCCGCAAGGACACCGGCGCCCCGCTGGACGGCGCCCAGGAAACCGACATCCCCGACTACGCCAAAGACCCCAAAGGCAGCGCCATCCCCCTGGACGCCCACATCCGCATCGCCAACCCCCGCACCACCCAGACCGATGACTCCCGCATCCTGCGCCGCGGCTACAACTACGACCGGGGCATCGACCCGGTCGGCAACCTCGACATGGGCCTCGCCTTCTGCTGCTACCAGCAAGACGTCGCCCGCCAGTTCGAAGCCGTCCAGACCCGCCTCATCGACGAACCCCTCGTCGACTACATCTCCCCCACCGGCGGCGGCTACTTCTACGCCCTGCCCGGCGCACGCGACACCAACGACTGGCTCGGGCGCACCCTGCTCACAGCAACCTGACGGCGGCGTGAACCAGGGCTGTCACCTGGGAGGCTGTCGGGTTGTCAGTGTGGCTCTGTACTGTGCCTGTCGAGTACGGAACGGGTCGGCGATCTCTCCGGATGTTCGGGAGGGAATCGGGCAGGGAACCGGAAGGGTTCGGTTGACCGTCCCGTACGGCACGAGAACGGGAGTAAGCCATGTCCGCCACGCTTGAGATCACGACCGCGACCTGCCGCCTCTGTCCATCGGAGGGCGGGGTTGTGGTTGCGATGTACTCCGGAGACGGTCCCGCGCGCAGAGCCGGGCACCGTGCCTGGGAGGAGACCAGGGCCACGGGGGTTCCGCACCACGACCACTACGACCCGGCGCTGGACGCCTTCGTGGTGGTCCGGCACCACCGCTGACGGCGCGCTGCGGACGGTGGGCGCTCGACGGAACGGGGGAGTGCGGGTGGCCCCATCCGCCGCCCGCACTCCCGATGACCCTTCCCGGTCTGCTCGCCAGACCGGGCACGTTCCACCTCAGTGGTAGTTGCTCAGTAGTAGAGGTCCACCGCCGTCCGGCTCCGGTGGGACTGGTCGCCGGCAATCGTGCCCGAGTTGCCCGCCAGCGCGGCGGTCTTGGCCGGGGCGGCCGTGCCGATGCCGAGACACATACAGGCTGCCAGCGTGGTGAATGCCACGAAAGTGCGCATACGGGACACGCGATCTCCCTGGGATGGATATGGATGGTGACGGGGGCCGGCCGACCCTGGCTGTCTGTCCTGACGTCGCTCGCCAGCATTCACCAACAAGTCGACAAAGTTCCATCTCGGCTGGGAAATATCCCTCATATGGGACCACCGTCCGATCTGCGGTCCAGCCGTCCAGCCGTCGACCCGTCAATCCCCGTTGACCGGGGGGCGCGCGGCAGGCGCTCGCGCCGTCGGGGCCCGGGTGTGCGTTGCCCCGGGCGATCGGGCAAGGTGGTGACCGAGCAGACGGTCAGTTCGGCGAGGAGCAGCGGGTGCCCGAGGGCGGAAAGCCAAGTCGACGGGGTCGGCCATCAGTCGAGCGGGGCGCCCGGGACGAAGGGGACGAAGCGGCATCCCCCGCACCCGGGACCCCCGGTCCGGGAACGCCCGCACCCGGAACGCCCGCACTCGGAACGCCCGCCGTCGCGTCACCCGATACCGCGCCGTCCGAAGAAGCTCCGTCGCGCGACGCCGGCGGCGCGGAAGCGCCGCTGCCCGACGCCCCGCTCTCGGTCACGCCCGGACTGCTCGGCCACGCCGAGCCGGTCGGCACCACGCCCTCCTCACTGGAACAGGGCCCCGCCCCTGCCGGCACCACCTCCGTGCCCGACCGCCCCGCCGACGAGTGGGCGGCCCTCGGCTACACCCCGGCGGCGGGGATATCCCTCGCCCAGCTCCGGGTCGGAGCCCCGGGCGCGGCACCCTGGCCGGACCGGATGCGCACCCTGCTGCGCACGCCGATGTCCGAACGCCCCGCGTTCGAGCGCACCTCCGTCCCCGAGCAGGCCGAGGTCGTCCGCAACGTCCCCCGGATCCTCGACCTGACCCTGCGGATCGGCGAGCTGCTCCTCGCCAGCGGTGAGAGCGCCGAGGACGTCGAGGCGGCGATGCTCGGCGTCAGCCATGCCTACGGTCTGGACCGGTGCGAGCCGCAGGTCACCTTCACCCTGATCTCGATCTCCTACCAACCCTCCCTGGTCGATCCGCCGGTCACCTCGTCCCGGGTGGTGCGGCGCCGAGGCTCCGACTACACCCGCCTGGCGGCGGTGTACCGGCTGGTCGCCGACATCACCAGCGAGGAGGCCAGCGTCGAGGAGGCCTACCGCCGGTTCGCCGAGATCCGCCGCAACCGGCACCCCTACCCCGGCTGGCTGCTTTCCCTGGCTACGGGACTGCTCGCCGGTTCGGCGACGCTGCTGGTCGGCGGGACGGCCGACCCGCAGGCATGGCTGGTGTTCGTCACCGCCTTCGTCGCCTCCGTCATCGGCGACCGGCTGGCCTGGGCTGTGTCCACCCGAGGGCTGCCGGAGTTCTACCAGTTCGTCGTCGCGGCCATGCCCGCCGCCGCGCTGGGCGTGGTCCTGACCCTGGGCCAGAGCGGGCTGCGCGGATCCGTCGTGATCACCGGTGGCCTGTTCGCCCTGCTGCCGGGCCGCGCGCTGGTCGCGGCCGTGGCCGACGGCCTCACCGGCTTCTACATCACCGCCGCCGCCCGGCTGCTCGAAGTGCTCTACCTGGTCGTCGGCATCGTGCTGGGCGTGCTGCTGGTGCTCTACGTGGGCGTGAAGTTCGACGCTTCGCTGCACCCCGAGCAGTCCATCGGCGGCAAGCCCTTCCCGGCGCTGCAACTCCCCGCAGCCATGGCGCTGACCCTGTTCTTCGCGGTGCTGCTGCAGACCTCCCGCCGGGTCCTGCCGGTGGTCACCCTCCTCGGCGGCGTCGGCTGGACGGTGTTCGGCGTGCTCACCGTGCGGGCGAACGTCTCGCCGATCATCGCCACCGGGATCGCCGCCGGAATGGTGGGGCTGTTCGGCCAGCTGGCCTCGCGCTACCGTTACGCCTCCTCGCTGCCGTACGTCACCGCCGCGCTCGGCCCGCTGCTGCCGGGATCGGTGATCTACCTGGGGCTGCTGTCCTTCGCCAAGGGCCAGCCCCTGACCGGACTGATCGCTGTCAGCCGGGCCGCTGCCATCGCCCTGGCGCTGGCCGTCGGCGTGAACCTCGGCGGCGAGGTGGCCAGGCTGTTCATGAAGGTCCCGCCGGGCCACGGTCCGGCCGTCGTGCGGCCCGCCGCGAAACGCACCCGCGGGTTCTGAGCGGCGGCCGCCCCCCATTTGCCGGTCGGTCTGAGGAAGGAGCACCCGATGTGGTCCGATTTCTGGGACACCTACGCGCATCACATCCAGGATCCCGGCAAGCAACCCCTGTTCCTGGTCCTGGTCGGATTCATCGGCTCCTTCCTCGCCATCCGCTTCAGCGTGCGCATGATCCGACGCGGAGTCAGGTGGTGGCCGGGCAACGTCACCCCTGGCGGGTTGCACATCCACCACGTGGTCTTCGGCCTGTTCTTCCTGCTCCTCGGTGGGATCGGAGCCTTCGCGACGGCCGGGACCCACCCCTGGCTGGACGGCTTCGGCCTGGTCTTCGGCATCGGCTGCGGGCTCGTCCTCGACGAGTTCGCGTTGCTGCTGCACCTGGAGGACGTGTACTGGAGCGAGCAGGGCCGCAAGTCCGTGGACGCGGTGATCGTCGGCATCCTCTTCACCGGCCTGCTGCTCGTCGGCTACCTCCCGCTCGGGGTGACACCCGGCAGCGACGTCCACTGGCAGCTGATCGCGATCATCTGTGCCAACGCGCTGTTCTCGATCGTGACCCTGTTCAAGGGCAAGTTCTGGAGCGGGATGATCGGCATCATGGTGCCCGGCGTCTCCTGGATCGGCGCACTTCGGCTGGCCCGTCCCAACAGCCCCTGGGCACGCTGGCGCTACAGCCACCGCCCGCGCAAGTACGCCCGTGCCCGCCGCCGCGAGGCTCGCTGGCACCGCCGGGCCGACTCCGCGCGACAGTGGCTCTTCGACCTCATCGCGGGCAAGCCCACTCCGCCGGGAGCGCGGCCCACCCGCGCACATCTGATCGCCGAGCGCATGGCCGAACGGGTCGCGGTCCGGATGTCCGCCAGACCGGAACGCCCCGCGTACCTCCAGCTCGACGAGCAGCGGGTGCGCCGCCTGGCACGGTTGAACCGGCTAGCCGCCCGCCGCGCCACCAGCACCGACCTCGGCCCGCACCACCCCGCGCCGCGCCCGCCCGCGGCTGCCGCCGTGCCGCCGCCGTCCGTGACGAGCCAGCGCTCCCGACGCCGCGCCGCGGTCGACCGCCGCCGCACCGTCGCCGCCGGACGCCGTCGCGCCAGCGCGAGACGGCGTCGCTGACGGGGCGTCACCCGGTCGGCCCGCCGGCACTGCGTACCGGACCGGGTCGTGGGGACACTGTGGTGTCCGGGTCGACGAATCGGGAGGTCACCAGTGGTCCGCTGCAAGCCTCGCCGCCCCGGTCCGGACTCCCCGTCCTCCTCTGCCGCACCCTCCCGGGCGGTCGCCGTCCTGGCCCTGGCGCTGGCCCTCGCCATCGTCGCCACCCTCCCGCTCAGCCGTCCCGCCGCCGCCGACGACCCCTCGCCACCGAGTGCGGCGGCAGTCAGCGCGGCGCAGGCCGCGGCGTCCCGGCGCGCCGCTCAGGTCGCCGCGGTCGAGGCCGAGCTCGCCACCGCGCAGACCGCGGAGCAGGCCCTCGACTTCCAGGCCGAGCAAGCGGTGGAGCGATACAACGGTGCGACGGTCCGTCAGCAGCAGGCAGAGGCCCGCTTCGTCACGGCAGCGGCCGCCGCCGCCCGGGCAGCCGCCGACCGTCAGGCCGCCCGACGGGCGGCCTCGGCACTGGCGGCCGAGCAGTACCGCCTGGGCGTACCGCCCGCCCTGGCGGCTTTCCAGGGGCTGCTGCGGGCCGAGAACCCGCGGTCCGCGGACATCGAACGTCAGGCCCTGCACGCCGTCGACAGCCAGGCCCGCACGGTCGTGGACGAGGCCAACGGCACGGCCGCCCGGGCTGCGGCCGCCTCGTCCGCGGCCGCGCACGCCGCCGCCGACGCCCGGCAGGCCACCGTCGCAGTCGAGCAGGCGACCGTTCAGGTCCAGGCCCAGCTGGCGGCGCAGCACGCCCAGGTCGCTCAGATCGACGCCCAGCGCATCACCCTGCTGGTGCAGCTCGCCCTCGCGGAGCAGGTCTCCGTCGACCTGGCCCGCCAACGCCAACAGGCGCTCGCCGTCGCTGCCGCCAAGGCCGCCGCCGAGGCCGCCCGCCAGGCGGCCCTGGCCGCCGCCGCCCGCCACTCCTCCGTCGACGGTACGAGCGGCTACCGCCCCGGCGACGCCTCCGCCGCCGTCGCGTTCGCCAGGGCCCAGCTCGGCCGCCCCTACGTGTGGGGCGGCGCGGGGCCGGACACCTTCGACTGCTCGGGGCTGACCATGCGCGCCTGGGAGCACGCGGGCGTCGAGCTCCCGCACTTCGCCGCCGACCAGTACGCCGAGTCCACGCCGCTCTCCTACAGCCAGATCCGCCCCGGTGACCTGGTCTTCTGGTCCCACAACGGCAGCCCGCAGGACATCTACCACGTGGCGATCTACCTCGGCGACGACCAGATGATCGAGGCACCCCGTACCGGAGACGTGGTCAAGACCGCCAGCCTCTGGATCATGGGCACCCCCACCTTCTACGCCTGCCCCTGACGTCTCCCTGGCACTTCTAGGCGGTCCAGCTCACCCAGGGCGGGACGACGCGTGCGCACAGCGGGTGGCCCTTCGCGTCGGTGAGGCGGAGCCGGGCGGTCAGCAGGCCGGTGGTGAGGGCGGCGGTGGCCACGTCCGGCGGGATCGCGGCGAGGATCAGCTTCGCCCGGCGGAAGAGGGTGAACGCGCCCCCGGGGTCGACCGTCCCCCAGGAGAGGTAGACGAAGCGCGCGCCGCGTCCGCCCTGGACGTACGGCCCCGTGATGTCCACCGCTCCGTCCGCCACCTGGTCCGTCGCTGGGGTCGCCACGCAGTCGAGCGTCCAGCTCGCGCCCGGGGCGTCGCCGGGGTGGAGCCCGTACAACTCGTCACGGCGGTTCCGGCGCTGGACGGCTACATGGACGTCGCGGTAGCCGGGGAAGTCAGGACTGCCCGCACAGGTACGCCCTGGCAGGTCGTAGCCCTCGATCCGGATCTGCATGGGGCCATTCTGACGCGAAACGCCGCCCCCGGGCCCGGTAGGGGCCGAGGGCGGCGGGGCCGTACTGACGGGACGTCAGTGGGCGTGACCGGAGTCCGCGAGGCGCTTGATCGAGTTGACGATCTCCTCCTCGGCTTCGACGCGGCCGACCCAGTGGGCGCCCTCGACCGACTTGCCGGGCTCCAGGTCCTTGTAGACCTCGAAGAAGTGCTGGATCTCCAGGCGGTCGAACTCCGACACATGGTGGATGTCGCGCAGGTGCTCCCAGCGCGGGTCCGAGGCCGGGACGCAGAGCAGCTTGTCGTCCCCGCCGGCCTCGTCGGTCATGTGGAACATGCCGATGGCCCGGCACTTGATGAGGCAGCCCGGGAAGGTCGGCTCATCGAGGATGACCAGCGCGTCCAGCGGGTCGCCGTCCTCGCCGAGGGTGCCCTCGACGAAGCCGTAGTCGGCCGGGTAGCGGGTCGAGGTGAAGAGCATCCGGTCAAGGAAGATACGACCAGTTTCGTGGTCGACCTCGTACTTGTTCCGCGAACCCTTCGGAATCTCGATCGTGACGTCGAACTCCAAGGCTCCTCCATTCCACGTTTTTAGATCTTGCAGTCAGATCTTCGCAGTCAGACGTTGGTAGCCAATAGTGTCTCCTACGGCATGGGGTGCTTGGGAAAGGGGCAGGTCCGGATGGGTACATGGTGGCACCAGGGGGACACTGCCAAGCGGGCCGCCGCTGTTGTGGCGGCGCACGGTGGGCGGGCCGCCGCGGTGGTGGCGGCGCACGGTGGGCGGGCCGCCGCGGTGGTGGCGGCGCACGGTGCGCGGGCCGCGCGCGCATATGCGCTGGCACCGGTGCGGGGAGTCGCCCTGGTGGCGGGCGGGGTGGGTCTCGCGCTGGCCGCCGGAAGCATCGCCGTCGCCGGGCCGTGGCAGGGCGGCCAGCGGGTCGCGGAGCGGAAGCGCACGCAGGTCACGCACGTCGCACAGGCCGACGGCCGGGTGACGGTCCGCCCCAGGCCGGTCCCGGTGCCGCAGTGGCACCCGGCGCAGGACGTACTACTGCCCGCGACCGGCACCGGTACCGCGAGTGGCACCTCCGTCGGCACCGCGAGCGGCGCCCTGAACCCGGCCGCCCCGCTGCCGACCCGCAGCGGTCTCGCCGCGGCCCTCGATCCCGCCATGAACGCCTCTGTCCTCGGCCAGGTCACCGCGTCCGTCGTGGACGCCGCCACCGGGCAGACGCTCTATACCTCCGATGCGAACACGCCGCAGACCCCCGCCTCCACCAACAAGATCGCCACCTCCGTCGCCGCGCTTTCCCTCCTCGGCCCAGAGCATCGCTTCACCACTCGGGTGGTGACCACGAGTCCGGGAAAAATCGTCCTGGTCGGCGGCGGGGACCCCACCCTCACCGCGGCCGCCACCAGCGGCGACGACCCCCAGTCCAGCCTCGCCACGCTCGCCGACCGCACCGCCGCCGCGCTCAGGGCGAGCGGCACCGGCACCGTGCGCCTTGGGTACGACATATCGCTGTTCACCGGCAGCGCCGTCCACCCCATAGGGATCAACGACAACATCGCCCTGGTGCAGGCACTGACTGTGGACGAGGGCCGGATAGATCCGCACAGCACCGAGAACGCCGCCCGCTACTCCGACCCGGCCGCCACGGCCGCCGACACCTTCGCGTCGCTGCTCCAGGACCGCGGAGTCAACGTGCAGAACACGCCCCAGCAGGAGACCGCCGCCGCCGGAGCGACCCCGGTCGCCGAGGTCAGCTCGCAGCCGCTGGGCGAGATCGTCGAACGGATGCTCACCGAGAGCGACAACGACATCGCCGAGGCGCTCGGCCACCAGGCCGCCCTCGCGGCCCACCAGCCCGCGACCTTCGCCGGCGGAGCGGCGGCCGTGCGGCAGGCTCTCGTCGGGCTCGGGATCCAGCTCGGCAGCGCCCGCCTCTACGACGCCAGCGGCCTCGACGGGAACGACGGGATCCCGGCCGCCGTGCTCACCCAACTGCTGACTCTCGCCGCCTCCCCGGCGCATCCGGAGCTGCGCTCGGTCCTCAGCGGGCTGCCGATCGCGGGTTTCACCGGAACGCTCGACAACCGCTACACGGACGGCAGCAGCACCTCCGGGCTCGGACTGGTCCGCGCGAAGACGGGATCCCTGCAGACCGTCAACACCCTTGCCGGGCTGGTGGTGGACCGTGACGGCAGGCTGCTGGTGTTCGCCTTCATGTCGAACGGCAGCGGAGCAGCCAACTCCGCACGTGCCGCGCTGGACCGCCTCGCCGGGCGCGTAGCCGTATGCGGCTGCCGCTAGCGGACCGGAGCACGTACGGTGGCAGGTATGACGAGCCCGAGCGGCGGTGCGGACATGGCGGATACATCGGACATGGTCGACTGGAATCTCGCGGTCTCCACCGCGACCCGACTGGTACGACCAGGACCGGACGTCACGAGGGAGGAGGCCCGCGAGGCAGTCGCCGAACTGCGCCGGCACGCGACGGCGGCGGAGGAGCACGTACGCGCGTTCACCGGAATGGCGTCCCCGGGCGGAGGAACCCCGGTGCTCGTGGTCGACCGGCCCGGCTGGATCAAGGCCAATGTTGCCGGGTTCCGCACGATCATCGCCCCGCTCACCGAGCGGATGCAGGAGCGCAGGGGGACGATGCCGGGCGGCGCGGCCCTGGGTGCGGTGGGCGGCAAGGTCACCGGCATCGAGGTGGGGATGCTGCTCGCCTTCCTGTCGTCCAAGGTCCTCGGCCAGTACGAGACCTTCGCCCCGGCTGAGGTCCCGTCAGACCTCTCCACTCTCGACGACGAGCACCCGGTGCAGCCGGGCCGGCTGCTCCTGGTCGTCCCCAACATCGTCCAGGTCGAGCGCGAGCTCGGCGTCGACCCGCACGACTTCCGAATGTGGGTCTGCCTGCACGAGGAGACCCACCGCACCCAGTTCACCGCCGTGCCCTGGCTGCGCGACCACATCGAGGGCGAGATCCACGCCTTCCTCGCGCAGACCGACATCGACCCGGCGACCCTGCTGGAGCGGCTGCGCGAAGCGGTCGGCTCGCTGCCCGGCTTCGGCGGCGGTTCGGCCGACGACGGGGAGGGCGGCGCTCCCAGCAGCCTGATCGACGTGGTGCAGACGCCCGCCCAGCGGGAGATCCTGGGGCGGCTCACCGCGGTGATGTCGCTGCTGGAGGGCCACGCCGACGTGGTGATGGACGGCGTCGGACCCGAGGTCGTCCCGACCGTGGCGGAGATCCGGGAGAAGTTCCAGCAGCGCCGCGCCAAGGGCGCCGGACGGATGGACCAGGTGCTGCGCCGGCTGCTCGGGCTGGACGCGAAGATGCGGCAGTACCAGGACGGGGCGGTGTTCGTGCGCGCGGTCGTGGACGCCGTGGGGATGGAGGGGTTCAACCGGGTGTGGACCTCGCCGAACACCCTCCCCACCAAGGAGGAGATCCACAACCCGAGCGCCTGGGTGGCCCGGATCCACAAGTGACGCCGTCCGGCGCCGGGAGGACAGCGGACCTCCGACGCGCCGGGCGTCCCCCGAGTGGAGTACAGCTGAGGGGTGGTCAGCTCGGTCGGTTGCCTGCAGGAAGGTTTCTGCATTCACCCGTCCGAGCGGACCCTTGATGTCACCGGAACCGGGAGGGGCCTCGGCGCGGAAGACTTCTGCGACGATCCCCCTACAACCGTCTGCAACGCACCGGTCACGCTGTGAGACGATTCGGCATCCCCTCAGCTCCGGTCCGCTCCGAGGAGTGATCAATCATGGGTCCGCACCCCGCGGTGGCCGCGATACGCCTGGCAGTACGCCGGGTGCTCAACGACGTCGCCGCCCAGGTACCTGACACCTTCACTGCCCCCGACCTTCCCCCTTCCCCCGTCCTGCCCGACCCCCGCCCCGTGTTCCGTCCGGTCGGCGACGTCGACCCCCGGCACGCCCGGCTCCGTACCCCCCGCCCCCGCCCCGCGCCGGACGCCCCCCTCGTCCTGGTCGCCTGCAGCGGCGGCGCCGACTCCATGGCCCTCGCTGCCGCCACCGCCTTCGAGGCCGCCAAGCTCGGTCTCCGCGCCGGCGCGGTCACCATTGACCACGGCCTGCAGCGGGGTTCCACCGCCCGGGCCGTCGAGGTCGCGGCGCGGCTCCGCGCGCTCGGCCTCGACCCGGTGGACGCCCTCGGCGTGCACGTCGGCCGGGCCGGCGGACCGGAGGCCGCCGCCCGCGACGCCCGCTACGCCGCCCTGGACAGCGCCGCCGAGCGCCACGGCGCGTCCGTCGTCCTCCTCGGCCACACCCGTGACGACCAAGCGGAAACCGTCCTGCTCGGCCTCGCCCGGGGCTCGGGCCCGCGCTCGCTGTCCGGGATGCCGGCCGCCACCGGCCGCTACCGCCGTCCCTTCCTCGAGCTCGATCGGGGCATCACCCGCGCGGCCTGCGCCGTGCTCGACCTGCCGGTCTGGGACGACCCGCACAACACGGACCCCGCCTACACCCGCGCCCGGGTCCGCCACGAGGTCCTGCCGGTCCTGGAGAAGCACCTCGGCGGCGGGGTGGTCGAGGCGCTCGCCCGGACCGCCCGGCTGTTCCGCGACGACGCCGACGCCCTGGACACCTGGGCCGCGCAGGCCGAGGTCGAGGCCCTCAGCGAGGAGGGCCTCGAGGTGGCGAAGCTCGCAGTACTCCCGCCCGCCGTCCGCCGCCGGGTGCTCAGGCGCGGCGCGATCCGGGCCGGAAGCCCCCCCGGCGACCTCTTCGCGCGCCACGTCGAAGCCATGGACCACCTCGTCACCGACTGGCACGGCCAGGGCCCGCTGCACCTGCCCGGTGCCGTCGAACTCCGCCGCCGTTCCGGCCACCTCGCCTTCCGCCGACCGTAGCCATGAACGGGTGTGGCAAGGTTGACGCAGACACCGGATCTCCAGCACTTGAGGAAGTACCGCGGGTGGACGAGAAGGACATGGGCACCGACCTTGCGAAGGTGCTCATCAGCAAGGACGAGATCGACGCCAAGCTGGCCGAACTGGCGGAGCTGGTCGACCGCGACTACGCGGGCAAGGACCTGCTGATCGTGGGAGTGCTCAAGGGCGCGGTGATGGTCATGGCAGACCTGGCCCGGACCCTGCACAGCCCGGTCACCATGGACTGGATGGCCGTCTCCTCGTACGGCATGGGCACCAAGTCCTCCGGCGTGGTCCGTATCCTCAAGGACCTGGACACCGACATCAACGGCCGGGACGTGCTCATCGTCGAGGACATCATCGACTCGGGCCTGACTCTGTCCTGGCTGCTCAGCAATCTGCAGTCGCGTGGCCCCGCCTCGCTGGAGGTCTGCGCGCTGCTGCGCAAGCCCGATGCGGCGAAGGTCTCCATCGACGTGAAGTACGTCGGATTCGACATCCCCAACGAGTTCGTGGTGGGTTACGGACTCGACTACGCGGAGAAGTACCGCAACCTTCCTTTCGTCGGGACTCTCGCCCCGCACGTCTACGGCGGCTGAATACCCCGTGCCTGACCCGGGAACAGGGAGGGGTTTCCCACCGTTGGACCCGGGGAAGGGCCGTTCGACACCGGTGCGCAGTGATTCCCATGGAGAATGACTGCGGTACCGTCCAATAATCCGCCTCAGCAAGTGAGGGCGGATGACCAACCGGTCGAGGTCATACATAGGACGCGTCTCCCAGCTCAGGGCTGGGGACGCCGCACAGTGGCAGGAGGGACGGGGCGGCTGATGTCGCCCCGCATGGATGGACGTGAAGCGATACTTCCGTGCGCCGGTGATGTGGATCGTGCTGGCCGTCCTCGCCGTCGTCGTGCTGATGCAGGTGGTGTCCTCCTCGGCCGGTTACAAGACCGAGGACACCAGCGCCGTCGTCGCCGCGATCAACGACGGCAGGGCCCAGTCGGTCCAGATCACCAATGGCGACAGTCAGATGATCAAGGTCCAGCTGAAGAGCGGCCAGCAGGTCGACGGTTCCAACCAGATCCAGGCGCCGTACGTCTCGGACCAGTACGCCGCGACTCTGTCCGACCAGCTGCAGAAGGACGTCTCGAACAAGACGATCGACAGCTTCACCGTCAAGCAGGACAAGCAGAACGCCTTCGTCGGCCTGCTGCTGTCCTTCCTGCCGTTCGTGCTGATCATCGTGGTGTTCCTGTTCCTGATGAACCAGATGCAGGGCGGCGGATCGCGTGTCATGCAGTTCGGGAAGTCCAAGGCCAAGCTGATCACCAAGGACACCCCCAAGACGACCTTCTCGGACGTCGCCGGTGCTGACGAGGCGGTGGAGGAGCTCCACGAGATCAAGGAGTTCCTGCAGGAGCCGGCCAAGTTCCAGGCCGTCGGCGCCAAGATCCCCAAGGGCGTGCTGCTCTACGGCCCGCCCGGAACCGGCAAGACCCTGCTGGCCCGTGCGGTCGCGGGTGAGGCCGGGGTGCCGTTCTACTCGATCTCGGGCTCCGACTTCGTCGAGATGTTCGTGGGTGTCGGCGCGAGCCGGGTCCGCGACCTGTTCGAGCAGGCCAAGGCGAACGCCCCGGCGATCGTCTTCGTCGACGAGATCGACGCGGTCGGCCGCCACCGCGGCGCCGGCCTCGGCGGTGGGCACGACGAGCGTGAGCAGACCCTCAACCAGCTGCTGGTCGAGATGGACGGCTTCGACGTCAAGGGTGGCGTGATCCTCATCGCGGCCACCAACCGTCCCGACATCCTGGACCCGGCGCTGCTGCGCCCGGGCCGCTTCGACCGCCAGATCGCGGTGGACCGCCCCGATCTCCAGGGTCGCTTCGAGATCCTGAAGGTGCACCAGAAGGGCAAGCCGGTCGCCCCGGACGTCGATCTGATGACCGTCGCCCGTCGCACCCCCGGCTTCACCGGCGCGGACCTGGCCAACGTCCTCAACGAGGCCGCACTGCTCACCGCGCGCAGCGACAAGAAGCTGGTCGACAACTTCACGCTGGACGAGGCGATCGACCGAGTGGTGGCCGGTCCGCAGAAGCGCACGCGGATCATGTCGGAGAAGGAAAAGAAGATCACCGCGTACCACGAGGGCGGTCACGCCCTGGTCGCGGCGGCCTCGCCGAACAGCGACCCGGTGCACAAGGTCACCATCCTCTCCCGCGGCCGGGCCCTGGGTTACACCATGGTCCTCCCGGACGAGGACAGGTACTCGACCACCCGCAACGAGATGCTGGACCAGCTCGCCTACATGATGGGCGGGCGCGCGGCGGAGGAACTGGTCTTCCACGACCCGACCACCGGCGCGTCCAACGACATCGAGAAGGCCACCACCACGGCGCGGGCCATGGTCACCCAGTACGGGATGACCGAGCGCCTGGGTGCGATCAAGTTCGGGACCGACGCCTCCGAGCCCTTCCTGGGACGTGAGATGGGTCACCAGCGCGACTACTCGGAAGAGGTCGCCGGGCTGGTGGACGAAGAGGTCAAGAAGCTGATCGAGAACGCCCACAACGAGGCGTGGGAGATCCTCGTCGAGAACCGGGACGTCCTGGACAACCTGGTGCTCGAACTGCTGGAGAAGGAGACGCTGAACAAGGAGCAGATCGCCGAGATCTTCGCTCCGATCGTGAAGCGCCCCGCCCGCCCGGCCTGGACCGGATCCGCCCGCCGGACCCCGTCCACCCGTCCGCCGGTCCAGTCCCCCAAGGAACTGGCCCTGACCAACGGTGCCGCTCAGCTCGACGCGGCGCCGGTGGTGGACATCGTGAAGCTCCCGCAGGAGCCCACGGAGGGCTAACCCTGGCGAGGCTCTCGCCTCGGAATCGACCGGAATGATAGCCGCTGCCCCAAGGTTCTAACCTTGGGGCAGCGGCTTTGCGGCGTGCAGGCGACCCATGCAGGCAATTCGTGTCGGCAAAGCCAGACGTGCAGGTGACCTACTGGAGGAGACCCATGATCGACCCGGTGACCATCGAGGATCCGACCGGAGCCGTCCGGGTGTTCGACCACAAGCGCGCCGAGGACGCCGTGCGCGAGCTGCTGCTGGCCGTGGGCGAGGATCCCGACCGCGAGGGGCTCCAGCAGACCCCCGCCCGCGTCGCCCGGGCCTACCAGGAGATATTCGCCGGCCTCTGGCAGGAGCCCGAGGACGTGCTGACCACCACCTTCGACCTCGGCCACGACGAGCTGGTGCTGGTCAAGGACATCGAGCTGGTCTCCTGCTGCGAGCACCACCTGCTGCCGTTCCACGGGGTCGCCCACGTCGGCTACATCCCGGCTGCCAGCGGCAAGATCACCGGGCTGTCGAAGCTCGCCCGGCTGGTGGACGTGTACGCCCGCCGCCCGCAGGTGCAGGAGCGGCTCACCACGCAGATCGCGGACTCGCTGATGCGGATCCTCGACGCCCGCGGTGTGATCGTCGTGGTCGAAGCCGAGCACATGTGCATGTCGGTTCGCGGCATCCGCAAGCCCGGTGCCAAGACCCTCACCTCGGCCGTCCGGGGACAGCTGCGCGACGCCGTCACCCGTGCCGAGGCGATGAGCCTCATCATCGGCCGCTAGGAGGGTGCTGAAGATCTAGGCCGGGCTCGCGACGCCCTGCGCTCGCGACGACAGCGGCTCCGCCGCGGGCGCTTGCCGCGTTGTCTCCCCCACCCTTCGGGCGGGAGGTGCCCCCTGGTCGCCCTCTACCAACCACGGTTGGCTCCCTCCTCCGCCTTGCAATCGAAGCCGCAGGACGACGCTCCCTGATCCGGCCTAGATCTTCAGCACCCCTCCTAGCCGGCCGTCCGGCTCGCCCCCGAGCGCGGAGCCGGGAGCTGGGGGCCCCGAGCCCGGCGGCCCGCCGTCCGGCAGGCTCCGGTCAGGAGTCGACCTTGAGCCCGAGGTTGGGCGAGGCGCTGTCGGTGGGCGTCTCCAGCTTGGTGGACATCCAGCGCAGCGCGGCCGGGGTCTCCTGGTTCCAGGTGGTGAAGTTGTGCCCGCCGGACGGCAGGAAGAGCGTCGACACGTGCATCGGGTCCTTCGCCGCCGCGGCGAAGTCCAGGGTGGGCTTGTAGTCGGGCTCGCCCTTCTTGCTGCTCGCGACCAGCACCGACACCGCGGGGGACGGCAGGTTCTTCAGCCGCCACATCAGGTCGTTCTCGTTCTGCAGCTGCTTGCTGCCGCCGAAGAGGTCACCGGTGGTGCTGTCCACGGCCGCCTTGTAGTAGCCGGAGAGGGACGCCGCGGCGCCGAACGCCTCGGGGTGACGCATCGACAGCTTGAGCGCGCAGTAGCCGCCGGTGGAGTCGCCGATCACGCCCCAGTTCACCCCCGCGGTACCGACCCGGTAGCGCGCCGCCATGGCCTCGTGCAGGTCCTTGGTGTAGAAGGTCTCGGCCTGCGGGCCGTTGACGGCGTCCACGCACTCGTTGTCCCTGGGCATGGCGACCGACGGACGCATCATGACCAGGATCGTCGGCTGCATCTGCTTCTGGTAGATCGCCTGGGCCACGACGGTCGGGTACTTCATCCGTGTGATGAGATTCTCAGGCGTGCCCGGGTAGCCGGTGAACACCAGCACCACCGGGAACTTCGCTCTCGCGTAGGCCGGTTCGCCGTACTGCGGCGGCAGGTAGACGTAGGCCGGCTCGTCAAGACCCGTGCCCGAACCCTTGATTGTGACCTTCTGCACACTGCCGCCGCCGACGCCGGTCGGGGCGCCGGGCAGCATCAGCGCCACCGGCTTGGTGTCCAGCACCTGCACCCCGGCAACCTTGGTGGTGGCCGCCGCGCTCGGGTGTACCCCGTCGTTGATGGACACCGGGGCGTTGGTCTGGCCGGTACCCAGCAGGTCGTCCCAGGAGCTGTAGAAGGCACCCCAGTTGTTGGCGGCCAGGCCGATCGCGCCCAGGCTCAGTACCTGACTGGCCAGCAGCATCCCCACCCTGCCCAGCAGCGCCCGCCAGTTGCGCTTGCTCAGACGGGGCCAGACCCAGACCGTCGCCACAAAGCAGAGCACCGCCAAGAACGCGACGAGTATCTGCAGTTTCTGGCTGGTCAGTCCCATGTCCCACATCCTGTACTGGCGGCTTTCCGCATGCGTGTTGAGGGTTCGGTCGCCCGTGGCGGAGTTTGGGCGTGCGGAGGTCTAGACGTTCCAGCATGCCTGGGAAGTTGCTGTGCTTTAGCAAAACGTTATCGGAGAGGGCGAAACTCATGCCTGAAGAGGATGCTCTCCTACTGGGGTCTGACCGAACCCCTTACCTGAGCCTCTACTCTCTTTACCCATGAGCGATACCCAGGCCACCGAGAGCCCGAACCGCAAGGGCCTGCAACTGCCCAAGGTCTCCTCCCCATGGGTGCCCGCGGTGGTCGGTTACGCCACAGCCCTGGTGGGGCTGGGGGACATCGCCGGTGCGGTCGCCCCGCACTTCAAGGGCAGTGAGGTGCACGAGCTCGCCAGCTTCCTCCCGGGGACCGTCACCACGGTGGCGACCGCCGCCTCGCTGGTCGTCGGCATCCTGCTGATCATGCTGGCGCACGCGCTGCGCCGCAGGAAGCAGCGGGCCTGGAAGGCCGTCGCGGTGCTGCTGCCGGTCGGCGGGCTGCTCGAGGCACTGCGCTGGCACCACACCGGAACGGCGATTGTCACTTTCGTGGTGTTCGTGGTCCTCCTGGTGAACCGCAAGGAGTTCTACGCGCTGTCGGATCCGCGTACCCGCTGGCGGGCGCTGTGGAACTTCGTCGCCATGTCGCTCATCAGTTTTGGTCTCGGACTGATCATCGTCAGTTCGCACGCCAAGACCACGGTGGGTGTGCCCGGTTTCACCGACCGCTTCTGGCAGGTCGCCTGGGGGCTCATCGGCATAGGCGGGCCGATCCACTACACCTCGCCGCGCACCGGCGACCTGGTCTACTACTCGCTCGCCGGCCTCGGGCTGTTCACCCTCGTCAGCACGCTGTGGCTGGCCACCAAGCCGTCCAAGCCGATAGCCGAGCTCAGCCGGGGCGAGGAGGGGCAGGTCCGCGAGCTGCTGGCGAAGCACGGCGCCCGCGACTCGCTGGGCTACTTCGCGCTGCGCCGCGACAAGAGCGTGATCTTCTCGCCCAGCGGCAAGGCAGCCATCGCCTACCGGGTGGTGTCGGGTGTGATGCTCGCCTCAGGCGACCCCATCGGCGACGTCGAGGCATGGCCCGGGGCGATCAAGCGCTTCATGGAGGAGGCCCACCGCTACGCCTGGGTGCCGGCCGTCATGGGCTGCAGCGAGACCGGCGGCGAGGTGTGGACCCGCGAGGCCGGCCTGGACGCCCTGGAGATCGGCGACGAGGCCATCGTCGAGGTCGCCGACTTCACCCTGGAGGGACGCGCGATGCGCAACGTCCGCCAGATGGTCAAGCGGATCGAACGCGCAGGGTACGAGTGCCGGGTGCGGCGGGTGAGCGAGCTCACCGACCTGGAGCTGGCGCAGATCCGGCACGCCGCCGACGCCTGGCGCGGCACCGAGACCGAGCGCGGCTTCTCCATGGCGCTGGGCCGCTTCGGCGATCCGGCCGACGAGGGCTGTGTCGTGGTCACGGCCCACAAGCTGCCGGAGGGCGCGGCGGAGGGCGCCAGCGACATCCGCGCGGTGCTGCACTTCGTGCCGTGGGGCAAGGACGGCATCTCGCTGGAGCTGATGCGCCGTGACCGCGACGCCGACCCGGGCCTCAACGAGCTGCTGATCGTGAAGGCGCTGGAGGCCTGCGGCGAACTCGGCGTCGACCGGGTGTCGCTGAACTTCGCGATGTTCCGCTCGGCGCTGGCCCGCGGCGAGCGGATCGGAGCGGGGCCGGTGCTGCGCGCCTGGCGCGGGCTGCTGGTGTTCCTGTCGCGGTGGTTCCAGATCGAGTCGCTGTACAAGTTCAACGCCAAGTTCCGGCCGATCTGGGAGCCGCGGTTCCTGGTCTACCCGACCGCTCGCGACCTGCCCCGGATCGGGATCTCGGCGCTGCAGGCCGAGGCGTTCATCGTGATGGAGCTGCCGAAGTCCCTGCGGCGGCGTCAGGAACGGCGGGCGGCGGCGGGGCTGGCGCCCGGCACGGGCGGCGGGGCCGTCGCCGAGGTGCGCTGACGACCCCAGGTCGCAAACCGCGCGGTGCCGTAGACACGCGCCGGTGCGGCGGAGGCGGGGTTGGGGGGACGACCGTCGCACCCCCGACAATGTCCTCCATGAACGCGTACAGGAGCCCGCTGCCCGGACTGGACGACTGGGGACGCTGCGGGGTGATGGGGATCGTCAACGTCACCCCGGACTCCTTCTCCGACGGCGGACTGTGGCTCGACCCGGGGACGGCCGTCGCCCACGGCCTCGCCCTGGTCGCCCAGGGCGCCGACATCATCGATGTCGGCGGTGAGTCCACCAGGCCGGGCGCTGTGCGGGTCACCCAGGAGGAGGAACTCCGCCGGGTGCTGCCGGTCGTCCGCGGCCTGGCCGAGGGCGGCGCGCTGGTCAGCGTCGACACCATGCGCGCGGCCGTGGCCGAGGCAGCGGTCGAGGCCGGGGCGCGGATCATCAACGACGTCAGCGGGGGCCGCGCCGACGAAGGAATGGTGGCGGTCGCAGCTCGAACGGGTGTCCCTTTCGTGGTGATGCACTGGCGCGGGCAGTCCGCCGGTATGGATGAGCTGGCCGGCTATGGGGATGTAGTGGGCGAGGTCATCGAGGAAGTGGAGCGCCAGATGGACGCGGTGGTGTCCGGCGGGGTGGATCCCGCCCAGGTGATCGTCGACCCGGGGCTCGGCTTCGCCAAGACCAGGGAGCACGACTGGGCCCTGCTGGCCCGGCTCGACGCCTGGTCCAGGCTCGGGCGGCCGGTCCTGGTCGCGGCCTCGCGCAAGCGGTTCCTCGGCGCCCTGCTGGCCGACCCGGCCACCGGCGAGCTCCGCCCCGCGCGCGCCCGCGACGCCGCGACGGCGGCGGTCTCCGCCCTCGCCGCGGCGCAGGGCGCCTGGGCCGTACGCGTGCACGAGGTCCCCCCGACCGTCGACGCGGTACGGGTCGAGGCCGCGCTGCGCGCGGCCAGGGGTACCACCCTGGGCACCCCTGGGGCGGTCACGTGACCGCCGAGCGGCAGTCCCGGGAGGAGCAGGAGGCGCGCGATGCGGTCGAGGCGGCGAACGCCGCCCTCTACGCGGCGCTGGAGGCCGGTGACCTCGACGCGCTCACCGACGTGTGGGTGTCCGGCGCGGACGCTGACGACGTCAGGGGTGCGATCTGCGTCCACCCCGGCTGGCCGGTGCTCCGCGGCCGCGCCTCGGTGCTCCGCTCCTACGCGCTGATCATGGCCCACACCGAGTACATCCAGTTCTTCCTGACCGACGTGGAGGTGGAGGTCCTCGGCGATGTGGCACTTGTCACCTGCACCGAGAACATCCTTTCCGGTGGCGAGGCCGAGGAGGAGGGTGAACTCGGCCCGCTGGTCGGCGGCAGGGTTGTCGCGACCAACCTGTTCCGGCGCACCGGGGACGGCTGGCGGCTCTGGTCGCACCATGGTTCACCCGTGCTGACCAGCGGCGGTGACGACGAGTGAGCAGGGAAGGAAGCTGCCGGCGGCGCTCTGGGAACCGTCCGCGGAATGCGGCGCCACTGCCGCGATGTTCTCCGGACGGCAGAGGGTTCGAGAGAGCCCAGACGGCCCTGCGTCCGGCGGAGGGTGTCAGTCCGCGGAGGTAGTTTGGATCAGGCAGGCAACGTCGCCTGCCGCGCTCCCGGCTGTCCGGGCACAGTGGGCGGCGACCAGAGAAGTGGGAGTGATTCGATTGCTGGACCGTGTCGCGGTTCGGGGCCTTCGTGCCCGTGGCCACCATGGCGTCTTTCCGCGCGAGCGGGAACAGGGCCAGACCTTCGTGGTGGACGTGGTCCTGGGCGTCGACACCCGTCCCGCCGCCTCCGGCGACGACCTCAGCCGCACCGCCCACTACGGCATCGTCGCCGAGGAGGTTGTCGCGGTGGTGCAGGGCGAGCCGGTCGACCTGATCGAGACTCTGGCGCAGCGCATCGCTGACCAGTGCCTGAAGCACGACGCGGTAGCGGAGGTCGAGGTGACGGTGCACAAACCGGACGCCCCGATCACGGTGCCGTTCGACGACGTGACCATCACCATCGTTCGGAGCCGCGGATGAGCAGCGACCCCACCACCACTCCGGTGTCCCCCCTGGTCGAGCAGCAGGTGGACTCGGCCGACACCACCCTGCACAACCCGCGTCGCGCGGTCGTCGCCCTGGGCAGCAACCTGGGCAACCGCCTGGAGACCCTGCAGGGTGCGGTCGACGCGCTCGAGGACACTCCTGGAGTGCGGGTCAAGGCCGTCTCCGCGGTGTACGAGACCGAGAGCGTCGGCGGTCCCGAGGACCAGCCCGCGTACCTCAACGCCGTGCTGGTGTTGCGCACCACTCTGCCGCCGAGCTCGCTGCTGGAGCGCGCCCATGCCGTCGAGGACGCCTTCGGGCGGGTCCGCGAGGTCCGCTGGGGCGCGCGCACCCTGGATGTGGACATCCTGGCCTACGAGGGCGTCGAGCTCGACGCCCCCGACCTGACGCTGCCGCACCCCCGGGCCCACGAGCGGGCGTTCGTACTCGCCCCCTGGCTGGACGCCGACCCGGAGGCGGAGATCCCCGGTCACGGGTTCGTCGCCGAGCTGCTCGGCAAGGTCGGCGAGGCCGGCGTCCGGCGGCGCGAGGACGTCGCGCTGCACCTGCCGGAATAGCCGACGTCGGCGAGTAGGCTCTGAATTCCGGGGGCGGGTACCGCTTCTGGGCTCTGGGTTCCGAGTTCTGGGTTCCGAGTTCTGGGTTCCGAGTTCTGGGTTGTGGGTCCACGGCTCTGAGTTGTGGGTTCTTGGATGTGGGTTCGTCTGAAGGGGAGATCGTGAAGGCGCTACGTCCTGTCGTGCTCGCCGCGATCACCCTCGTCGCCGGGGTGCTGGCCTGGGCGGGCTCGCAGCTGTGGAACTCCACCGGCTCGCTGCCGGGGGTTCCGGCCGCGGCGCCGATCGTGCTGGGGATCATCGCGGTGGTGCTCACCGCCACGGCGATCTCGCTGCGGTCGCGGTTGCGGGCGCAGCGGGACCGGGTCCCCGATGCGAAGGGCGTCGATCCGCTGTCGGCGGCCCGCGCGGTCGTCCTCGGGCAGGCGAGCGCGCTGGTGTCGGCGCTGGTCACCGGGGTGTACGGCGGCATGGGCGTGTTCCTGCTGAGCCTGTGGGACTCCGTCCCCGCTCGCAAGGGGCAGGCCGTGACCGCGCTCTTCGCGGTCGTCGCGGGTATCGCGGTGATGGCGGCGGGCCTGTGGCTCCAGCACATCTGCCGTCTTCCCGACGATCCGGACGCTCCCCCACCCGTGCGCGCCTCCGTCGACCGTCGCTGAGCGGCGAATCAGGTGACGTTCCGTCACGATTTGTGACTCCAACGTGACCGCCTGGAGCTGTCAAGACCGTCTTTGGGACCTCACCTGACATGGCCGTGCCCGCCACGCTAGATTTCTGGCCATGCCACGTGGTCGCCATCGTCAGTCCTCGCCTCTGAGCAGGCTTCTTCCGCCCACCGCCTGCGGAGTGCTGGCGATCGCCTCGCTCGTCTCCGCAGCCTTCACCGGTGATCCGGTGGTGCTGCGGGTCCTGGTCGTGGCCGCGTCCGTGGGGGCGTTCGCCGGGGCCGTGCTGCTGCGACTGCGGGAGCGCGCGGGTGAGGTCGAGTTGGAGGCCGAGATCTCGGCCCGCGCTCGTGACGAAGCCCGCTTCGAGGATCGCGCCGCGGAACTGGAGTTCCAGGCGGAGGTGGCGGAGGAGCAGGTCAAGCGGCTGGAGCGGAGGCTGCTGGCGCAGCGCAGCCAGATCGCGCGCGCGGAGGGCGAGAACGCCAGGCTGCTGCGCGAGCGAGCGCGGATCGCCGCCGAGCAGGCGCTTCGCGAGGCCGAGGAGGTGCAGCACAAGGAGGCGGCGGCACGCGGAAACCGGCCGACGCCCACGGCGTACCTCAAGGCCGCTGCGGCGCTGCGGGGAATGGAGCGGCGTGCGGCGGTCGGGCAGGCCCAGCGGATCGCGGCCCAGGACCGGGGCATGGCCGGCGCGCGGACCCGCACCCAGGAGCAGACGGCGGAGCGTCAGCAGGCGCCGTCGCCGACCCAGCAGACGCTGCCTCAGCCGGTGCTGCCTGAGTCGGTGCTGCCTCAGTCGGTCCCGTCGGTGAAGGAGCAGCCGGAGGAGTCTCAGCAGGCACAGCCGCTGGTCGCGGAGGCTCCGGTCGTGCTCCGCCGCGCCAGGAAGGCGGCCGCCGCCAAGGCGCCGCTGCAGTCGGCCCCGTCGCCGACCGCTCAGGCGCAGACCGTGGCACAGGGGCCCGCCTGGGCCCGGGCCGCGCTGCCGCCGCTGCGCCCCGCCTCGGCCGTGCCGCCGTCCTCGCTCTCGCGTCAGTCGCGGGACCTGCGGCGGCAGGCTGCGGGCGGCAGCGGGACGTTCAACTTCTTCAGCCGTCAGGAGGCCGCGATCTCGACCGGCCTCGGCCGGCTCGGGGACCTCGCCGACGTGGTGGGTGACGAGGCCGCCGCCGCGCAGGACCGCTACGCCGAGACGCCCGAGCCGAACGAGACGGTCGCCGGCGGCCTCCCCGAGGCGGTCCACGACCGCTCCGACGAGGCTGCGCCGTCCGCCGCCGGGCAGCAGCCGCGGCCCGATTCGGTCGACCTCACCGCCGAGGACGAGACCGAGCCGATCGACGTGCGCGTGCTGCGGGCGCTCTAGGGTCTGTCCGGCCGATCTTCGCGGCTGCGGGCATCAGCGGCTCCGCCGCGGGGCGCACGCCATCTGGTGCGGTGCCTCGCAAGGCGGCGGAGCGCCCTTCGTAGCGGAGCTACCAGGGCGGTGCGCCAACGCGGCGAGGTGCCGTCACGCGGCGGAGCCGCATGGTGTCACTGCGGCGGTGGGCGCCCGCGAAGATCGGCCGGACAGACCCTAGGAGGGTGGCTCGTCCGGCGGCTCGGCTACTTGTCGATGTCGCCGACGACGAAGAACATCGAGCCGAGGATCGCCACCATGTCCGCGACCAGCGTTCCGGGCAGCAGCTCGCCCAGCACCTGGATGTTGTTGTACGAGGCCGAACGCAGCTTCAGCCGCCATGGTGTCTTGTCGCCCCGCGACACCAGGTAGTAGCCGTTGGCGCCGAGCGGGTTCTCGGTCCAGGTGTAGGTGTGGCCCTCCGGGGCCTTCAGCACCTTGGGCAGCCGCAGGTTGATCGGCCCCGGCGGCAGCTCGGTGATCCGGTCCAGGCAGGCGTCGGCCAGGTCGAGGGAGTTGTGCACCTGCGCGAGCAGGCACTCGAACCGGGCCAGGCAGTCGCCCTCCTGCCGGGTCACCACCTGCAGCACCTCGCCGAGATCCCGGTAGGCCAGGTACGGCTCGTCCCGGCGCAGGTCGAAGTCCACGCCGGAGCCGCGCGCGACCGGGCCGGTCACTCCGTAGGCGTGCACGAGCTCGGGGGCGAGCACGCCGACGCCCCGGGTGCGGGCCCGGAAGATGTCGTTGCCGAGCACGAGGTTGTCGAAGACGTCCATCCGGCCCCGGATCGCCGCTACCGCCGCGCGCACCCGCCCGTACCAGCCGGCCGGCAGGTCCTCCTTGAGACCGCCGACGCGGTTGAACATGTAGTGCATCCGCCCGCCAGAGGCTTCCTCCATCACGGCCTGGAGCTGCTCGCGCTCGTAGAAGGCATGGAAGATCGGGGTGATCCCGCCCAGCTCCAGGGGGTACGAGCCGAGGAACATCAGGTGGTTGAGCACCCGGTTCAGCTCGGCCAGGAGGGTCCGCGTCCAGGTGGCCCGCTCGGGTACCTCCATGCCGAGCATCCGTTCGACGCCGAGCACCACCCCGAGCTCGCTGGAGAAGGCGGAGAGCCAGTCGTGACGGTTGGCCAGCACGATGATCTGACGGTAGTCGCGGGCCTCGAAGAGCTTCTCGGCTCCTCGGTGCATATAGCCGACCACCGGGTCGGCGGCAGTGATCAGCTCGCCGTCCAGGTTCAGCCTGAGACGCAGCACGCCGTGGGTGGAGGGGTGCTGCGGCCCGATGTTCAGCACCATGTCGCTGGTGCCGAGCTCGGTCGCCGCCCCGGCGCCGATCCCGACCGTCGTCTCCCGCACTCCGCCACCTCGCACTCCGCCACCTCGCACTCCGCCACCTCGCGTACTGCCGCCCCGCGCACTACTCGTCATGAGGCAAGAGTCTGCCATCCCCGTCGCGCCGCAGGTCGAGCCATGGTCCGGGGAGGGGCATGCCGACGGACTGCAGGCCCCAGGCGAACGACCCCAGCCCGCCGGAGGCGGTCAGCTCCGCCGCCTCTCCCGCCGCCGCGAGGGCGCGCAGATAGCCGGCCGGGTCGCTGGAGGCCAGCGCGAGCGGCGGCCTGCTGCCGCGGACGCCGAGCAGCCGCAGGGCGTCGCGCTGCGTTGTCCACAGGCTGTGGACAACGTTCTCCGGGGCGGCCAGGCAGGAGTCCAGTGCGAGGTGAGAGGTGAGATCACAGCTGCCGTCCGGCACCGGACGCACCTCGCGCCCCCGCCGGAACGCGGCCAGGCTCCCGAACGGCGGGCGGGCGTCCGCGGTGTGGGCGTAGTCCACGGCCACCGCGACGCCCCGCCCGAGCGAGCCGACGGCGCCGGCCCATGCCAGGTCACGTGGCAGCCCGATCTCCGCCCGCAGGCCCTCGTCGGCGTCGGCCAGCGGCCACCACCGTGCCAGCCACGTCGCTTCAGCACCCCCGACCGGCTCGCCGAGCCGCTCCTCGCCCGTCGTCCGGTCCACCAGCACCAGCCGTGCCACCCCCTCGGCATCCGCCTCGGCGATGTCCACCGGCACGTTGTCCAGCCACTCGTTCGCGAACAGCACCCCGTGTGCGGAGGGCTCGATCCGGTCGCCCCAGCCGACCCACGCCGGCAGCCCCTCGGGCCGGGCCGCCTTCTCCACCGCCCGCAGCACCAGCCGCCGCGCCAGCTCCGGCACCTCGGCACGCGCGCGGGAGCCCAGCGCCGCCAGCAGTTCCCCGCGGCCCGCGCCCACGTCGGTGACCACCAGCTCCGCCGGACGGCCCAGCCCCTCGTCCACCTGCCGCACCAGCTCCAGCAGGGCACCCGCGAACAGCCCCGACGCCTGCGGCGAGGCGTGCACGGACGTCCGGAAGTGCCCGGCCGGCCCCTCGGGTCCGAGAAAGAAGCCAGCCGGACCGTACAGGGCCCGCTCCGTCGCCACCCGCCAGCCCGTCCACACCTGTTCGCTGCTCACAGCTGCACCATAAGGGGGAGACTCCGACCTGCGGAGGACGGCCAACTCAGTCCGGCGGGTGACCCAGCACCGCTCACGCCTGCCTAGGCTGGTAACTGTGCAACTCCTCTACAGCTGGTTCCGCAGACACCCCACCGTGGCCGACACCGTGTGGGCTGTCCTGCTGTTCGTGCTGTGTCTCCCGGAGATCGCCGGCCAGGCCTTCCACGGCCACCGGCCGCTGTCGCTCATCGCGATCGCACTGACGCTGTGCACCCTGGTGGCCGTTCGCCGCCTCAAGCCCGACCTCACCGTCACGCTGGGCGTCCTCGTCGGTCTCGGGCAGGTGGCCCTGCGCTGGGGGCCGAGCACGGCCGACCTGGCGCTGCTCGTCCTCGCCTACACCGGAGCCGCCTTCGCGACCGTGTGGACCTCGCGGCTCGCCCTCCTCGCGGGGTTCGCCGCAGGACCGCTGACCTGGCTCCGGCTCGTCAAGCACAACGACTCCGGGCCCCACGGGATCTGGGCCAACACCTTCCTGAGCCTGGTCTTCTCGACGCCCTTCCTCCTCAGCTGGGTCCTCGGCCGGCTCACCCGGATCCGGCGCGCCTACTACGTCGAGCTGGAGGACCGCGCCGCCCGTCTGGAGCGGGAGCGGGACGCCCAGTCGAAGATCGCTGTGGCGGCGGAGCGCGCCCGGATCGCCCGCGAGCTGCACGACGTGGTCGCCCACAACGTGTCGGTGATGATCGTTCAGGCCGACGGCGCGTCCTACGTCATGGACAACTCGCCCGAGCAGGCGAAGCAGGCGCTGGCCACGATCGCCGGTACCGGCCGCCAGGCGCTGGAGGAGATGCGCCGGCTGCTCGGGCTGCTCCGCTCCGCAGACACCGCCGGCGAGTACGTCCCCCAGCCGGGGGTGGAACAGCTCCCGGATCTGCTGGACCAGGTCCGCAGCGCCGGGTTGCCGGTGGCGTTCAGCGTCGAGGGCGAGCCGCGCGAGCTGCCGCGCGGAGTGGAGCTGACGGCGTATCGGATCGTCCAGGAGGCGCTGACCAACGCGCGCAAGCACGGCGGGCCCAGGACCAGCGCGACCGTCCGGATCCGCTTCGACGACCGCGGCCTGGACATGCTGATCGAGGACAACGGGCGCGGCGCCACAGCCGAGCTCGCCCGCGACGGCGGCGAGGACGGCTTTGGACACGGCCTGATCGGGATGCGGGAACGCGTCGGCATGGTCGGCGGCACGCTCGACGCCGGCCCACGCCGGGGCGGCGGCTTCCGCATCAGCGCGGTGCTGCCGCTCAACCCGTCCCGCCGGCCGACCGCCGGCGGTTCCGCCGGGCCGGCCGCGCCCCCCGCCGCCCCGTCTGCCGCCGCCCCGTCTGCCGCCGCGCCGCCTCCCGCCGCGCCCCCCGCCGCCGCCCCGCCCGCCGCCGCGCCATCCGCCGCCGCCCCGCCCGCCCCGCCCGCCGCCGCTCCGGTCACCCCGTTCGGCCCCGCCGCTCCCGTCACCAAGTGACTCCCGCGCCCCTAAGGACACCCCCATGCCGATCCGCGTGATGCTCGTCGACGACCAGGAGCTGCTGCGTACCGGCTTCCGGATGGTGCTCCAGTCACAGCAGGACATCGAGATCGTCGCGGAGGCGGGCGACGGGCTCCAGGCGCTGGAGGTCCTCGCCCGCACTGAGGTCGACGTGATCCTCATGGACGTCCGGATGCCCCGGATGGACGGCGTCGAGGCCACCCGACGCATCTGCGAGGACGCAGAGTCGGGCCCCCGGGTGCTCATCCTCACCACGTTCGACCTGGACGAGTACGCCTTCGCCGCGCTCAAGGCCGGTGCCAGCGGCTTCCTGCTCAAGGACGTCCCGCCGGCCGAGCTCGTCGCCGCGATCCGCGCGGTCTGCGGCGGCGACGCGGTCGTCGCCCCGACCACGACCCGCCGCATGATCGACCGCTTCGCCACCGTCCTGCCCAGCTCGCTGCCACCGACCGACACCCCGGAGCTGGCCCGGCTCACCGACCGCGAACGCGAGGTGCTGCTGCTGATCGCCCAGGGACTGTCCAACGGCGAGATCGCCGCCGGGCTCGCCCTCTCCGAGGCGACGGTGAAGACCCACGTCGGACGCATCCTCACCAAGCTCCAGCTGCGCGACCGGGTCCAGGCCGTCGTCCTCGCCTACGAGACCGGACTGGTCCGCGCCGGCGGCGTGCTCTGAGACGGCGCGCACCCCAGCGGGCGTCGCCTGTTGACGCAGGCTCAGTTCACCCGGGCCAGGAAGTCCTCGACGCCTGCCCGCACCTCGTCCGCAGACCACTCCAGGGCCGGACCCGCCACTGTCAGCTCGGTGTAGGAGACCCCGGGCAGGCCCGGCTCGCGCCACATCCCGAACACCGACCGTTTGGTCTCCTCGGCGAGCCGAACCCCGGCGTCGTTCAACGCGTCCGCCGCGAACGGCAGCCACACCTGGAACTGGTGCGTGTGCGGCGGCTCCGGAAACACCCGCGCTCCCGGGACGCCCGCCGTGGCGTCAGCGATCGCCGACGCCACCAGCCTCGCGTGCGCGACGTAGCCGGCCAGCCGCGGCAGTTCCTGGTCGATCCCCGCCAACGCGCTCAGGGCAGCCGGCCACTGCTGGTACAGCTGCCCGCCGTAGCGGTGCCGCCAGGTCCGCGCCTGCTCGACGAACTGCTCGGGTCCGGCCAGGGCCGCGCCGCTGACCCCGCCCAGGGTCTTGTAGAACGAGACATAGACCGAGTCGGCCAGCCCGGCGATCTCCGGCAGCGACCGGCCGAAGTGCGGCACCGTCTCCCACAGCCGCGCCCCGTCGAAGTGCACCACGGCGTCGCGCGCCCGCGCCGCCGCGACGGTCGCCTCCAGCTCGTCCCAGCCCGGCAGCACGAAGCCCGCGTCCCGCAGCGGCAGCTCCAGCATCAGCGTGCCGAAGTGCTCGCCGAAGTCCTCGATCTCCGCCGCCGAGGCGATCCGCCGCTCCGTCGTCGGCCAGACGCTGCGCAGGCCGCTGAGCTGCGCGTACGCAAAACGCTCATGGACCTCCGGATGGGCCAGCGGGTGCATCGCCACGGTCGGGTTGGCGGTCCGCTCGGCCCAGCAGCGCAGCGCGACCTGCTGCGCCATCGTCCCGGTCGGGAAGAACGCCGCCGCTTCCATGCCGAGCAGTCCGGCGACCCGCTCCTCCAGCGCGGTGACCACGCCGTTCCCGTACACGTCGGTACGCTCGTCCAGATCGTACGAACCCTCCGCGAGCTCGGCGATGCGCTCGCGCAGCGTCGCCGGTCGCGTCCCCGACAGCACCCGCTCGCACCCGCGCAGCGCCTCGAAGCGTCGCTGTGCCGGGTCTTTCGTCTCTTCAGCCATGCGCTGATCATCTCCCACCGCCGCCGGATGGGGCTCCCCAGAACGTCCCCGATGTCATACGATCCGGCAGCCGGTCCATCCTGTACGAGGACGGGTGAAACGGTGCAGAAGGTCCCGGAGGGCACGTGTTCGCAGTAGTCGCCAGGTCGGTGCTGGCCCCGCTGGCCCGGCTGGTCTACCGGCCGGTCGTCGAGGGGCGCGAGAACGTGCCCAGGCGGGGCCCGGTGATCCTCGCCAGCAACCACCTGTCGTTCATCGACAGCGTCGTCATCCCGCTGGTGGCGCCCCGACCGGTGGCCTTCCTCGCCAAGGCGGAGTACTTCACCGGCACCGGACTCAAGGGACGGCTGAGCCGCGCCTTCTTCAGCGCCATAGACGCGGTCGCGGTCGAGCGCGGTACCCACCGCGCGGCCCAGGCGTCGCTGGACGCCGCCCTCGGAGTCCTGAACGAAGGGCGGGCCTTCGGGATCTACCCCGAGGGCACTCGCTCGCTCGACGGCCGCCTGTACCGCGGCCGTACCGGCGTGGCCTGGCTGGCACTGACCTCGGGTGCGCTGGTGGTCCCGGTCGCCCTCGCGGGCACTGAGCAGATCCAGCCCGTCGGCAGCCGGCTCCCGCGCGTCCGCCGGATCACCGTGCGCTTCGGCGAGCCGCTGGACTTCAGCGACCGCGCCGCAGCCCTCGCCGGCGGCACCGCCGCCTCGGGCCCGGTCCGCCGCGCCGTCACGGACGAGATCATGGACGCCATCCATGCCCTCTCCGACCAGACCCGCGCCGCCGCGTACAACGAGCCCCCCAAGTCCGCCGCCGCCTAGGCCGGTCGGGGACCGGTCGCCGGTCGGGCCGAGGGTGCGACGCCGCCACCGTAGGATGGGGCGGTACGTCCGGTACCCACGAGGACTGGAACGGAAGAAGGTGTGTTCAGGGTGAGTGCAGACGATCCCGGTCTGCTGAGCTTCGGTGATCCCCGTGACCCCGGCAACCGGCCCGCACGGCTGACCGTCGGTGTGGTCGGGACGGGCCGGGTGGGTCCGGCCATGGGGGCCGCGCTGCAGCTGGCCGGGCACCGCGTGGTCGCGGCATCGGGCGTTTCCGCAGCCTCGCGCCGCCGCGCCGAGACACTGCTGCCGGGTGTGCGGCTGGTGACACCGCCGCAGGTGATGGCCGCCGCCGACCTGGTGCTGCTGACCGTCCCGGACGACGCGCTGCCGGAACTGGTCGCGGGTCTGGCGGCGACGGGCGCGGTGCGGCCCGGCCAGATACTGGTCCACACCTCTGGCGCGCACGGTGTGTCGGTACTCGAACCCGCTACTCGCGCCGGCGCGCTGCCGCTGGCGCTGCACCCCGCGATGACCTTCACCGGTACCAGCGTCGACGTCGCCCGGCTCGCGGGCTGCCCGTTCGGGGTGACCTCGCCGGAGGAGCTGCGGCCGGTCGCCGAGGCGCTGGTCGTGGAGATGGGCGGTGAGCCCGAGTGGGTGCCCGAGGCCGTCCGGCCGCTCTACCACACGGCCCTCGCCCACGGCTCGAACCACCTGGTGACGCTGGTGGCGCAGGCGATGGAGATCCTCACCGACGCCGGTGTCGCGGAACCGGGCCGGATGCTGGGCCCGCTGCTGGGCGCGGCCCTGGACAACGCCCTGCGCAGCGGTGACGCCGCGCTCACCGGACCGGTCGCCAGGGGCGACGCCGGGACCGTGCGGGCGCATGTGGCGCAACTGCGGGCGACCTCGCCCCAGCTGCTGGACAGCTACCGGGCGATGGCGCGGGCCACCGCGGACCGGGCGCTCGCCAACGGAATGCTGAAGCCGGAATCGGCGGAGGCGCTGCTCGACGTACTGGCGGAGGAGGGGCAGTGACGGCGTCGCTGGTGCGGACGGCGGGGGAGCTCGCTGGACTGGACGCTGGACGGAGCGGTGGCCGCAGCGAGCGCGCCGTGGTGATGACCATGGGCGCGCTGCACGCCGGCCATGCCGCGCTGGTGCGGGCCGCGCGGGAGCGGGTCGGGGCGGCGGGCACGGTCGTGGTGACCGTTTTCGTCAACCCGCTGCAGTTCGGCGCGGGCGAAGACCTGGACCGCTATCCGCGCACCCTGGACGCCGACCGCGAGCTCGCCGAGGCGGCCGGCGCGAGCGTCGTCTTCGCGCCGTCCGTGGACGAGGTGTACCCCGGCGGCCAGCCCCAGGTGCGGCTGTCGGCCGGACCGATGGGGGAGCGCTACGAGGGGGCGTCCCGCCCCGGGCACTTCGACGGGATGCTCACCGTCGTCGCCAAGCTGCTCCACCTCACCGCGCCCGACGTGGCCTTCTACGGCGAGAAGGACGGCCAGCAGCTCGCGCTGATCCGGCGGATGGTAGCCGACCTCAACTTCCCCGTGAAGATCGTCGGTGTGCCGACGGTCCGCGAGGCGGACGGGCTGGCGCTGTCCAGCCGCAACCGGTACCTGTCGGCGGCCGACCGGGTGGAGGCGCTGGCGCTCTCCCGGGCACTGTTCGCCGGACGGGACGCCGTCGCGGGGGGACCCTCGGCAGTGCGCAAGGCGGCGGGCGAGGTGCTGGCGGAGGCCGGAACCGCGCTCGACTACCTCGGACTCGTCGACCCCGCCGACTTCACCGAGATCGACCGGGAGGACTTCCGGGGCGAGGCCGTGCTCGCCCTCGCCGCGAAGGTCGGCACGACCCGGCTGATCGACAACGTACGGCTGTGCTTCTGACGTTCCGACGTTCCCGAGACGTTCCCGACGTTACCGATCTGCCGTTCCCGACAGTCCCCGTTCCAGGCATGCACTTCACACAGGAGGCGTGACCATGCTGCGCACCATGCTCAAGTCCAAGATCCACCGGGCCACGGTCACCCAGGCCGACCTGCACTACGTCGGCTCGGTCACCGTGGACCAGGACCTGCTCGACGCCGCCGACCTGCTCCCCGGGGAGCTCGTCCACATCGTCGACATCGACAACGGCAACCGGTTGGAGACCTACACCATCGCGGGGGAGCGCGGCACCGGCATCATCGGCATCAACGGCGCTGCCGCGCGCCTGGTCCACCCCGGTGACCTGGTGATCCTCATCGCCTACGCCCAGCTCGACGACGCCGAGGCGCGGACCTACCAGCCGCGCGTGGTGTTCGTGGACGGCGACAACCGGATCACCCACCTGGGCGGCGACGCCGCCCATGCGCCCGCAGGCAGTGGGCTCGTCTCCGGGTATACGGATTCCCGTGCGATAGCCGTGCAGGCGTACGGTGACGTCGACGGCGCGGCCCTCAGCGCGCCCCCGTACGCACGGAGCGAAGCATGACCCCAGTGACCCGGCTCGCTGCCCCGGCCCCCGGCTGGACCGCCGCGACCGACGTCGTCGTCGTCGGTTCCGGCGTCGCCGGACTCACCACCGCGCTGCGCCTGCGCGCGGCCGGGCTGCGGGTGCTCGTCGTCACCAAGGCCATGCTGGACGACGGCTCGACCCGCTGGGCGCAGGGCGGCATCGCCGCCGCGCTCGGCGAGGGCGACACCCCCGAGCAGCACCTCGACGACACTCTCGTCGCCGGTGCCGGCCTGTGCGACGAGACGGCAGTGCGGGTCCTGGTGACCGAGGGCCCCGAGGCCGTCCGCCGCCTCATCGCCACCGGCGCGGCCTTCGACAAGGACGCCGACGGCGCGATACTCCTCACCCGCGAGGGCGGCCACCACCGCCGCCGGATCGCCCACGCGGGCGGCGACGCCACCGGCGCTGAGATCTCCCGAGCCCTGGTCGAGGCGGTACGGGCCGACGCCGGGGTCGAGCTCATCGAGCACGCGCTGGTCCTCGACCTGTTGACCGACGTCAAGGGCCGCACCGCCGGGCTGACCCTGCACGTGATGGGCGAGGGCCAGCGCGACGGCGTCGGCGCCGTGCACGCCCGCGCGGTCGTCCTCGCCACCGGCGGCATGGGCCAGGTGTTCTCCGCGACGACCAACCCCGCGGTGTCCACCGGCGACGGCGTCGCCCTCGCGCTGCGCGCCGGGGCCGAGGTCACCGACCTGGAGTTCGTCCAGTTCCACCCCACCGTGCTCTGGCTCGGTCCGGACGCGGAGGGGCAGCAGCCGCTGATCTCCGAGGCCGTGCGCGGCGAGGGTGCGTACCTGGTCGACGCGGACGAGGTCCGGTTCATGGTCGGACAGCACGAGCTCGCCGAACTCGCACCGCGCGACATCGTCGCCAAGGGCATCATGCGCCGGATGCGCGAGACCGGCGCGGAGCACATGTACCTGGACGGCCGCCACTTCGGCGAGCGGATGTGGGAGGAACGCTTCCCCACCATCCTCGCCTCCTGCCGCTCGCACGGCATCGACCCCGTCACCCAGCTCATCCCGGTCGCCCCCGCGGCCCACTACGCCTCCGGCGGGGTGCTCACCGACCTGCGCGGGCACACCTCCGTCTCCGGCCTCTACGCCTGCGGCGAGGTCGCCTGCACCGGTGTCCACGGAGCCAACCGGCTCGCCTCCAACTCCCTGCTGGAGGGCCTGGTCTTCGCCGAGCGCATCGCCGCCGACATCCTGGAGCGGGACGCGGCGGGCAGGCTGACCCCCCGTCACGAGGATGTGTCACGTGAGGTCCAGCGGGTCCCGCTGCTCGCGCCGGAGGCCCGCGCGGAGATCCAGCGGCAGATGACCCGCGGTGTGGGCGTGCTGCGCAGCGCCAAGAGCATGGCCGCGGCCGCCCAGGGCCTGGCGGCGCTGCTCGCCCAGCACACCGGCGGCAACGGGGCAACCGGCTCGGAGGAGCAGGGCAAGGGCGAGCCCCCGCAGGTCGAGACCTGGGAGGCGACCAACCTGCACCTGGTCGCCACCGCACTCACCGCCGCCGCGCGCCTCCGCGAGGAGACCCGCGGCTGCCACTGGCGCGAGGACTTCCCCGACCGCGACGACGCAGCGTGGCGCTGCCACCTCGTCAGCCGCATGGCCGAGGACACACTGACCACCGTCCCCGACTACGGCGTCGACCGGACCGGCGGGCCCCGTACCACCCCGACCACCCCCACCACCGAGGAGCAGCAGTGACCGCGCACGACCACGTGGAGCTCGAACTCGCC
The DNA here is from genome assembly GCF_041262165.1 of Streptacidiphilus sp. MAP12-16. Classification (NCBI taxonomy): domain Bacteria; kingdom Bacillati; phylum Actinomycetota; class Actinomycetes; order Kitasatosporales; family Streptomycetaceae; genus Streptacidiphilus; species Streptacidiphilus sp. MAP12-16. The sequence goes on from NZ_JBGCBY010000001.1 coordinate 99,718, forward strand.
GGAGGCGGCTGCGGCGAAGGCTGCGCCTGCGGCGACGACGCTTACGAGACCGGCCTCGACCCGCAGCTCGCCGCACTTCTGGAGCAGGCCGGGCTCGACCCCGTCGAGGTCGAGGACATCGCCACCCTCGCCCTCGCTGAGGACCTGGCCGGTGGCGAGGACGTCACCTCGGTCGCCACCGTCCCCGAGGAGGCCGTGGCCACCGCCGACTTCACCGCCCGTCAGGCCGGGGTCGTCGCCGGCCTGCGCGTCGCCGAGGCCGTCGTCTCCCTCGTCGCCGAGGAGGAGTTCAGCGTCGAGCGCCACGTCGAGGACGGCGACCGGGTCGAGGCCGGGCAGGTACTGCTCAGCGTCACCACCCGCACCCGCGATCTGCTGACCGCCGAGCGCAGCGCCCTCAACCTGCTCTGCCACCTCTCCGGCATCGCCACGGCCACCCGGGCCTGGGCCGACGCCGTCGACGGCACCGGCGCGGTCGTCCGCGACACCCGCAAGACGACGCCGGGCCTGCGCGCACTGCAGAAGTACGCGGTGCGTTGCGGCGGTGGCGCCAACCACCGCATGGCGTTGTCCGACGCGGCCCTGGTCAAGGACAACCACGTGGTCGCGGCGGGGGGAGTGGCCGAGGCGTTCAAGGCCGTGCGCGCCGCGTACCCGGAGCTGTCCGTCGAGGTCGAGGTCGACCGCCTGGACCAGATCCCGCCGGTGCTGGAGGCGGGCGCGGACCTGATCCTGCTCGACAACTTCACCGTCCCCGAGCTGCGCGAGGCCGTCGCGCTGGTCGCCGGGCGAGCCAAGCTGGAGTCCTCGGGCGGTCTCACCCTGGACACCGCCCGCGAGGTCGCCGCCACCGGCGTCGACTACCTGGCGGTGGGTGCTCTCACCCACTCCTCGCCGATCCTTGACATCGGTCTGGACCTGCGCGGATAGTCCTCCGACCGCTCCAACCGGGACCCCCTTCTCCAAGAGAGCCACCAACCCCCATGCTGCTCACGATCGACGTCGGCAACACCCACACCGTCCTCGGCCTGTTCGACGGCGAGGAGATCGTGGAGCACTGGCGGGTGTCCACCGACCCGCGCCGTACCGCCGACGAGACGGCTGTGCTGATGCAGGGGCTGATGGGCGCCCACCCCGCGCTGGGCGAGGACACGGTCGACGGCCTGGCGATCTGCTCCACCGTTCCCTCGGTCCTGCACGAGCTCCGCGAGGTGACCCGTCGCTACTACGGGGACGTTCCGGCCGTCCTCGTGGAGCCCGGCGTGAAGACCGGTGTCCACGTCCTCACCGACAACCCGAAGGAGGTGGGCGCGGACCGCATCGTCAACACCCTCGCCGCGAAGCACCTCTACGGCGGCCCCTGCATCGTGGTCGACTTCGGCACGGCCACCACCTTCGACGCTGTGAACGAGCGCGGCGACTACGTCGGCGGAGCCATCGCGCCCGGCATCGAGATCTCCGTGGACGCGCTGGGCGCGCGCGGCGCGCAACTGCGGAAGATCGAGATCGTCCGTCCGCGCAACGTCATCGGCAAGAACACCGTCGAGGCGATGCAGTCCGGCATCCTGTACGGCTTCGCCGGGCAGGTCGACGGGGTGGTCAATCGGATGGCGGCCGAGTTGGCGACCGACCCGGACGAGGTGCATGTCATCGCCACCGGTGGCCTCGCCCCACTGGTGCTGGGAGAGGCCAGCTGCATCGACGTCCACGAGCCGTGGCTGACGCTGATCGGCCTGCGGCTGGTGTACGAGCGGAACACAGCGGGCTGACAAGACTCGCCCGTTATGGCGTGGTTCATCCGATTTTCTCTGTTTCATACGTAGAGTCATCACATGCCTACGCCTCACGGGTCTCGCGGCGGAATGGCCTTCAGCGCGGACGAGCTGCGGGTGCTGCGGCGCGCCCTCGCCCAGGTCCTGCACCCCCCGAACCAGGCCCCGGACCAAACCCCGGGCCGAGCGCCGAGCCTGGTCCCGGCCCTCGCCCCCCGCCCCGCCCTGACCCGCACTCAGACCCGGCTCCCCGCAGCCCTCCCCATAGCTCTCCCCGAGCGCGACTGGGCGCACGGCGCATGGGCCGAGGACGTCCAGGACGTCCTGCGTCTCGCCGAGTCCATCGACGAGGCGGTGAACGAGGCCGGCCGGATGCGCGCCTTCGCCCTGGCCGACCTCGCCCGCTACCGGCTGGCCCTGCCGGGCAGCTCCGCCGGCTACCTGGAGCGGTTGCAGGAGGCCCTTGCGGACGGCTACGTGCCCGACGCCGACGACCTGACCGCGCTGCGCTCGCTGACCGCCCTGCCGTGCGCACCGGCGGAACGGGCCCGCAGGATGCGCATGCGGTCGCACTGCGGAGAACTCGCGGAAGCCGCCGCGCGGCGCCGGCTGGACGCGCCGCCGCCCCGACCGGCCGTGGCCGCAGCACCCGCCTGCGTGCCCGCGCCCGCCCCCGTTCCCGCGCGTGCTCCGGTGTCCCGGCCGGCCCTGGCGGCGCCTCCGCTGCCGCCACGCCCTCCGCTGCCGCCCGCGCGGGGCGGCGGAGGCGCCGACCGCACCGACAACGTGGCTGAGTTCGCCCGGCCACCTCGCCTGCGAGACCAGCCCCGGCCTGCCGCCCCGGCAGCCACGGGGTACCCCCGCTCCCTTTCGACCCGACGTGGAGGACCGATCCCCATGGCCCCGTTCGACTCCGCCCCCCGCCCCTCGGACCCGGCGGGCAAGGACGGCGAATCCACGCCCAGGGCACCCAAGGCTCCGCAGACCCCGGTATCCCCGGTCAAGGACAGCGGGCGTCCTTCCCGTCCCATCCCCACCCCCGGTGACCTGTGGCCCCGCGGGGTCCGGCCCGGTGTCGGCGAGGACTCCGAGCTGGCGACGGGCACGGGCTGAACGGCGACCGCAGGTCACGGTCGGGTGTCAGGTGAGAGTCGGTCAAGAAACCGACCTGCCCCTACAAACGGCCAAAGCAGAACAAGTCCGCGGTCCGCCGTCCAAGACCGCTGGCGGCAGCCTCCCCGTGGTGATTTGATCCGTGATCACTACACTTCCTCCACAGGGGATCACTCCATGGCACACCTGCGCCCGCGCGGGATCGTCCGAGTGGGGGCTGCCGCGGCGGCAGCCACCGTCATATCCGTCGCCCTCTCCACGGCCCCCGCCCAGGCCGCGGACCCGGTGCCGTTCAGCTTCATCGCACCGCCGGCGCAGACCCTGCTGCCGCAGTCCGCGGGAGTCTCGGGAACGGCCTTCCGCACGATCACCCCGGTCATCCTCAACGAGGACCCCACCGGCTCGCTGACCGGGGTCACCATCGCGCTGGACGCGACGAAGCTCGCCCCGGTCGCGGAGCTGTCGCTGCCCCAGTCCTGCACCTTCACCGACCCGGCGCATCTGCACGCCAGTTGCTCGCTCGGCACGGTCGGCCTGTTCGGCCAGCTCAACCTGGGTATCCGCGCCACGGCGAGCGCCGCCGTAGGTGCGACCGGCAGCCTCAGTTACAAGGTCACCGCGGCCAACGGGATCGAGGACCCCCAGGACGGCGCTGTCCAGACCACTCCCGTCGTCATCGGCGACGGCCCCGACCTGGCGGTGGGTCAGCTCGGCGCCCTGTCGGTGAAGCCCGGCGGCAGCGTCGGTTACACCCCGCAGGTGAGCAACAAGGGCGACCGCGACGCCAAGGGCGTGGTCATGTACCTCGACACCGCGGCCGACTCCGGTGGGTTCGACTTCGCGGTCGGCGGCAACTACAGCAACTGCCAGTACGGTGTCGGCGACAGCGCCACCCCGGTCGCCGAGCGCACCGGCGTGCTCTGCCGCTTCGACGACGTCGTGGTGCACCCGGGCGAGATCCTGCAGCCCTCCGCACCGGCGGTGGTGACCGCCACCCAGCAGGCCACCAAGGGCTACGTCGAGTACGGTTTCGACGTCACCGGGGGCGAGCTGGACAAGCAGACCCCCACGGGCCGTCAGGGCACCGGCGGCAAGCTGCTGCTGGTCCCGGCCCCGGCCACGACCAAGTCCCTGGTCGGGGACATCGACTACGGCAACAACGTCGCGATCTCCGCGATCAGCACGGGGCAGGTCAGCGATGTCGCGGCCGTGGCCGGCGACGTGAAGGGCACCGTGGGCCGGCAGGCCTGGTGGACCGCCGGAGTACGGAACGCCGGGACGCTCCCGACCCAGGCCATCCCCGGCGCGCCGTCCAAGAGCGACACCGCCGACGTACTCGTCGCCCTGCCCAAGGGTGTCACCGTCACCAGCGTGCCCCAGGGCTGCCAGTCGCTCGGCCTCGGCCTGACCAACAGCCGCAGCAGCAGCGCTGCGAGCGACCCGACCGGTCGACTGGAGGCGCGGTTCCGCAGTGCCCAGGCCCGGCCGAACGACCCGACGCCCGTCCTCGACCCCGGAAGCGCCTACGTCTGCCTCGTGGACCGGGTGCTCCAGCCCGGCCAGAGCGCGAGCTTCCGGTTCGGCCTGAAGCCGACGCAGGTGCTGGACCGAGCCGAGGGCATGGTGATCGCCGTCGCCGGCAAGGGCGACGACAACCCGGCGAACGACATCGCGGCCTTCCACGTCACGGCGACCAAGGCGGTCGGCTCCACGGCCACCCCGACGGCCTCGCCGTCCACCTCGGCGCAGCCCGGCTCCTCCGCCTCGCCGACCTCCGGCGGCGGTGGCCTGGCGCAGACCGGTGGCGGCAGCGCCGCGACCCCGATCGCGCTCGGCGGCGCGGCCGCCGTGGCCCTCGGCGCGGGCGCGGTCCTCTTCGCCCGCCGCCGCAGGGCGAGCAGCCACAGCTGACGCCCGCGCGCTGACCAGGGGCGGCCGGTACGGAGACGTACCGGCCGCCCCTGTCCGGTCAGAGCCGCCTGGACCGGTCGGTCTTAAACAGGTGGCGGGAGACCTCCGCGCGCTCGATACCCTGGTGGGGTGACTGATCAGACCCCCGCGCCCGCGCCCGCGTCCGACGACCTCCCCGAGCAGATGCGGGTACGCCGCGAGAAGATGGAGCGCCTGCGCGCCGCCGGCGTCGACCCGTACCCGGTCGGCTTCCCGCGCACGACGACCCTCGCCGACCTGCGCGCCGCCTACCCTGACCTGGAGGTCGACCACGCCACCGGCGACCGCGCCGGGGTGACCGGCAGGGTCGTGCTCAGCCGTACCGGCGGCAAGCTGTGCTTCGCCACCCTCCGCGACGGCACCGCCGACCTGCAGGTGATGCTGTCCCTGGACCGGCTCGGCGAGGAGCGTCTCGCGGCCTGGAAGTCCGACATCGACCTGGGCGACCACGTCGGCGTCGAGGGTGAGGTCATCACGTCCAAGCGCGGCGAGCTGTCGATCATGGTGGACCGCTGGGAGCTCACGGCCAAGTGCCTGCGCCCGCTGCCCGACAAGCACAAGGGCCTGACCGACCCCGAGGCCCGGGTCCGCCAGCGCTATGTGGACCTGATCGTCAACCCCGAGGCGCGGGAGATGCTGTACCTGCGCAGCAAGGTGGTCCGCTCGATTCGCCGCACCTACGAGGAGCGGGGCTTCACCGAGGTCGAGACCCCGATGATGCAGCCGGTCCACGGCGGCGCGAACGCGCGACCGTTCAAGACGCACATCAACGCCTACGGCATCGACCTCTTCATGCGCATCGCCCCCGAGCTCTACCTCAAGCGGCTGGCGGTCGGCGGCGCGGAGAAGATCTTCGAGATCAACCGCAACTTCCGCAACGAGGGCGCGGACTCCACGCACAACCCCGAGTTCACCATGCTGGAGTCGTACGAGGCGTACGGCGACTACAACACCCAGGCCGAGACGATCCGCGCGACGATCGTCAACGCCGCCAGGGACGCCCTCGGTACGACCGTGATCCGTGGCGTCGACCCGCAGGGCGTCGAGCACGAGATCGACCTCGCCGAGCCCTGGGCCGAGGTCACCGTCTACGGCGGGATCTCGGAGAAGCTCGGCACGGAGATCACTCCGGACACCACCGTCGAGGAGCTGCGCAAGCTCGCCGACGCGGCCGGTGTGCCCTTCGAGCAGAAGTGGGGCCACGGCCAGATCGTCCTGGAGATGGTCGAGCGACTGCTGGAAGAGGACGCGATCAAGCCGACCTTCATTCGGGACTACCCGACCGAGGTCTCCCCGCTGACCCGTCGGCACCGGAGCAACCCCGGCGTCGCCGAGAAGTGGGACCTCATGATCTTCGGCACGGAGATCGGCACGGGCTACTCCGAGCTGGTCGACCCGGTGGAGCAGCGCGCCCGCCTCACCGCCCAGTCCCTGCTCGCGGCCGGGGGCGACGTCGACGCCATGCAACTGGACGAGGACTTCCTTCGGGCCCTGGAGTACGCGATGCCCCCGACCGGTGGCCTCGGCATGGGTGTGGACCGCCTGATCATGCTGCTGACGGGCAAGAACATCCGGGAGACCCTGCTCTTCCCGCTGGTGAAGCCGGACACCCAGCAGTAGCGGACGGCGCAGCGCCGACCCCGGTCCCCGATACCCGAGGGGGCCGGGGTTAGCCTTTTTCCGGACAGTTACCCGTATCCAGCTGAGGCGGTCCGGAACCATGCAGTACATCGAGGCACTGACGCCGCCCGTGGTGATGGCCGTCTTCTTCGGTCTCGTGATCCGCGCCCTGTTCCGCAACCAGGGCGGCGCCAACGCCGCCAAGGAGGATGTGGCCGCCGAGGCGCTCACGCTCGCCTCCGTACGGGCGGCTGCCCCGACGCAGCGGACCGCCCAGGACTGACCCGACGCGGGACTGATCCCGGCCGGATTCCCTGGTTGCGCCTTTTCAGCCGGTCTGGCGCGGCACAATGTCTTTGTACCGCAAAGGTGATATTTGCACTGTCAGGGGCCCGCTGGGGTTTCCGTCGGCCGCATGGGAAGAGATCCGCGATGGTGCGCCAACTCGGTGAACTCGAGAACGAGGTGATGACCCGGGTATGGCAGTGGAACCGCCCGGTGACCGTTCGCGAGGTGCTGGAGGATCTCCTCAGGGAACGCGAGCTCGCCTACACCACGGTGATGACCGTGATGGACAAGCTCTTCCAGAAGGGCTGGCTTCGCCGGGAACAGGAAGGCCGTGCCTTTCGATACGAGCCGGTCTCCTCGCGCGAGGCTTATACCGCCGCGTTGATGAACGACGCCTGGGCGACGAGCGACAACCCGGCGGCGGCTCTGGTCCACTTCTTCGGGATGATGTCTCCGGAACAACAGGAGGCGTTGCGGGACGCATTGCGCGTCGCCGCGCCTCCGTCCGCGGAACACTCCACCGAACAGACTGCCGAAGAGGCCGCCGAAGAGACTGCCGAACAGCCCTCCGCCGATATCCATGAGCCGCCGGACGCCACGACGCGATAGCGTCCTGCCATGGAGGTCACGATCCGCCGTGCGCGGACCAGCGATGTACAGGCGATCCGCAGACTGGTCGACGGCTATGCGCGTGATCGGATCCTGCTGAACAAGCCGACGGTCACCCTGTTCGAGTCGCTCCAGGAGTTCTGGGTCGCGGAACGGGACGACAACGCGGAGGTCGTCGCGTGCGGGGCACTGCACGTGATGTGGGAGGATCTCGCCGAGGTCCGCACCCTCGCAGTCGACCTCTCCTGCCGGGGTACCGGCATCGGCCACCGCCTTCTGGAGAAGTTGACGGAGACGGCCCGATGGATCGGTGTGCGCCGAATTTTCTGCCTGACGTTTGAAGTCGACTTCTTCAGCAAACACGGCTTCGTCGAGATCGAGTCCACTCCGGTCGACGGCAGTGTCTACGAGGAGCTCTTGCGCAGCTACGACGAAGGTGTTGCCGAGTTCCTCGATCTGGAACGCGTCAAGCCCAACACCTTGGGCAACAGCCGCATGCTCTTGCACCTCTGAGGCGACTCGGCAGTGGCGACTCGGTGGGGCTGGCGTGTTCGCCTCAGTCGCCCTTCGGTCTCCCCCGCGGATGCTTCGCCGATGCCTCCCACGCAGAGGGTTTGAATTTTTCGCGGAAAGAGGGTTTCCTTTCCTACAAGTAATCCATGCTTTTGAGGAAAGGGAAGCCCGTGGCGCAGAAGGTCCAGGTCCTTCTTGTCGACGATCTCGAGGGCGGAGAGGCAGACGAGACAGTGACGTTTGCCCTCGACGGGGTTGCCTACGAGATCGACCTCACGCACACGAACGCGGGCAAGCTGCGCGAGCTGCTCGCCCCGTACACCGACAAGGGTCGCAAGCAGAGCGGTCGCCTGACCGGCGGCCGGGGCCGCGGCCGGGCACCCCGCCCGGTCGGCGGAAACCCCGACACGGCGAAGATCCGGGCCTGGGCCAAGGACCAGGGCCTCGACGTCAACGACCGTGGCCGCGTGCCGAGTCACGTCCGTGAGGCCTACGAGAAGGCGAACGGCTGATCGAGCGGTCCAGCTGGGCGCGGGCGCAGGCGTCCGCGAAGGTGTCCAGCATCCGGGGGAGCTCCTGGGTCCGCAGATCCAGGCCGGAGGGCCGGCTGTCCCCGTGCTGACGGGGAAGGAGCGCCTCCAGCTCCGCCGTACCCGTACGGGCCCGGAGAACGCCGTCCAGGTGGCCCCAGCCGAGCCAGTGCAGCAGCCGGGGCACCTCCTCGGCGCTGCCCGGTGCGAGCAGCACCAGGAGCCGGTCGCCGCTGACGGCCACCGGACCCATGCGCCGACCCCGTCGGCGCATGTGCTCCAGGGCCGCCAGCCCGGCGTCCAGGGGCGCGTCGACCAGGTCGCACGCTTCCGTTCGTGCTACCTGGTCGACGGGCGCCGCCTCCGCCGTCGCGGCGGAGGCGGCCGAAGCCGCGCCAAAGAGAGCTGTGTCGACGACGGCTGTGTCCACGAGCTGATGGGCGGTCACATCCAGACCAACTCGTGACAGGTGGCTCCGGTTACGCAGAGCGTCACATCCGACGCGCAGCGTCACGAGGCCCGATCGCGCCGATCGTCCCACTTCTCGGTAGGCGAACACCCGATGCTCTGAAAGCGGTATGGAATGCCCGGGACAACGGGTATGAATGCCCATGTGAGGAGCTTGCGGGCAAAGTTCCGCGGCGTGTCGGGGGAAGCGTTCGCCGTCGGCGTAGCGTTTCCGGGTGGATCTGCCTGGCCTGCGGGAACACCATCCCGCAGCATTCGGTTGGAGTCATTGTCTGCGGTCGCGAGCATTGCGCGGCGGCGGGGTGTCGGCGGTTGAAGTGAGCTGCTCCGGCCTCCGGGACTAGCATGCGGAAGGACAGGGAGGGGACCGACCCCTCACTGCCCGACCGCTCTGAGGAGCGATTAACGATGTTCGAGAGGTTCACCGACCGCGCGCGGCGGGTTGTCGTCCTGGCTCAGGAAGAAGCCCGGATGCTCAACCACAACTACATCGGCACCGAGCACATCCTCCTGGGCTTGATCCACGAGGGTGAGGGTGTCGCCGCTAAGGCCCTGGAGAGCCTCGGGATTTCTCTTGAGGCGGTTCGCCAGCAGGTTGAGGAGATCATCGGACAGGGGCAGCAGGCCCCGTCCGGCCACATCCCCTTCACTCCTCGGGCGAAGAAGGTCCTGGAGCTCTCGCTCCGCGAGGCGCTCCAGCTGGGCCACAACTACATCGGGACCGAGCACATCCTGCTGGGTCTCATCCGCGAGGGCGAGGGTGTCGCCGCCCAGGTCCTCGTGAAGCTCGGCGCCGACCTGAACCGGGTCCGGCAGCAGGTCATCCAGCTGCTGTCCGGCTACCAGGGCGGCGGCAAGGAGTCGGCCACGGCCGGCGGCCCCGCCGAGGGCACCCCCTCGACGTCCCTGGTCCTGGACCAGTTCGGCCGCAACCTCACCCAGGCCGCCCGCGAGGCCAAGCTCGACCCGGTGATCGGGCGCGAGAAGGAGATCGAGCGGGTCATGCAGGTGCTGTCCCGCCGCACCAAGAACAACCCGGTGCTGATCGGCGAGCCCGGCGTCGGCAAGACCGCCGTCGTGGAGGGCCTGGCCCAGGCGATCGTCAAGGGCGAGGTCCCGGAGACGATCAAGGACAAGCAGCTCTACACGCTCGACCTGGGCGCGCTCGTCGCCGGTTCCCGCTACCGCGGTGACTTCGAGGAGCGCCTGAAGAAGGTGCTCAAGGAGATCCGCACCCGCGGCGACATCATCCTCTTCATCGACGAGATCCACACCCTGGTGGGTGCGGGTGCCGCCGAGGGCGCCATCGACGCGGCTTCGATCCTGAAGCCGATGCTGGCCCGTGGTGAGCTCCAGACCATCGGCGCCACCACGCTCGACGAGTACCGCAAGCACCTGGAGAAGGATGCCGCGCTGGAGCGCCGCTTCCAGCCGATCCAGGTCGCCGAGCCCTCGCTCAAGCACACCATCGAGATCCTCAAGGGCCTCCGCGACCGCTACGAGGCGCACCACCGGGTCTCGATCACCGACGCGGCCCTGGTCGCCGCGGCGACCCTGGCGGACCGTTACATCTCGGACCGCTTCCTGCCGGACAAGGCCATCGACCTCATCGACGAGGCCGGCTCGCGCATGCGCATCCGCCGCATGACCGCGCCGCCGGACCTGCGCGAGTTCGACGAGAAGATCGCCGACGTCCGCCGGGACAAGGAGTCCGCGATCGACGCGCAGGACTTCGAGAAGGCCGCCTCCCTCCGCGACAAGGAGAAGCAGCTCCTGCAGGCCAAGGCCAAGCGGGAGAAGGAGTGGAAGGCCGGCGACATGGACGTCGTCGCCGAGGTCGACGAGGAGCTGATCGCCGAGGTCCTGGCCACGGCGACCGGAATCCCGGTCTTCAAGCTCACCGAGGAGGAGTCCTCCCGCCTGCTGCGCATGGAGGACGAGCTGCACAAGCGCGTCATCGGCCAGAAGGACGCCATCAAGGCGCTCTCGCAGGCCATCCGGCGCACCCGTGCGGGCCTCAAGGACCCCAAGCGCCCCGGCGGCTCGTTCATCTTCGCCGGGCCGAGTGGTGTCGGTAAGACCGAGCTCAGCAAGACGCTGGCGGAGTTCCTCTTCGGCGACGAGGACGCGCTGATCCAGCTCGACATGTCCGAGTTCAGCGAGAAGCACACCGTCTCGCGGCTGTTCGGCTCGCCTCCCGGCTACGTCGGGTACGAGGAGGGCGGCCAGCTGACCGAGAAGGTGCGCCGCAAGCCGTTCTCGGTCGTCCTCTTCGACGAGGTCGAGAAGGCCCACCCGGACATCTTCAACTCGCTGCTGCAGATCCTGGAGGACGGTCGCCTGACCGACTCCCAGGGCCGGGTGGTGGACTTCAAGAACACGGTCATCATCATGACCACCAACCTCGGCACCCGCGACATCTCCAAGGGCTTCAACCTGGGCTTCGCCGCCCAGGGCGACATCGCCAGCGGGTACGAGCGGATGAAGAACAAGGTCGGCGAGGAGCTCAAGCAGCACTTCCGTCCCGAGTTCCTCAACCGCGTCGACGACATCGTGGTGTTCCACCAGCTGTCCGAGGAAGACATCATCCAGATCGTCGACCTCATGGCCGCCAAGGTGGACGACCGCCTCAAGGACCGCGACATGGGCCTGGAGCTCACGCCCGCGGCGAAGTCCCTGCTCGCGAAGCGCGGCTACGACCCGATCCTGGGTGCGCGCCCGCTGCGCCGCACGATCCAGCGCGAGATCGAGGACGTGCTCTCGGAGAAGATCCTCTTCGGCGAGCTGCGGTCCGGTCACATCGTGGTCGTGGACGTCGAGGGCGAGGGCAAGACGGCGAAGTTCAACTTCGTCGGCAACGACAAGGTGCCGGTCGCCGACGCCCCGCCGGTCACGGCAGGCCCGGACCTCACCAAGGGCTGACCCCGGGCCGAGCCGGGAGACCGGCCGGACCAACGCCTCAGGGCCTGTCCTTCCCCCGCCTCGTGCGGGGGCAGGACAGGCCCTGAGGCGTGTCAGAGGACGGCGGAGGCGGGTGACGACGTGCGGGGGCCTGGAGAGGAGCGACGGTGGCAGAGATGGAGATCCGACGGGCGACGACGGTCGCGGATGTCGTCGCCGCCGAGCGGCTGTACGACGGCCCGGCGCGCCGGGCCGCCGCCGAGCGCTTCCTTGCTTCGCCGGACCACCACCTCCTGGTCGCGTACGCGGGTCCGGAACCCGTCGGCTTCGTCAGCGGCGTCGAGGTCACCCACCCCGACAAGGGCACGGAGATGTTCCTCTACGAGCTGGCCGTGGACGAGGGCCACCAGCGCCGTGGCATCGGCCGCGCGCTCGTCTCGGCGCTCGCGGAACTCGCCCGTACCCGGGGCCTCTACGGCATGTGGGTGCTGACCGACCGCGCCAACCCCGCCGCACTGGCCACGTACCGGTCGGCGGGCGCCACCGCCGAGGAGGACTGCGTCCTCCTCGCCTGGACCTTCAGTTGACGCGCGGGTGCGGCGGGCCCGCGGTCAGCCGGCCGCGGCGCCTTCGGCGATGGCCTGCTCGACCTCGGCGACGCGCGCGGCCTCCTCGGCGGCGAAGCGCTCCGCGTCGAGCGTCTCGGCTATCTCCTCGTCCTGCTGCATCAGCAGGTCGAGATTGGAGTCGCCCAGCTCGAAGACGCCCATGTCGACGTACGCCTGCTGGAGGCGCGGGCCCCAGAGGCCGATGTCCTTGACGCAGGGGACTATGCGGGAGAACAGAAGCTTGCGGAAGAACTGCAGGTACTCGCTCTGCTCGCTGATCTCCTCGGCCTCGGCGAGCGGGATGCCGAAGTTGGTGAGGACCTCGACGCCGCGGAGGCGGTCGCGCATCAGATAGCAGCCCTCGATGACGAACTCCTCGCGCTCGGCCAGTTCCGCCGTGCTCAGCTGGGAGTAGTAGTCGCGCAGCGCCATCCGCCCGAAGGCGACGTGGCGCGCCTCGTCCTGCATCACGTAGGCGAGGAGCTGCTTGGGGAGCGGCTTGGTGGTGGTGTCGCGGAGCATCCCGAAGGCGGCCAGGGCCAGGCCCTCGATGAGGACCTGCATGCCGAGGTACGGCATGTCCCAGCGCGCGTCGCGCAGGGTGTCGCCCAGCAGCGCCTGGAGGTTGTCGTTGATGGGGTAGAGCATCCCGATCTTCTCGTGCAGGAACCGGGAGTAGAGCTCGGCGTGGCGGGCCTCGTCCATGGTCTGGGTCGCGGAGTAGAACTTGGCGTCCAGGTCGGGGACGGACTCGACGATGCGGGCGGCGCAGACCATGGCGCCCTGCTCGCCGTGCAGGAACTGGCTGAACTGCCAGGAGGCGTAGTGCCGGCGCAGGTCGGCCCGGTTCTGCTCGCTGAACTTGGCCCAGTACGGGGTGCCGTAGATGGACAGTGCTTCGTCGGGCAGACCCAGCGGGTCGTACGGGTCCACTTCGAGGGACCAGTCGATGCGCTTGACCGCGTCCCACTGCTTGTCCTTGCCCTTCTGGTAGAGCGCGAGCAGGCGGTCGCGCCCGTCGTCGTACTCCCAGTTGAAGCGGGCGGCACCGGAGGCGGGGACGGTCCAGACTCCCTCGGTGACCGGGTGGGTGTAGAGGTCATGGGTCGACATCGACGTGCTCCTCGTCGTGTGCGTTGCGGGGTGGTGCAGGGCACAGCAGGAGCGTCACACGAAGTTACTGACGGGTCAACAGGGTGGTTGGCCGAGGTTGGTCGAGGTCAGCGGGAGGGGTAGAGGGAGTAGCCGGGGAAGTTGCCGTAGAGCTTCTCGTCCGCGCCCTCAGGGCCGTAGCTGACCGCCTGGACGAGCAGGTCGCCGCCGACGAAGGCGCCCTTCCAGGACGCGCCGAGCCCGCCGAAGACCTCCTCGCGGTCCCCGCGCGACCGTGGAGCGTTGACGCCGACCTTGAAGGCCAGGATGTCCGGGGCGATCCTGGCGGCGAACGCCGGGTCGTCGGTGGCGATGCTGGCGACCAGGGAGCCGTTGCCGGCGTTCATGGCGGCGAGCAGCTCCGACTCGGTGTCGACCAGCACGATCGAGTCCAGCGGCCCGAACGGTTCGGCGTGGTGCAGGGCCCAGTTGGGCGGCGGGTCGAGAACGCAGGCGGGGGCGGTGTAGGCGCTCACGTCCTGGTCGGGCAGGAAGGTGCCGTCGGCGAGGGTGCCCCGGTGCAGCGGGACGGCGCGGGAGGTGATCGCGTCGTCGAAGTGCCGGGCCAGCTCGGTGGCCTTGGCGGCGTGGATGACCGGGCCGAAGTCCAGCTCCGGGAGCGGCGCGTCGGCGTCGAGGACAGCCAGCGGGTGGCCGAACCGCAGGTTGCCGAGTACGGCGAGGTAGGTCTCCAGGAAGGCCGGGAACTGGCGGCGCTGGACCACGTAGCGGGGGTAGGCGGTGCAGCGCTGCTTGGCGTACTCGAAGCCCTTGCGCAGATGCGCGGCAAGCGCGGGCCAGTCGGAGTAGTCCCAGACGCCCCAGGTGTTCAGCCCTTCCTGTTCCAGGAAGTGACGGCGGTTCAGGTCGGCGAGGGAGGTCGCGGCGCGGCGGCCGTTGGCGCGTCCGCCGACGAAGGCGAGCGCACCCAGGCCGGGGGAGCGGATCAGGGCGTCGGCGATCTTCGAGCCCATCCCGGAGAGCAGGGTGACCGGCAGGCCCGCCCGGTGCATCAGGGCATGTGCGAGGGTGAGGCAGTGGAAGCCGCCCTGGGAGGGGGTCTTGGCGATGACGGCGTTCCCCGCGAGGAGTTGTACCAGCTCCGCGTGGACCTGGACGCTCATCGGGTAGTTCCAGCTGGCGATGTTGGACACCGGGCCCGGCAGGGGGGTGCGGTGGCTCCCGTCGGGGAGGGCGAGCTGGCGCTCGATGTTGTCGAGGTACCAGCGCACGCCGTCCAGGGCGCGGTCCACGTCCGCGCAGGCCGCTCGCCAGGGCTTGCCGATCTCCCAGACCAGGAGCAGCGCGAGCAGGTCGCGGTGCTCGGCGAGGGAGTCGACGGCGGCCGAGACCCGGGCCTTCCGCTCGTCCAGGGGCGTCCTGGACCAGGTGTGGTGCTGGGCGATGGCGAAGTCGACGGCGGTGGCGGCCTCGTCGATGCCGATCCGCGGCGGCCCGGGGATGCGGCTGCCGTCCACGGGGGTGGTGTGCTCGCCGGGGGTGCCGACGGCGTGCCATTCGCCCCGGACCAGGTTCAGCAGGCCGTCAGGGGTGAAGGCCTCGGGGGCGGCCGAGAGGCAGCGGGCGTAGGTGTCGTCCCAGGATGTGCCGGGCTTGATCTTGAGGGTCACGGTGGCGCTCCTGTCGGTGAGGGGAGAGGAGGTGCGCGTGCCGGGCAGAACGCTTCGAGGAGAACACGTCAGAAGGAACTTCAAGGGGAACACAGACTCGCACGGGCGGCGTCCGCGGCGGTATGGCGCCTGGCCGGCGTGTGGCCCTTCTCACGGAGGCCGGCCTTACGACCTGGGGGAGCGACAGGGCTCAGGCGCCTACCGCCCGGCACCTCCGCTTGCCGCGTTGCCGGCCCTGACATCAGCGGCCGGCGCCGCGGGCCCACGTAGCTCCGCTGCAAGGGCGTCCCGGCGCTCTGCCGTGTCGCTCCCCGGGTCGCTAGACCTCGGTCGTGGGCTTGCCGATGCGTTCGGCGATGTCCAGCGCGACGGTCAGGGCGACGGCCCTGCGAATGTCCTCGTCCGGGAGGTCGGGGAGCAGGGCGGGGTCCTCGGCGCAGGCCTCGGCGATGAACTGGGTCACGTTGATCGCCATCAGCGAGATCGCCGCGCGCACCCGGTCCTCGAAGGTCGGCTCCGGGCCCTGCATCAGCCGGGACAGGGTGATCATGCGCTCCTTGAACCGGGTGCCGACGCTGAGCTCGCGGATGGTCGGCTGGTTCTCGTGGAAGAACCGCAGCAGGGGCTGGCGGTCGGCCATGCCCTCTGCGAACCGGCGCACGATCTCGTCCCGGACGGCGGGGCTGTAGGGCTGCTGCTCGCCCCAGGCGATGGCTTCCTCGATCGGGGCGGACATGCTGTCCACGATCCCCGCGAGGATGTCCTCCTTGGTGCGGAAGTGGTAGTACAGCGCGGCCTTGGTGACGCCCAGGCGGTCCGCGATCTCCCGCAGCGAGGTCTTCTCGTACCCGTGCTCGGCGAAGAGCTCCAGGGCGATGTCGAGGATGCGCGCCCTGGTGTCTCCGCGAGGTGTCTGGGTGGTCATCGCTCCGCCTGTGTGCCTGTCCGGTGAGGGGGTGCTGCCGTGCTGTCGCGGTCGTTGTCGCAGGTCCCGCCGGGGGCGGCGAAAACCGGGTTGACGACCACTGGGAACTGAGCTTACCGTGCGGCTGACAAGGGTACTAGCCGGGCGGCAAGTAAGTTCGGGTGTGGGGAGAGTTCTGATGGCTCAGGACCAGGTTTCACGGCAGGGGCAGGGGCACGGAGAGGGGAGTCCGGCGGACGGTGGGACCGACGCCGATCCGGACGCCCAACTGATCCGGACGCCGCGCGAGATCCGGATCGTGCTCAGCGGTCTGCTGATCGCGATGCTGCTCGCCATGCTCGACAACATGATCGTGGGCACGGCCATGCCGACTATCGTCGGCGACCTGGGCGGCGTCAACCATCTCTCCTGGGTGGTCACCTCCTACATCCTGGCGACCACCGCCTCCACCCCCATCTGGGGCAAGCTCGGCGACCTCTACGGTCGCAAGGGCATCTTCATGGCCTCGATCGTGATCTTCCTGGCCGGATCCGCGCTGTCCGGGCTCTCCCAGAACATGAACGAGCTGATCGCCTTCCGCGCCGTCCAGGGCCTGGGCGCCGGCGGCCTGATCGTCGGCGTGATGTCGATCATGGGTGCGCTGGTCCCGCCGCGCGACCGCGGCAAGTACCAGGGCATGTTCGCCGCGGTGATGGCCGTCGCGATGATCGGCGGACCGCTGGTCGGCGGTGCCATCACCGACCACCTCAGCTGGCACTGGATCTTCTACATCAACCTGCCGCTGGGTGCGTTGGCCCTGGTCGTCATCGCCCTCACCCTGCATCTGCCGCAGTACCGGTCCAGCGCGCGGATCGACTACGCCGGGGCGGGACTGCTCACCGTCGGCATCGTCGCCCTGGTCCTGGTCACCACCTGGGGCGGCCAGACCTACTCCTGGGGGTCCTGGCAGATCGCCGGGCTGCTGGTGCTCGCGGCGGTGACCCTGGCCGGATTCCTGCGGGTGGAGCAGCGGGTGCAGCAGCGCGGCGAGGAGCCGGTGCTGCCGCTGCACGTGTTCCGCAGCCGCAACTTCAGCCTGATCTGCGGCCTCGGCTTCGTCGTGGGCTTCGTGATGTTCGGCGCGATCACCTTCCTGCCGCTGTATCAGCAGAGCGTTCAGGGTGCGTCCGCCACCAACTCCGGACTGCTGCTGATGCCGATGATGCTGGGGATGCTGGTGGTGTCGCTGGTCGTCGGCCAGGCCGTCACCCGCACCGGTCGCTACAAGATCTACCCGGTGGTCGGCACGCTGGTGATGACTGGCGGGATGCTGCTGCTGTCCCGACTGGACGTCGGCACCAGCCGCGTCGTCTCGGCGCTGTTCATGGTGGTGCTCGGGGCGGGGATGGGCTTCCTGATGCAGATCACCATGCTGGTGGCGCAGAACAGTGTCGCGCTCCGGGACATCGGCGTCGCCTCCAGCAGTTCCACCTTCTTCCGCACCATCGGCGGATCCTTCGGGGTGTCGCTGTTCGGCGCACTGTTCAGCTCGCGGGTGACCCACACCATGTCGGCGCGGCTGGGCACGGGCGGCGGCAAGGCCGTCGCCGGGCACGCGCAACTGACGCCCGCGATGCTCGGACACCTGCCGGCACCGGTACGGGACGCGTACAACCATGCTGTGGCGAGCGGGGTGCAGAGCATCTTCCTCTGGGGCGCGCTGATCAGCGCGGTGGGCATCGCGCTGGCGGTGTTCCTGGTGGAGGTGCCGCTGCGGTCCGCGCCCGAGCCGGCCGCGGACACCGTGCCGGTGGTCGCCACCGCGGAGGCATAGCCGGCCACAGGCAGCCGGGGACAGGCCGGGCTCACCCCTGCCTCAGCCCGGCAGGCGGTACACGCCGGGCCCGATCGGCTCGACCAGCCCGTCCGCGACCAGGCCGTCCAGGGCGCGGGCGCGCTGCACGGCGTCCGGCCAGACCGCGTCCAGCGCGGACTGCGGGACCTCGGCGTGTGCCTCGCGGAGTACCGCCAGCAGCTTGCCGCGCACCTGACGGTCCGTCCCCGCGTAGGTCTGGCCACGGCGCGGAGGACCGTCGTGCGCCGGGCGGCCGGCCAGCAGCCAGGCGCAGCTCGCCGCCACCGGGCAGCGGGCGCAGTCCGGCGTGCGGGCGGTGCAGACCAGCGCGCCCAGTTCCATGACGGCGACCGCCCAGGTCGCGGCGGTCTCCGGCTCCTCGGGCAGTAGCTCCGTCGCGGTACGGCGCTCGGCGGCCGTGGTCGCCGTGGAGGGGAACTCGCGGCCGTCGACCAGGCGGGCGAGGACGCGGCGGACGTTGGTGTCCAGGACGGTGTGCCGCTGCCGGTACGCGAACGAGGCCACGGCGGCGGCGGTGTACTCGCCGACGCCGGGCAGGTCGAGCAGCGCGGCGTGGTCGGTGGGGACCAGGCCGCCGTGCTGCTCGGTGATCGCCGTCGCGGCGGCGTGCAGCCGCAACGCGCGGCGCGGGTAGCCGAGGCGTCCCCACGCACGGACGGCCTCGCCCGGCGCCGCGGCGGCGAGCGCGGCCGGGGTGGGCCAGCGCTCCATCCAGTCCGCGTACATGGGCAGCACCCGCTTCACGGGGGTCTGCTGGAGCATGAACTCACTGACCATCACCGCCCAGGCGCCGGCGGCTGGCTCCCGCCAGGGAAGTTGCCGCGCGTTCGCGGCGTACCAGGCGAGAACTGTGCGATGGAGGCGTTGAGTCCCGGTCGAGGCTCGTGTCAGGGCTTCAGTCATGGCGACTCCGATCCTCGCACACGCGCGGTCAGTGCTCGGTGACCGGAATGGCCCTGGTAAACCATCCGAACGGACGATCCGCACGATCATGTGAAAGAAGGGGCCGCAGGTACGGCGGTGTTGCTCTGGCCGGGGGTTGATCTCTCGTAAGGTTTGCTCGTGCCTTCCTTGCGCAATCCCGTCGGGCCGCTGCCCTCGTCCATCTACTGGCGGCGGCGCCTTGTCGTGCTGGCGGTCTTCGCCGCCGTGCTGGCCCTGCTCGTGTGGCTGCTGACCGGCGGTGGCGGAAAGAAGTCCGGAGCGACCGCTCCGACGTCGCACCCGATCACCTCGATCACACCGGGGCCGACCGGCTCGGGCGGCGGTGGTTCCAGTGACGGGTCCACCTCGGCCGGAGCGGGCAGCAGCGGGAGCCCGTCCGCGAGCGCCTCGGCGAGCGCCCCGGCGGGGACCAACGGCGGCACCGTCGTCCCGGTGACCGGCGGCGGGTCCGGCGGCAGCGGTGGCACCGGCAGCACCGGCGGCGGCAGCACAACCAAGGGGAGTGGTGGCAGCGCGAGTGGCGGCAGCGGGTCCGCTCCGCCGGCGAACGCCGCCGGAACCATGAACCTGCCCGTCTGCGCCGCCGCCGACGTGGAGCTGTCGCTGACCAGCGCCGAGCAGACCTACAGCTCCTCCCAGTGGCCCACCTTCCAGCTGGCCATCACCAACACCAGCGGTGCGGCCTGCCGGGTCGACCTGGGCGCCAAGTCCGCGGTGATCACCGTCAGCAGCGACGCCAACAGCCATGTCTGGTCATCCGGGGACTGCCCGAAGGTGTCCGCGGCGCAGTGGTACGCCGTGCCCGCCTCCAGCACCCCGCTGACCGCGGTGTTCCAGTGGGCCCGCACCACCTCCGCCCCCGGCTGCGTGCCGGGTAGCGGTGGCAGCGCGGCGGGGGCCGGGACGTATGTCGCCCGGGTCGGCGTCCAGGGCGTGACGGTCCAGCCCTCGCACCAGTTCAAGCTCGCGCCGTTCGGCAGTTGACGCTCCCCGGATCGTCAGGTCCGCCGACCCCGGCGGCGGGACCTCCGCCGGGGTCGGCGGGACGTCAGACGTAACGCTCGAGGATCGACGACTCGGCGAGCCGCGACAGGCCCTCCCGCACCGAACGGGCCCGCGACTCGCCGACTCCCTCGACGGTCTGCAGATCGTCGATGCTGGCCGCGAGCAGCTTCTGCAGTCCGCCGAAGTGCTCGACCAGGCGCTCGATGACAGTGTTGGGGAGCCGGGGGACCTTCGCCAGCAGCCGGTAGCCGCGCGGGCTGACGGCGGAGTCCAGCGCTTCCGGGGTGCCCGGGTAGCCGAGGGCCTTCGCCACCGTCTGCAGCTCCAGCAGTTCGGTGTGGGTGAGCGCTTCCAGGCCGTCGAGGACCTCCTGGACGGTACGGCCGCGCTTGGCGGCGCGCTCGGGGAAGTAGTCGCGGGCGACGAGCTCACGCTCGGGCTCGACGCCGGCGATCAGCTCGTCGAGCTGGAGCGACAACAGCCGCCCGTCCGTGCCCAGTTCCAGGACGTAGCCCGCGATCTCGCCGGCGATCAGCCGGACCATCTCCAGCCGCTGTACCACCGCCGCCACATCACGGACCGTCACCAGGTCCTCGATCTCCAACGCGGACAGGGTGCCCGCGACCTCGTCGAGCCGCAGCTTGTACCGCTCCAGTGTGGCCAGCGCCTGGTTGGCGCGGGACAGGATCGCCGCTGAGTCCTCGATGACCCGGCGAACGCCGTTGACGTAGAGGGCGATCAACCGCATGGACTGGCTGACCGAGACGACCGGGAAGCCGGTCTGCTTGTTGACGCGTTCGGCGGTGCGGTGCCGAGTGCCGGTCTCCTCGGTGGGGATGGTGGCGTCCGGGACGAGCTGGACGCCCGCGCGGACGATTCGGGTGATGTCCTTGTCGAGGACGACCGCGCCGTCGAGCTTGCAGAGCTCGCGCAGTCGGGTCGCGGAGAACTCCACATCGAGGACAAAGCCGCCAGTGCTGAGCGACTCCACCGTCTTGTCGAAACCGACGACGATCAACCCGCCCGTACGGCCGCGCAGGACGCGCTCCAGGCCGTCGCGCAGGGGGGTGCCAGGGGCTACGGCGCTGAGCGAGGCTCGCATCAGGGCCTCCTCGCGGGAGGAGCGATCCGCCCGGTCGTTGGCTGCCACGGGGACGACTCCTCCGGTGGGGTGCGGTGTGCGCGTATGAGTTTACCGGTGGGTGCGCCGAGGCGTGCCTGGTTATTGACGTGAGCCTGCAGCGAGAGGTCAGACCGGGTCGATCGGGTCCCATCCGTTCATCAGTTCGGCGGCGTCGTCGGGGATGTCGGCGGCGACGTCGGCATAGGCGGCCACGGCGCGCTGGGCGGCGTCCTTCGGCCGTGCGCCGTTGCGTCCCCCCTCTGCCTTGGCGCGCGAGCGGGCCCGGCCGCCGCTGCCCGGGATCGCGGACAGGGCCTCGGCGATGTTGGCGACCTCGGTCACCCGCATTCCCGCGGGGACCTTGCCGGGCTCCGGTGGGACCAGGGCGTGCGTGAAGCCGAGCCGGGCCGCCTCGGCGAGCCGACGCTCCACCCCGGTGACCCGGCGCACTTCGCCCGCGAGGCCGACCTCGCCGATCGCGACCAGATTCGGCGGCAGGGGCGTGTCGGCGGCGGAACTGGCCACGGACAGGGCGATGGCCAGGTCGGCGGCGGGCTCGGTGAGCTTCACCCCGCCCACCGTCGCGGTGTAGATGTCGAGTTTGCCCACGCGGACCCCGCCGTGCCGCTCGACCACGGCCAGGATCATCGCGATCCGCGGCGACTCCAGACCCGAGGTGGTGCGCCGGGGGGACGGGATCTGCGAGTCCACCATCAGCGCCTGCACCTCGGCGACGAGCGGGCGGCGGCCCTCCAGAGTGACGGTCAGGCAGGTGCCGGGGACCGGTTTGTCACGCTTCGTCAGGAAAAGTCCGGACGGATCGGCGACACCGGTGATCCCGGAGTCGTGCAGCTCGAAGCAGCCGACCTCGTCCGTCGCCCCGTAGCGGTTCTTGACGCCCCGGATGATCCGCAGCCGGGCGTGTCGGTCGCCCTCGAAGTGCAGGACCACGTCCACCAGGTGCTCCAGTAGGCGCGGGCCGGCGATCGAGCCGTCCTTGGTGACGTGGCCGACCAGCAGCGTCGACATCGCACGGGCCTTGGACACCCGGATCAGCGCGGCGGTCACCTCGCGGATCTGGGCCGGGCCGCCGGGGGCGCTCTCCAGCTGGGCCGAGGAGATGGTCTGCACCGAGTCCAGGATCAGCAGCGAGGGCTGCACCTGTTCGATATGGCCGAGGACGGCGGCGAGGTCGGTCTCCGCCGCGAGGTAGAGGTGCGGGGAGAGGGCGTCGATCCGGTCCGCGCGCAGCCGGACCTGGCTCGCCGACTCCTCCCCGGTGATGTAGAGGGTGCGGTGGGCCTCGCTGGCGGCCTTCGCGGCGACGTCGAGCAGCAGCGTGGACTTGCCCACGCCCGGCTCGCCCGCGAGCAGCGCCACCGCCCCGGGGACCAGGCCGCCGCCGAGCACGCGGTCGAGCTCGTCGATGTTGGTCGGCCGGGAGGCGGCGACCCTCGCGTCCACCTGCCCGATCGGGCGCGCGGCACTGGTCACCGGACCGGCCGCGGTCGTCCGGACCGGCACCGCGCCGTACTCCTCGATGGTGCCCCAGGCATTGCACTCGGTGCAGCGACCGGTCCACTTGGGCGGCGTGGAGCCGCACTCCGTACAGCGGTACGAAGCGCGGGTCTTGGACGAGGACGATCGGGCTGCCATGCGCTGAACGCTACAGCCGACCACTGACATCGATGGCCGGTCACCCGAAAGGGGTATCCAGGACGCATCCGCCCATCAGCGCCCATGTTCCGCTCTAACGTCGAGGAGTGACCACCGACTCGCAGGCCAGAGCCGTTCCCCGGCCCCGCGCCCCACTCGCCCCGCCGAGCGGTGGCGGACCTGGCGGCGGCCTTCGGGACAGCCAGTACGGAACCGACCAGTACCGAACCGACCAGGACAGACGAGACCAGGACAGACGAGAGCACGACAGACGAGAGCACGACAGACGAGAGCACGGCAGAGCCGAGCAGAGAGCGGGGAGCCCGCGGTCGACCGGCGCCCGCGCCCTGGAGGAGGCATGGGAGCGGCTGGGCGACGCCCTCTTCACCTACTGCCTCTCGGTGCTCTGCGACCAGGACGAGGCGCTGTCCGCGGTCCGCGAGGTGCGGCAGCTGTCGGTCCGGCACCGCCGGCGGCTGCGCCGCCCCGAGCTCCAACGTGCCTGGCTGTACGCGCTGGCACGGCACGTCTGCCTGCTCCGGATGGAGGCCGAGCCGATCCGGGTCACGCCCGCACGGATGACGGGCCGTCACACCACGCAGCACTCGCGGCTCGCTCGCCTGTCCTGGCCCGAGGCCGCCGGGGTGGCCCCCGCGCAACGGGAGGCGCTGGAGCTCGCCGGACGGCATGGTCTGGACACCCATGAGCTGGCGGCCGTCGTCGACCTGCGCCCCGATCAGGCCGGCGCGCTGCTGGCGCAGGCGGTGTGCGAGCTGGAACGTACGGCGGCGGCACTGGCCGTGCTCAAGGCCGGGGACTGCCCGGAGCTGGCCCGGCTCGGCCGGGAGCGCGGCGCCGTGCTGGGGGCCGCGCTGCGCGGCGAGTTGGTGCGGCACGTGGACGACTGCCCGACCTGTCGGGGTACGGCGGAGCGGGCGGCGGCGGCCGGGCCCTGGCCCGGTACCTTCCGTGCGCCCGGAGCGCTGCGGCTGGTCGAGGCGCCTGCGGAGGCCTGGCAGCAGGAGGCCGCGGAGGGCTTCTTCGCCTCGCTGGGCGCGGGACGACTCGGCACGTCCTCCGGGGTACGGTCCGAGGCCGCGTCCGCAGCCGCCGAGCCGCGCTTTGACCGTCGTGGTTTTCCGGTCCACCGCACCGTCCGCTCGGAACGGGCGACGATGCTGAGGCAGCGGGCGATGACCAGCTCGGTCATCGCCATGGTGGTCGCCGCCCCGGTGGTCGCCATGTGGGCGACACATCACGGCCACGCGGGGGCGCAGGCCCCGGTGTCGCCGGTGTCCTCGGTGCGGGTCGACACCTCGGCGGCGGACAACCCGTCAGACGCCAGAGCACCGTACGGGAATGGAGCCGTGCTGCCGCCTGCCGGGCCGAGGTCGGCCCCGACGGTCCAGGGCCACCACGGGGCCGATCTCGGCCTGCCCGATCCCGGCGGGGCGACGGCCCCGGCCGGTTCCGCGGTTCCCCCCGCCGCCGGCCCCGGGCCGGTCGCAGCCGCTCCGGGACGGCTGACCGTCACCGCGGGCGAGATGGGCGGCCGCACGGTCATCACCCTCGTCAACACCGGTGGCACGGAGGTGAGCTGGCGGGCCGCCGCGACCGCGCGCTGGCTGCGGCTGAGCCGCGCCTCGGGGACGCTCGCGCCGGGCGAGCGGCTCACCCTCCTGGTCACCGTGGACGAGGCGGCCACACCCGCCGACCCCTGGTCCGCGCAGGTCACCATCGGACCGTCCGCCGGCCCCTCCACGGCCGTGGTCACACTCCAGGGGCCCGGTACGGGCGGTGGCCGCCGGGGAGTACCGCCGCCGACCGCGCCCCCCTCCACTGCTCCCCCCTCCGCCACACCCACACCGTCGCCCACCGACCCCTCCCCCTCCGGTTCGCCGACCCCCAGCACGCACCCGACGCCGACCCCCACCACTCCGGCGGGCACTCCCACGGCCGCCCCGACGCCGACGACCGCGGTCTCGCCGACCGATCGCGGACACCGCCCCGCGCATTGACCGCCCCGCGCATTGACCGTCCCGGGCATTGACCGTCCCGCGTATCGACCCACCCGCGCGTTCACGGGTCCGGTGACGAGAGGGGCGGCACGAGCGCCGGAGGTCACGGTCCCGTAACGGATGCGATCCTGGTGCAGCAGGGTGATGCCTTCTTCCGTCTGGTCGGGTGCGAGCCATGACCGATACGGGCTCCTGGCCCAGGGGGAGGACGCGATGCGTGCCACGGACATGGCCGAGTTCGCCGATTTCGTCCAGGCCAGGTCGTCCGCGCTGTTCCGGACCGGGCTGCTGCTGACCGGGAACCGGGACCAGGCTGACGACCTGGTGCAGTCCACCCTGGAACGGGTCTGCCGCCAGTGGGCGCGCGTCGGCCGGGCCGAGTCCCGGGACGCCTACGCGCGCCGGATCATGGTCAACCTGGCCAACGACCGCTGGCGGGGGCTGCGGGGGCGCCGGGAGGTCCCGCTCGACGAGACCGACGCCAGGCTGGCCCCCGGGACCGGAGTCGCCGGAGCTGCTGATCCGTACCGGCAGGTGCTCCTGCGGGACGAGTTGATGCGGGTGCTGCACACGCTTCCGGTGAAGATGCGGACCGTGCTGGTCCTGCGCTACTTCGACGACCTCTCCGACGAGAGCATCGCCGATCTGATGCACATCTCCACCTCCACGGTCCGCTCGCAGGCGACCAGGGGACTGGCCAAGCTCCGCGCCGCCGTCCACGGCACAACCGACAACAGGGAGGTGCCCAGTGAACGAACCCAGTGACTCCGGTACCGACGCGCTGGAAAGAGAGCTGGTCGTGGCCATGCACGAGTTCGCCGACAGCAGTCCGGCGCCCGCCTACGACGCCCGCCGGTGGACCGCGGCGCGGCGCCGCGCCCCGCAGCTGTGGGCCCTGGCAGCGGTCGTCGTCGCCGTGGCGGCGATCGGCACCGGGCTGGCGCTCCTGCCGGGGAGCGCGAGTCCTCGGCCGATCACCGCCCCGGTCGCCCGCCCGTCCGCGAGCGCGGCGTCGCCGACCTCTCCGGCCGGCGCCCTCGACGGGTACGCGGCCCAGCGGCTGGCCCTGCGCTCCGTGGTCACCGCGGCCGAGCTCTACGAGAACCCGGCGACGCGCGGCACGGTGAAACTCGGTCAGGTCGAAGCACGCTTCACGGACCGCGCGGCGTTCACCAGGGCGTGGGGGAAAGGCGGCCTCGGAGTGACCTGCGGCGCCGTCGCCAGCGGTGCGCTCAGCAGCGACGAGAGGAACGTCCTGCTCTACACCGGGGCGATCCCGCTCCCCCGGCACGCGACCTTCGCCTTCGACCCGGCCACGCACACGGTCACCGGCGTGACCTGCGGGACGGGCAGTACCGGCCACGGCGACCAGACCGTGGTGGCCTTCTACGGAGCGCAGGTGTCGGGCGGCAAGTCCGGTGACGGACTGCTGGGTCCGGCCGTCACCGGTACCGGTACCTGCGGCCAGGACCAGGCGAAGACCTGGTTCGCGGACACGCCGGGCGCCGGTGCCGGACTGGTCACCTGGCAGGTTGGCCTGGACGGCGGAAAGCCCTTCATCGTCGGCATCGACCGCACCGGACTCATCAGCCAGGTGACCTGCCCGGCGTGATCGGGCTGCCGGGCCTACCGGTAGACCTGGAACGAGTCCATGGAGAAGGCGAGGGCAGCGGCCGACGCGGGCGGGGGGTAGTTCGAGCCGTCGTCGACGGAGAGGCTGATCACGGGGTATGCCGCGAAGCTCCGGCCCACGCCGCGGTTGTCGTGCCAGACCGCCCGCATGCCGGCGCGGGTCGTGCCCACGTACCAGGTGACGTGGTCCGCGCCCAGGCGGACGCCCAGGTAGAGCCAGGCGCCGGGCGCGACCAGCGGCGAGGACCAGAGGTTCGCGGCACCGCGCTTGTGGTTGACGAACTCGAGCCGGTGCGGTGCGCCGGCGTGCCACTCGAAGAGATCGACCTCGTTGCCGCCTGCACGCCAGGACCACACAGCCGGCCATGCGCCTGCCCTGCCGTCCGGTAGCCGGACATGCGCGACGACCAGGTCACCGGTGCGCTCCAGGAAGCCGCTGCCGCCGGAGGTGCAGGAGTCACCGGTAGTCAGCAGACCGGTGTCCCAGTGCCGGTCGGACCGCGGCCTGGCCGTGATGGTGAGCACGCCGTCCCTCGTGGCCGCGGCGGCGCGGGTCAGATGGTCGAGCTTCTGCTGGCCCGGGTTGGTGACGCAGCTCGCGAACGCGGCGGTCTGCCAGCCCCACACCTGATGCGCCCCGATCGTCATCCGGTGGAAGTCGGCCTGGAAGACCACGCGTTGGCCCGCGACCGACGGTGGGGCGCCCGAGACCAGGACGGCGCGGGCGGCGGGCGCGACGGCACCGACGACACAGCAGAGCGCTGCGGTGAGTGCGGTCAGGAGGCAGCGCGCGCTGTTCATGTCTCCACGGTCGGCCCGTTGCCCGCGCCCCGCACGCCCGCGGCGGGATCCGCCGCTCGGACTACTCCGAACGGCGCCGGACGCACCCTCCTAGGACACCTCGTCGGCCGGGTGGGGGGCCACCGGTCCGCCGGGCGAGGCGAGGCGCTGCTCGCACAGCTCGGCCAGCACTGCGTAGCCGCCCGCGCCCATCAGCTCGACCAACTCCGGGCGGTAGCTGACGTACACCGGGTCGGGGCCGACGTGTGCGTCGGGGCTGCCGGTGCACCACCACTGGAGGTCGTGGCCGCCGGGGCCCCAGCCCCTGCGGTCGTACTCCCCGATGGTGACCTGGAGGTAGCGGGTGCCGTCGGGGCGGTCGATCCAGTCGTAGGTGCGGCGCACCGGAAGCTGCCAGCAGACGTCCGGCTTGGTCTCCAGCGGTTCGAGGCCCTCGGCCAGGGCGAGCGTGTGCAGGGAGCAACCCTCGCCGCCGGGGAAGCCGGGGCGGTTGAGGAAGATGCAGGCCCCGTCCACCCGGCGGGTGCGCAGATCGCCGTCCTCGTCGGGCTCGCTGATGCCCTTCGGGCCGGTGCCCTGCTTGTGGTACTGCCAGGTCTCGGGGGTGAGCCGGGCGGCGTGGCCGAGGACGCGCTTCTGGTCGTCCTCGTCGGACCAGTGCGCGCCGAGGGTGCAGCAGCCGTCACTGGCCCGGCCGGGACGGATGCCGTGGCAGCCCCGCCCGAAGATGCAGGTCCAGCGAGAGGTCAGCCAGGTCAGATCGCAGCGGAAGACCTGTTCGGCGTCCTCGGGGTCGGCGAACTCGACCCAGGCGCGGGCGAAGTCGAGCGGGACCTCGCGCTTGCGGGCCGCGGCGGCGGCCTTCTTCGCAGCCTTCTCGACTGTCTTGCGATCGGTGAGCGTCACGTCTACAGCTGGCACCTTTCCACCCTACGGCCTGCGCCGGGCTGACCTCGGCCGCTGCTGCTCCACCCGGCTCTCGAAGCGCGGCCCGACCCGCGGCCCGACTCGCTCGCCCTTCTGCTGCCCGAGCCACTACTACGGCGGGGGATGATCGGATTCGCCGGATCGCGTAGCGTGGCGAGGTATGCGACTCGGCGTACTCGACGTGGGATCAAACACCGTTCACTTCCTGGTGGTGGACGCGCATCCCGGTGCCGCTCCCCTGCCCGCGTACTCGCACAAGATCGAGCTGCGCCTGGCCGAACTCCTGGACGACACCGGTGCGCTCAGCGAGGAGGGCGTGGAGCGCCTTGTCGCCATGGTCGCGTCGTCGATGCGGGTCGCCGAGGACAAGGGCGTCGAGGAGGTCCTGCCCTTCGCCACCTCCGCCGTGCGGGAGGCCGCCAACGGCGAGGAGGTGCTCAAGCGGGTCCAGCGGGAGACCGACGTCGAGCTGCGGGTGCTGTCGGGCGGCGACGAGGCTCGGTTGACGTTCCTTGCGGCGCGCCGCTGGTACGGCTGGTCGGCCGGTCGACTGCTGCTGCTGGACATCGGTGGCGGCTCCTTGGAGATCGCCTGCGGCCTGGACGAGCAGCCGGACGCGGCGGTGTCGCTGCCGCTAGGCGCAGGCCGACTCACCGCGGGCTGGCTGCCCGGCGACCCGCCCGAGGAGGCCGACGTCCGCCGCCTGCGCCGCCACGTCCGGGCGGAGATCGCCCGCACCGTCGCGGAGGTCGTCAGGCTCGGATCGCCCGACCGGGTGGTCGGAACGTCCAAGACCTTCAAGCAGCTCGCGCGGATCACCGGAGCGGCGCGCGAGACCGAGGGTCCCTACGTGCCGCGCAAGTTGACCCGCAACTCGCTCGCGACCTGGATGCCCCGGCTGGCCGCGATGACCACCGAGCAGCGGGCGCTGCTGCCCGGCGTGTCGCCGGGTCGCGCGAGACAGCTGCTCGCGGGCGCGCTGGTCGCGGACGGCGCGATGGACTTGTTCGGAGTGAACGAGCTGGACATCTGCCCCTGGGCGCTGCGGGAGGGCGTCATTCTGCGGCGGCTGGACCAGATGTCGGCAGAGCAGTGACCGGTCGGAGCTGTCGTCTGAGCCGCCACGGCGTGCGGTGAGTCGTCCGGGAGCGTGTCTGGATGACGACGGGGAGCGCGGGGCATTGTGCCGCCAGGTGGCCGACACGCATACGCTGTCTCCCGTGGCGGAGCCAACGGACGAAGATGTGACCCCGGAGGACCGCGCCGAGGAGCCGGCCGCCTCGGGGCGGCCCCGCAGGGCGCGCGCGGCCAAGGCGACAGGTACGGGTGGTGGCGCGGGCGTGGGCGCCGCGAAGCGGGCCGTCGCGGTGAAGAAGGCGGCGGTGAAGAAGGCTGCGGGGACCAGCCGCAAGGCCGTCGCCAAGAAGGCCGCGGAGAAGACCGCCGCCCGCGCCGAGAAGGACAAGCAAGACCGCAAGGGCACGCAGGCGGCGCCGGCAACCGCATCCGCCAGACCGGCCGTCGCTGCTCCCGCTGCTCCCGCCGAGCCCTCGGTCCCCCACGCACCCACGCCGGCGGCACTCGCCGGCGCCCGCCCGCACCTCCAGCTGCCGGCCGGCCGGACTGCCCCGCTGCTCGTTCCGGATGCCAAGGTCGCCCTCTCCACCGCCTCCGTCTACCCGGAGAACACCGCCGCCGCCTTCGAGATCGCGGGTCGCCTCGGCTACGACGGCGTCGAGGTCATGGTGTGGACCGACCCGGTCAGCCAGGACCTGGAGGCGCTGCGGCGCCTCTCCGACTACCACGGTGTGCCGATCCTCGCGGTCCACGCGCCCTGCCTGCTGATCACCCAGCGGGTCTGGGGCACCGACCCGTGGTCCAAGCTGGTGCGGGCTCGAGCGGCCGCCGAGAAGCTGGGCGCGTCCACCGTGGTGGTCCACCCGCCGTTCCGCTGGCAGCGGCAGTACGCCCGCGACTTCGTCCAGGGCATCTGGCAGATGGCGGGCGAGACGGACGTCCGCTTCGCGGTGGAGAACATGTACCCCTGGCGCTACCGGGACCGGGAGGTCGCCGCGTACGCACCCGACTGGGACCCGACCACCGAGGACTACCGGCACTTCACCGTGGACCTGTCCCACGTCTCCACCTCCCGCACCGACGCCCTCGCCATGGTCGAGCGGATGGGCGACCGCCTCGCCCACGTCCACCTCGCCGACGGCTCCGGCTCCGCCAAGGACGAGCACCTGATTCCAGGGCGGGGCAATCAGCCCTGCGCCGAGTTGCTGGAGCGCCTCGCCCGGACCGGCTTCGCCGGCCATGTCGTGCTGGAGGTCAACACCCGCCGCGCCCCCGGACCGGTCGAACGCGAGGCCGACCTCGCGGAGGCGCTGGCCTTCACCCGGCTGCACCTGGCCGCCGCCGCCCACGTCGGCTCCGGGCGATGACAACCAACAAAGGCTGACACCCGGGCGGAGGGACGCCGCGACGCCGCCGTACCGCATTCCGGACGCGATGTCCGAGGGACGGGCGGGCGGCGTAGGCTCGTTCGTCACAGACGAAGGAGTTGAGCACAGTGCCCCAGCTGAGGTCTCGAACGGTCACCCACGGTCGCAACATGGCAGGGGCACGCGCCCTCCTCCGGGCCGCAGGCGTAGCCCGCGAGGACTTCGGCAAGCCGATCATCGCCGTCGCGAACAGCTTCACCGAATTCGTGCCGGGGCACACGCATCTCCAGCCGGTGGGCCGGATCGTCTCCGAGGCGATCCAGGCCGCAGGCGGCATCCCACGCGAGTTCAACACCATCGCGGTGGACGACGGCATCGCCATGGGCCACGCCGGGATGCTGTACTCGCTGCCGTCCCGCGACCTGATCGCCGACTCGGTCGAGTACATGGTCGAGGCCCACTGTGCGGACGCGCTGATCTGCATCTCCAATTGCGACAAGATCACCCCCGGGATGCTGATGGCCGCGCTGCGCCTCAACATCCCCACCGTGTTCGTCTCCGGCGGTCCGATGGAGGCCGGCAAGGCCACCCTGGTGGACGGCACCGTCCGCAAGCTGGACCTGGTCAACGCGATCTCCGACGCCGTCAACGAGAACGTCTCCGACGAGGACATCGCCCGGATCGAGGAGAACGCCTGTCCGACCTGCGGGTCGTGCTCGGGCATGTTCACCGCCAACTCGATGAACTGCCTCACCGAGGCCATCGGCCTCTCGCTCCCCGGCAACGGTTCGGTCCTGGCCACGCACACCGCCCGCAAGGCGCTGTACCAGGCGGCCGGACGCACCGTCGTCGAGATCACCAATCGCCACTACGGCCAGGACGACGAGACCGTCCTGCCGCGCAACGTCGCCACCTGCGCGGCGTTCGAGAACGCGGTCGCGCTGGACATCGCGATGGGCGGCTCCACCAACACGATCCTGCACCTGCTCGCCGCCGCGCAGGAGGCCGAACTCGACTTCGACATGGCCGACATCGACGCGCTGTCGCGCCGCCTGCCCTGCCTGTCCAAGGTCGCGCCCAACGGCTCGTACTACATGGAGGACGTGCACCGCGCGGGCGGCATCCCGGCCATCCTCGGCGAGCTGTACCGGGGCGGTCTGCTGAACGAGGACGTGCACACCGTGCACAGCGCCTCCATGGCCGACTGGCTGAAGACCTGGGACATCCGCGGCGGCTCGCCGTCCGCCGAGGCGGTGGAGATGTTCCACGCGGCGCCGGGCTGCGTGCGCTCCGCCAGTGCCTTCTCGCAGTCCGAGCGCTGGGAGACGCTGGACACCGACGCGGCCGGCGGCTGCATCCGCGACGTCGAGCACGCGTACTCCAAGGAGGGCGGCCTGGCCATCCTCTACGGCAACCTGGCGGTGGACGGCTGCGTGGTGAAGACGGCCGGTGTCGACGAGTCGATCTGGACCTTCCAGGGCCCGGCCGTCGTCGTCGAGTCGCAGGAGGACGCCGTCGAGGCGATCCTCACCAAGCGCGTCAAGGAGGGCGACGTCGTCGTCATCCGCTACGAGGGCCCCAAGGGCGGCCCCGGCATGCAGGAGATGCTCTACCCCACCTCTTACCTCAAGGGACGCGGTCTGGGCAAGGCGTGCGCGCTGGTCACCGACGGCCGCTTCTCCGGTGGCACCTCCGGCCTGTCGATCGGCCACGCCTCGCCCGAAGCGGCGTCCGGCGGCACGATCGCGCTGGTCGAGGACGGCGACCTGATCACCATCGACATCCCCGGGCGCTCGATCCGGCTGGAGGTCTCGGACCAGGACCTGGCCTCGCGCCGCGCCGCGCTGGAGGCGGGACCGGGCTACCGCCCGAAGACCCGCGACCGGAAGGTCTCGGCGGCGCTGCGGGCCTACGCGGCGATGGCGACCAGTGCCGACAAGGGCGCGGTGCGGGACGTGTCCCGACTCGGCTGACGGCGCGGGCACCAACGCCGGCGTGGGCGCAGGGCCGGCCGGCGGCGCGGGCTCGCGCTGCGGTCCGCCGGCGTGGGCGCAGGGCGGACTGCCGCATAATCGGAGGCGTGTCCGGAAACCCTGCGTCCACCCAGCCGTCCCAGAAGCCCGTCCCTGCCCCCGACCCCGTCCGGTTCTTCGGCACAGGGTGGGTCGAGCACGACCCCGCCTACTGGCTGCGGCGCGTCGGCGTGAGCGCGGGCGCGCTGGTCGCCATGGGCGCGGGGGCGGTGCTGATGCGCCTCGGGGTCCAGGGCGTGTTCACCTCCCAGGCCGGCTCGCTGATCAACCTGCTGCTGGTGGTCGCCGTCGCGATCTGCACAGCCGTCGCGGCCGTCCGCACCTGGAACCTGCTCAGCAAGGGCAGGGCGTCGCTGCGCGGCTGGATGGCGGACGAGAAGTCCGTCGGCCCGATGCTGCTGATCGGCTTCGTTGGCGCGCTGGCCGCCTACTTCATGCGCAGCCTGCTGGAGGCCCCGGGCGAGGGCGAGGCGCGCTCGCGCTACGAACTCGCCCTCGCCGCCCACGCCCGCCGCGCCCCCGCCCGTGCGGGCGCCCGAAGCGGCGGCCGCAAACGCCGCTGACGCGGAGTCAGGTACGGGAGAGCCGCCCGCAGGTTCCCGGTGCCTGGGTCGACGGCGCCCTGCTGCGGTCGTACGGGTCGCTGGCCGGGCCGGACGGCAGGATGCCGTTGCCCGTCCCCGCTCCGGCGGAGTCGGGGAACTGCGGGTTGACGTAGCCGTTGTAGACGCCGCAGGCGCTGTTGGCGATGTCCGGGTTCCACTGCTGGATCCACAGGGTGCCCGGAGTGTGCTGGTACGACTGCCCGTCAGGGATGTCGATGTCGATGACCCGGCGGACGATGCTCCGCGCAACGTTCGTGTCGTTGCCGTCGATCCGCCAGGAGGCCAGCTGTGCGGTGGCCGGGCCGGCGGCGGTCGGCATCGGGAGGTCGGGGTGCGGCCCCGGACGCAGCGGGTAGACGAAGGTGTAGTCGGCGTGGATCGCGAGGCCGCCCTTGCCGTCCCCCTTGAAGGTCATCTCGCCCTGGACCTTGATCACCGTCCCGTCGATCAGCGCCTGGTCCGGATTGAAGCGAGTGAACAGCTCGGTGCCGTCGCCGCCCTTCGCCGAGGGGCCGGCGATCTCCTTCTTGAGGGCGGAGACCAGGCTCTCCCGGGGGTCGATCAGGGCGAGCGCTGCGGTGGGGTATCCGCCTGCCAGAACCCGGGGATCGAGGTTGGAGTCGATCAGGAAGTCCCTGGTGTGCTGGAGATACGACGCGACCGAGGCGCTGCTGTAGACACCGACGGAACTGGCCGCGGGGACGTTGATGGCCTTGGCCCCCTCCGGCCAGGTCTCGGCGGGCGAGCCCGCGAAGGGGTGTGCGACGGTGGGGACGGCCGGGTCGGGCACGACCGAGGGTGCGACGCTGGGCGGCGCGGTCTCGGGAGCCTGCAGGCTCGGCTGCGCCTGCGGGGAACTCGGGGTGGTACCGCCGAGGTGGCCGCGCACCCAGCTGTTGACCGCGCCTGCGTTGAGACCGATCAGCACGAGCACGGCGGCGATCAGGACGATCAGCGGTGTCTGGAACCGGCCGCCGGACTTGGCGGTCCCGACCGCCGACAGCTCGGGCCGCCGCCGGTACCAGCGGCGCTTGGCGACCGGGGCGGGGCGGAAGGAGGTGTCGCCCGGAGGCTCGTGCTTCCACTTCTCGGCGAGCATCCGCGCGCGGGCGGAAGGCTCCTTCTGCTTCGCGCCACGCACGAAGTCCTCGTCCAGGACGAGCCCTTCGAAGGCGTCGGAATCGTCGGGGGCGGGGTCGTGTGGATCTTCCAGGGTCGGCACCGGAACAGTATCCCGACGGCCAAACGTGCATACGGCAAGAGTCCAGTAAGAGTGCGCGCGCTCCCGCCCGCTTGCGGCGGTTCTGCGGTGGTACCGGCAGCGGTCAGGCGTTGTCGCGGCGGCGGGCGCCGGCCACGGCCCCGACAACGCCGATCACGACACCGAGGATCGCGGCGTGCCACAGCCCCGTGAGGATGCTGGCGAAGACGCCGTCGCTGCTCAGCAGGAACTGGGTGATGGTGTTGGTGACGGCCAGGGCACCGGCCGGCGCGAGCGCCGTCTGCCACGGGTGCTCCGCCGCCCAGCGGCGCAGCCTGCGCTCGCCGCCCCTCCGGCCGACGACCGAGCCGACTCCGCCGACCAGGAAGAAGAGGAACAGGGCAATGCTCGCCGGGCCCGCCAGGATGCCCAGCGACCAGTGCAGGGTGATCAGGTCCACGCCGAGGGCGGCGGCACCGCCGACGACACCGACGGCACCAGCGGTACGCCACGGGCCGAGCGTGGCCGAGGCCACGGCGAGCTGGCGCGATTCGCGGGGCGAGACATCACTGCTAGTCATAGCTCAACGGTGCGCTTCTGACGTCCTGAACGCTATAGGGGACAACCCTGAGTTTCGGCCGTCCGTACTGCGCTCAACGCCTGCGCTCCGCCGCCCTCTGCGCGGCACGGCGACGGAACAGCCCGCCCCTCCTACGCTGAAGGCCAGTCCGGACGTGCATGTCAGGAGGCCGCCCCCATGTTGTCCCGTCAGTTGCTCCTGGCCGCCGCACGCAGCCCAGCCGCCCGCAGGGCCGTGCTGACCGCCCCGGTGAGCCGGGCCCTGGTGGAACGTTTCATCGCCGGGGAGGACCGCGAGGCCGCCGTACGGGTGACAGACGAGCTGATCGTGCGCGGGCTGCACGTCAGCGTCGACTACCTCGGCGAGGACACGACCGACCAGGCCCGGGCCGACGCCGTCCGCGACGAGTACACCGCCCTGCTCGCGCGCCTCGGCGCGGCCGGGATCGGGCGCCGTGCCGAGGTCTCGGTCAAGCTCTCCGCGCTCGGGGCGAACCTCGGCCCGGACGGCCGGGAGGCCGCCCTCGACCGCGCCCGCGAGGTCTGCGAGGCCGCCCGCTCCGCCGGCACCACGGTCACCCTCGACATGGAGGACCACACCACCAGCGACGACACCCTCGCCGCCACCGCCGAGCTGCGCGTCGACTTCCCCTGGGTGGGCGTCGTGCTGCAGTCCTACCTGCGGCGAACCGAGGGCGACTGCCGGGAGCTGCTGCACTCGGGCTCGCGGGTCCGGCTGGTGAAGGGCGCGTACGCCGAGCCGGAGACCGTGGCGTTCCGCGACAAGCTGGAGGTGGACCGCTCCTATGTGCGCTGCCTGCGACTGCTGATGGAGGGCCACGGCTATCCCATGGTCGCCACGCACGACCCCCGGCTGATCGAGATCGCCGGCGCGCTGGCGGTACGGGCCGGACGGGCGCAGGACACCTACGAGTTCCAGATGCTCTACGGCATCCGCGAGGAGGAGCAGCGCCGCCTCGCCGCCGCCGGGGAGACCGTGCGGGTGTACGTCCCCTACGGCGCGGACTGGTACGGCTACTTCATGCGGCGGCTCGCCGAACGCCCGGCGAACCTGGCCTTCTTCCTGCGCTCGCTGGGCCACGGCTGACCGGCTGGTGATGACCGGCTGTCGGCGACCGGCTGGTGGACGGATCGGCGGACCTGCCGGTACCCGGTGCGAGGATGTGGGCAGCACCAGTCAGCGCAGCTGCACGGAGGTCCCCATGACGCAACGAGTCGCCGTCCTCGGCACCGGCAAGATCGGCGAGGCCTTGGTCTCCGGGCTGCT
The DNA here is from genome assembly GCF_041262165.1 of Streptacidiphilus sp. MAP12-16. Taxonomy (NCBI): domain Bacteria; kingdom Bacillati; phylum Actinomycetota; class Actinomycetes; order Kitasatosporales; family Streptomycetaceae; genus Streptacidiphilus; species Streptacidiphilus sp. MAP12-16. Next base: position 135,910 of record NZ_JBGCBY010000001.1, read on the forward strand.
TCGGGCCGGCAAGTCCCCGTCCGACGTGGTCGTCACCGCCCGCCGCCCCGAGCGCGCCGCGGAGCTGCGCGAGCGCTACGGCGTCGAGGCCGTCGGCAACGCCGAGGCGGCCAAGACCGCCGACACCCTCATCCTCACCGTGAAGCCCCAGGACATGGGCGCGCTGCTGGACGAACTCGCGGAGCATGTCTCCGCCGACCGCCTGGTGATCTCCGGTGCCGCCGGTGTGCCGACGGCCTGGTTCGAGGAGCGCCTCGCGGCCGGAACCCCCGTCGTCCGGGTGATGACCAACACCCCGGTCCTGGTCGACGAGGCCATGAGCGTGATCTCGGCTGGCTCGTACGCCACCGAGGAGCACCTGCTCCGTACCGAGGAGATCTTCAAACCGGTCGGCAAGACCCTGCGCGTCCCCGAGTCGCAGCAGGACGCGGCCACGGCGCTGTCCGGCTCGGGACCGGCGTACTTCTACTTCCTGGTGGAGGCGATGACGGACGCGGGCATCCTGCTCGGACTGCCCCGCGCGGTCGCCCACGACATGATCGTCCAGGCTGCGGTGGGCGCCTCGGTGATGCTGCGCGACTCCGGCGAGCACCCGGTGAAGCTCCGCGAGGCCGTCACCTCCCCCGCGGGCACCACGATCTCCGCGATCCGCGAGCTGGAGAACCACGGAGTGCGGGCCGCGTTGCTCTCCGCGCTGGAAGCGGCCCGCAACCGCTCGCAGGAGCTGGCCTCCGGCGGGAAGTGAGACAGCCATAGGGTGGGCGTGTGCGCTACGACCTGGTGATCTTTGACAATGACGGTGTGCTCGTGGACAGCGAGCCGATCTCCAACCGGCTGCTCGCCGACTACCTGACCGAGCTGGGCTTCCCCACCACGATCGAGGACTCCTACCGGGACTACATGGGTGCGGCGGCCCACACCGTGCATGACGTGATCGCCGAGCGCCACGGCGGTGCTCGGCTGCACGACAGCTTCGACGAGGACTTCCACGCCCGCGTCTTCGCGGCCTTCCGAGAGCAGCTCACCCCGGTCCCCGGCGCGGCGGATCTGCTGAAGCGGGTCAGCGAGTCGGGGGTGCGCTACTGCGTCGCGTCCTCGGCGCACCACAGCTGGATCCGCACGGCGCTGGAGACGTGCGGGCTCTCCTCGTTCTTCGCGGAGGAGCAGCTGTTCAGCGCGCAGGACGTGGGTCGGGGCAAGCCCGCTCCCGATCTGTTCCTGCACGCGGCTCTGACGATGGGCGTGCGGCCGGAGCGCTGCGTCGTCCTGGAGGACAGCCCCCTCGGCGTCGCGGCCGCTCGCGCGGCGGGGATGGACGTCTTCGGCTACACCGCCCTGACGCCGCGCGAACGCCTCGCCGGTGCGACCGGTCTCTACGCCGACTCGGCTGAGGTGGCGGAGCTGATCGGCCTGCGTTGAGCGCCTGAACGGCGTCGGTCTTAGTCCGGGAGGACGAGGCGTCGGCCGCGCAGCGGATCGCCGCGGAGCCCGGTGAGGCGGAAGGGCAGTCCCACGCCGCCGCCGGGGGCGGCCTGTGAGGTACGGGTCTCGGCACGGAGGTGGAGGGCGGGCTCGGCGCCGTCGCCGGAGTCGCCGACGGCGGCGACGGGCGTACCCGCCGTGACGTGCTGGCCGCGCCGCACCCGGACGCTGTCCTGGCGCAGCCAGCAGAGCACGATCAGGGCCCGGCCGGTGTCGATGGCGACGTGGTTCCCCTCCGGATGCTCGACGGAGGGAGCGTAGGGGTCGTGGTCGGGCAGGCCGTCCACGGCAGCGACGACCACGCCGTCGCAGGGGCTCAGCACGGGATGCCCGAAGATCGCGTAGCGCTCGTTGGTGGCCGGTGCCAGACCCAGCGCCCGCCGGCCGCGCCACTGCGGGCCGTCGCCGAGCTGGACGAGGTCGACGGCGTAGCGGCGGTGGCGGTGGGAACCGGGCGTCAGCGACTCCTGCGCGTACCGGTTCACGGCCGGTCCGCCGCCCTCGACGAGGGTGAAACAGCCGCCGCGCAGGGGTGGACCGAGCGTCAGCGGGTGCGCACTCGGGGAGGGCTGGATCGGTCTGGTGCGCCGGTAGGTCCAGCCGGCGAGGCCGAGCACGGCGGCGAAGAGGACGATCTCCAGCAGCCCTGGCATCGTCCAGGGCAGCCCGGGTCCGAACGCGGGCAGCGCGCGCAGCCCGGCCAGGACGGCGAGGCCGACGGCGACCAGCGGCAGCACGCGGAACCAGGGCGGGAGCGCGTGGGTGGGTCCGGTGCGCAGCGCGTACCAGGCCAGCGCGGGCGTGGTCGCGGTGAGCAGCAGCCAACCGGTCGCGGTGCCGGTGAGATACGGCAGCAGCGCGGCGGCGAGGGCGGCGGCGAAGTACCCGGCGGTGAGGCGCTGCAGCGCGACGGCGCTGGGGGCGCGCGGCGCGCGGGCCACGGACGCCACCGCGGCGGGCGGGGGTGGGGGCAGGGGCGGAATGGTGGGCGGATACGTGGGGCGGGGCGGCACCAGCAGCTCGGCGACAGCCTCGACGGTGGTGGCAACGGCGGCCCTGGCGGGTGTGGTGGTGGCACCGCTGGTGGCCCGTGCGGCGCTGTCACTGGCGTTGGTGGCACCGGCGGTGGCGGGTGCGGCGCTGGCTCCGACAGCGCTGGCATTGGCGTTGGTGGCACCGGCGGTGGCGCGTGTGGCGCTGGCTCCGGCGGCGGCACCGGCCCTGGAGGGTGCGGTGCTGGCATCGGCCCTGGCGGGGGCGTGGGCGGCTCCGGCGGTGGCACCTGCGGCTGGCGCGAGGGGGCCGACACCGGTCGGTGCGGCGACGGCCGCGGGTACGCCCGCTGACGCCGCGTCAACCGCGTCCGCCGTATTCGCCACGTCCACCACGTCCACCTCGTCCACCACGTCCAGCCGGGTCTGTGACGGCACCGCGCCCGCGCTCTGACGTGCCGTCAGTGCGCCGGGCCCGGTGACCAGCGTGGTCAGCCGCCCGGCCGTGTCGGTCCGCGCCCAGACCAGCTCCGCGCCCTGCGCGAACTGCAGCCGGTACAGCTCCCGCTGCGGCCGAACGCCCCGCAGTTTGCCGTGGCGGTCTCGGAGTGCGTCCACCGTCGCCTGCAGCCGGTCCAGCGGTACGCGGACGAGCAGCTCGGGGCCAAAGGCGTCGGCGCTGAGCAGCTGCCTGCCGAACACCACCGCCAGCGCCCGCGCCGTGGGGTCCTGGGGCGCGCTGCGGCGGAGCGCGTTGCGGCGGAGCGGGAAGAGGAGTCGGTCGCGCGTACCCATCAGTTCCCCTTTCTGGGGTGTGCCTGCGTACGGGTCGGCAGCGGTGGCCCCCTGCTGTCGACGGCCACCCGCTCTCACGGTAGGCAACGAGTCGGGCGGGGAGCGGGACCGACGTGGGTTGCGGGTTGCGATCTTTTCCCCGGAGGGGGTTCCCGTCCGCGAGCGGAGTCCGTACGCTCGCGCCAATCGTTCGAGTACTGGCCAGTAAGGGCGTGCGGGGATGTCAGCAGGGATCGCGCACACATCGGCGCAGATGCCGTCACGGCTGCGGCAGGCGCGCCTGGCGCTGCTGGTCAGCTATGTCGCCCAGGGAACAGTCTTCGCCCTGCTGGTGACCCGGATCCCGGACATCCAGACGCAGTACGGCATCAGCGACGGCACCCTGCCGATCTTCCTGGCCGCTGTTCCCGTGCTCGCCGGAGTCGGCAGCATCTCGATGGAGTGGGTCGTCAAGCGCACCTCGCCCAGGGCGGTGCTGCGCATCGTCCAGCCGGTGGTGTGCCTGACCCTCGCGGGCGTCGGCGCCGGCGACCGGATGTGGGAGGCCGCCGTGGCGCTGGCAGCCTTCGGTCTGATGGTGGGCGGGCTGGACGCCAGCCAGGCGATGTCCGCCGTCGCCCTGCAGCACCGCTTCGGCCGCAGCATCATGCAGGGCTTCTACGCCGCGTTCAGCCTCGGCGGCATCCTCGGTGCGCTGCTCGCCTGGGCCGGCGCCAACTGGCACATCAGCCAACTGGCGCTGCTGGGGACGACCGCGCTGGTGACGATCCCGATCGTGGCCGCGGCCGGGCTCCGCTACGCCGGTCCCGCCGAGCTGGGGGACGCGGTGGAGGAGGCCGTGGCGGCGGCTGCCCGCTCGATCCCCTGGAAGCCGTTGCTGCCGCTCTGCCTGGCCATGTGCGTCGCCTACATCGCCGACGCGACGGTCTCCAACTGGAGCGCCAAGTACATGCAGGACCTGCTGCACAGCTCCGCCCGGATGCACTCGATGCCCTACGCCGCCTACATGGTGGTGATGCTGCTCGGCCGGCTGTTCGGCGACGGCCGGGTGCAGCGCTGGGGCAGCGTCCGCACGGTGCAGCTGGGCGCGGTGGTGTGCGCGGTGGGCTTCCTGCTGGTCGCGCTCGCCCCCGGTGACTGGACCGCCGTGGTGGCGTTCGCCGTCGTCGGTCTGGGCATCAGCGTGGTCGTGCCGCAGGTCTTCGCGGCCGGTGGACGGCTGTTCCCCGGTGCGTCGGACGCGGCCGTCGCCCGCCTCAACATCTTCAACTACGTCGGCTTCCTGGTCGGCTCGCCGCTGGTCGGCGCACTCGCGGGCGGCCTCAGCTACCGGATCGCGATGCTGGTGCCGATGGTGCTGGTGCTGGCGATCCTCGCGGTCAGCAAGGCGTTCGGGGCACCGGCGGTCGTTCCGGCTGAGGCCGATACCGTTGCGGTATGACATCGCAGCCCTCCTCTGAGCACTCCTCACCTGCACCGCTGCAGCTCCAGTGGGACGACGCCGTCACCCGTTACGACTTCGGCCCGGACCACCCCATGGACCCGGTGCGGCTGTCGCTGACGATGTCGCTGGTCCGCTCCTTCGGCCTGGACCGGCTGCCCAACGTCACCGTCCACGCCGCCCCGGCGGCAGGCGACTCGACCCTCGCGCTCGTCCACGACCCGGCGTACGTGGCGGCGGTCCGGCAGGTCGCGGCGACCGGCGTCCCCGACCTGGCACGGGGACTGGGCACCGAGGACAACCCGGCGTTCGATGCCATGCACGATGCGTCGGCGCTGATCGCAGGTCAGTCGGTGGCGGCGGCGGAGGCGGTCTGGAGAGGCGGCAGAGCCGTAAACTTCGCGGGCGGGCTGCACCACGCAATGCCCGGCAGCGCCTCCGGCTTCTGCGTCTACAACGACGCCGCGCTCGCCGTCGCCCGCCTGCTGGAACTCGGCGCGGAGCGGGTCGCCTACGTGGACGTCGACGTCCACCACGGAGACGGAGTCGAGCGTGTCTTCTGGAACGACCCCCGGGTGCTCACCATCTCCCTGCACGAGCACCCCCGCACCCTGTTCCCGCAGACCGGCTGGTCCGAGGAGATCGGCGGTCCGGAGGCGGCGGGCACCGCGGTGAACCTGCCGCTACCCGCCGGCACCGGCGACGCCGGATGGCTGCGCGCGTTCCACGCCGTCGTCCCCGAGCTCCTCGCCGCCTTCCGCCCGCAGGCCCTGGTCACCCAGCACGGCGCGGACACCCACATCGAGGACCCGCTGGCCCACCTCGCCGTCAGCCTGGACGCGCAGCGCACCGTCGCCGCCGCCCTCGCCCGACTCGCGGACGAACATGCCCAGGGCCGCTGGCTGGCCCTCGGCGGCGGCGGGTACGCGGTGGCCGACGTCGTCCCCCGCTCCTGGACCCACCTGGTCGCCATCGCCGCAGGCCACCCCGTCGCGCCGGAACAGGAGACCCCCGAGGACTGGCGGGCCGAGGTGCTCCGCCGCACCCGGCAGCACGCTCCCGAGCGGATGACCGACGGCATGCCGGCCCTGTGGAAGGACTTCGACGGCGGCTACGACCCGGCCGACCGCCTCGACCAGGCCGTCCTGGCGACCCGCCGCGCCGTCTTCCCCCACCACGGCCTGCTGCCCTGACCCGGCCGTACCGACTCGCCCGCACGGCGGCCGCATCGCTGCGACACTGGCGGCGTGATCGATGCCGAGGAGCTGTACGCCCATATCGTGGCCAACCGCATCGCCGGGCAGGTCGCCACGCCCCGCGAGGACAACCTCAGCAAGTACGCCCGGTTCGCGCGCCGCGACCCCGAGGTGCTGTTCGGCCTCGACCCGGAGGGCGAGTGGACCGAAACGGACGTGCTGGCCCTGATGGCGGAGCGCTGCGGAGTGTCCCCGGACCCGGCGCACCGGCACGGTCAGGACGTCATCGACCCGGAGTTGACGATCCGTGCCCTCGACGCCCTCGCCGAAGTCGTGGCCAGGACGGCCGCCCGCGGCGGCTCGGTCCTTCTCGGTACGGGGCACCCCAGCCGACTGCTCGAATTCCACGCCGCCATCGGCGAGGGCCTGCGCTCCGCCGGCTGCGCCCTGCTCACTCCGGCGCGCAACAGCCCCTTCCTGATGCACTCCGCTCGCGGCACGCGCGCCTGCGCGCTCGACTACGTGCAGCGCGTGGGAGTCGTGAGGGTGTATGAAGGGGCGCCCCCGAATGGAGCGCGGGACTCCGCCGCGGCCGACCCGGGGGCCCTGTCCGAGCCGGTGCACACCCATTCGCCGCAGCCGGTCAGGATCGCCCTCGCGGCACTCGCCGAGAGCGGCGAACCCCTGCCTGACCTGGTGCTCGGCGACCACGGCTGGGCCTGCGGGGCGGGCCGGATGGGCGTGCCGGCGGTCGGTCTCGCCGACTCCAACGACCCGGGCGTGTTCGTCGGGGAGGCGGAGGGGGAGGTCGAAGTGGCCGTCCCGCTCGACGACGGTGTGCGATCGGACTGCTACGGATTGCTGAGTGCCTACGTACTGCAACAGGCTGGTATGTCTCGGTAGTGCTGGGTCGCTCCCCCCTCTTCCCACTAGTACCACCCGCACCTACTCTGGGTATACGCGTGTGCTGGCTGGAGTCACCGGAGGGGAAGCCGGTGCCCGTCACACGGATAAGGGTCGGTGTTGTCATGGCGTCTGGAGAGCGGCCTCTGAACGAGGTCAACTTCCTCACCGTGGCGGAAGTCGCCTCGGTGATGCGAGTGTCGAAGATGACCGTGTACCGCCTGGTGCACAGCAGTGAGCTGCCCGCGATTCGTGTGGGCCGCTCCTTCCGGGTTCCGGAGCAGGCGGTCCACGACTATCTTCGCGAGTCCTACGTGGGACGGGAGACCGCGTAGGCACGAGTAGCCGGTCGGGCGGCCGAACGGCCGGGCCGATCAGGACGAGAGCACAGCGCCAAGCGGTCCGGTCGGGGGTGCAGACTCCCGGCCGGACCGCTGTTCTGAACACGGATTACGCCCTGGGGCCAGGTTTCGGTACGCTGGTGGCTTACGTCAGTCGTTTGGACTCTGACTCCCGCTCCTGCGGGTTTGTCCAGTGAGTGAGGGTTGTCAGTGGGTTCCGTAATTAAGAAGCGCCGCAAGCGTATGGCCAAGAAGAAGCACCGCAAGCTTCTCAAGCGCACGCGCGTTCAGCGTCGCAACAAGAAGTAGGACCCCCAGGGGTCGCCGCCGCCCGCTCCGACGCTACTGTCGGAGCGGGCGGCGGCGTTTGCGAGTGTCGTGCGGGCAACGCGCAGGTGACGTAACCGCACACAGACTCACGTCGACCTGACATTCTCAGGCAACAGGCGCGATGTAGCCTCAGCCCTTGAGAGGTCTCGAGAGGTCTCGGAGCCTCCGCGCCTCAGGCGGGAAGGGACTGTCCGTTGGGAAAAGTCGTGCTCGTGACCGGGGTCGCCCGGCATCTGGGAAGCCGCTTCGTCCAGGCGATCCGCAGGCAGCCGGGAGTCGACCTGGTCGTCGGCGTCGACCTGCAGCCCTCCACGCACGACCTGGCCGGGACGGCCGACGGCGCGCCGCTCGCCGACTACATATTCGTACGCGCCGACATCCGCCGCCCGACCGTGGCCCGCTTCATCGCGGAACACGTCGTCGATACCGTGGTCCACCTGAACGTCAGCACCACCACGCTCGGCTCCACCAGCCGTTCCACGGTGAAGGAGACCAACGTCATCGGCACCATGCAGCTGCTCGCTGCGGTGCAGAAGGCGTCCAGCGTGCAGCGCCTCGTCGTGAAGTCGACCACCAGCGTGTACGGTTCGGCGCCCCGCGACCCGGCGGTGTTCCACGAGCGGATGCAGCCCAAGGTGTTCCCCACCGGCGGCTTCGCCAAGGACGCGGTCGAGGTCGAGGGCTACGTACGCGGTTTCTCCCGGCGCCGCCCGGACGTGGCCGTCAGCGTGCTGCGCTTCGCCAACATCGTGGGCCCGCACGCCGACACGCCCCTCAACGAGTACTTTGCGCTGCCCGTGCTGCCGACGGTGCTCGGCTACGACCCCAGGCTCCAGTTCATACACGAGGACGACGCGGTCGAGGTGCTCCGGCTCGCCGCCATGGAGCCCAGGCGCGGCACGACCAACAGCGGCACCTTCAACGTCGCGGGCGAAGGTGTGATGGTGCTGTCGCAGGCGGCACGCCGACTCGGCCGCCCCACCGTGCCGATGCTGCTGCCGGCCGTGAGCTGGGTCGCCGGAATGGCAAGGCAGACCCGGCTGCTGGACTTCTCGCCGGAGCAGATGCGGCTGCTCACCCACGGCCGGGTGGTCGACACGACCATGCTGCGGGAGACCTTCGGCTACACCCCCGGCTACACCACCGAAGAGGCACTGGCCGATCTGGCCCGCAGCACCCGTTCGGGCCTGCTGCCTCCGGGGCAGGTGGCCAGATGGACATCAAGGGTGGCGGAACTGCTGCCGATCAGCGGAGGGAAGAGGCGATGAGCTCGGCGAGGGAGCAGGCCGGTACGGGCAAGGCCGGTACCGGGAAGGCGGGGCGCGGCAAGGGCGGCAGGCGCCGCACCGCCGCGGCTGCGACCGTGGACGACGGCCGGGCCAAGGTGATCCCGATCGGTGCCGGACGTGTCGGCAGTGCCCCGGCGCGGACCCGTGGCGGGAGTGACGCGGCGGACCTCGCGCCGACGCCGCCGGTCCCGCTGCGACCGGCTCCCGTCGCCCGGGCCGCCGGCGACGAGCCGTCCGTCCCGCCCGCGCGCGCTGCTGACAGCGGTGCCGGAGCCGGTGGCGGCGTCGGTGGCGGCGTCGGCGTCGGCGATGGCGCTGGTGCGGCAGAGGCTCCGCAGGCGCACCGCGGGGTCGCCGACGCCGTCGCGGGAGCGGTCGGCCACGCGCTCGCGGGGCCGCTCGGCGGGATCGCCGGCCGGCTTCTCGGCAAGGGCTGGGAGGAGCGGGCCGCCGGCGGGCTGGAGTTCCTGCGGCGCCGGCTCACCGGCGAGTACGAGGTGGACGAGTTCGGCTTCGACTCGGAGCTGACCGAGAAGGTGCTGCTCACGGCGGTGCGTCCGCTCGCCGAGAAGTACTTCCGGCTGGAGGTGCGCGGAGCGGAGAACCTGCCCACCAGCGGGGGTGCGCTGGTCGTCGCCAACCACTCCGGGGTCCTGCCGCTGGACGCCCTGATGACGCAGATCGCGATCCACGACCACACCCCGACGCAGCGTCATCTGCGGATGCTCGCCGCGGACCTGGTGTTCGTGCTGCCCGGCGTCAACGAGCTGGCCCGGAAGGCCGGCCACACCCTCGCCTGCAACGAGGACGCGCAACGGCTGCTGGAGCTCGGCGAGATCGTGGGGGTGTGGCCGGAGGGCTTCAAGGGCATCGGCAAGCCCTTCGCCGACCGCTACAAGCTGCAGCGCTTTGGCCGGGGCGGCTTCGTCTCCTCGGCGCTGCGTGCCGGGGTGCCGATCGTGCCGTGCTCCATCGTGGGCGCGGAGGAGATCTATCCGATGATCGGCAACGCCAAGACGCTGGCCCGGGTGCTCGGCCTGCCCTATGTGCCGATCACGCCGACCTTCCCGTGGTTGGGGCCGCTCGGTGCGGTGCCGCTGCCGACGAAGTGGACCATCCAGTTCGGCGAGCCGATCCCGACGGACAGCTATCCGCCGGAGGCGGCGGACGACCCGATGCTGCTGTTCAACCTCACCGACGAGGTCCGCGAGACGGTGCAGCACACGCTCTACAAGCTGCTGGTCCAACGGCGTTCGGTGTTCTTCTGACGCAGTGAGAGGCGGGGCCCGCTACCGGGCCCCGCCTCTCGCGTACGCGCACGCTCAGCCGACGTTCAGTCGGCGTTCAGCCGCCGATCAGACCGATGCCGATGCTCGGCAGCAGCCCCGGGATGAGCGGCGGCACGGTGACGCCGTTGCCGCCGCCCGGGGTCGCCGAGGGACTCCCGCCGCCCGCACCCGCGGAGGTCCCCGCCGAGGGTGTGCTGGAGGGTGTGCTGTTGCTGCCGAGCAGGCCGCCGGTCAGGCCGCCCACCAGTGCGCCGTTGCCGCCCCCGGTCGGACTGGCGCCCGGTGCGTTGCCGTGCAGGGTGCCGGTGCCGGTCGTGGTGCCGCCCTGGGGAGTGCTGCCGGTGCCCTGCACGGAGCCGTCGGCGCCACCGGTGGCGGACGCCGAGCCGTCGCCACTGGGCTGGGCCGACGTCGAGTCGCTCACGCTCGGCGCGGGGGTCAGGTGCAGCGGTGCCAGATCCGCGCTTATCCCGGAGAGCAGGCTCTCCACCCGGCCGGCCACCGGGTCGAGCTGGGCGTCGAGCTTGGGTTCGATCGCGGCGAGACGCTGCTGCTGGGAGTCGGCGAAGTCGGCGAGCTGCCGCAGCGGGGCCAGCGAGTGGTTCTGCTGGTAGATCGCCCTGAGCAGGTCGCGCCCCTGGGAGCCCTCGGTGTTCATGTCCGTGAGCGCCCGGGAGACTTCGGCGACCATGTGCGGACTGAGCGCCTGCCCCGGCTGCTGATGGGACATCAGCAGCTGCGCCTCGGACATACGCTGGGTCGCGTGGTCGAGCAGCAGCCGACCCCGTTCCTCGTCGGAGCCGGCGAAGTTGAGCTGCCAGTCCTCGAGGCCGCGCTTCATGCCGTAGAGGGAGTCCCCGGGGACGGACGAGGAACTGGCCGCGGCGACACCGCCGAGCGCGCCCATGGCCATCCCGGCGGCCAGGCCGCCGACGGCCAGCCGACGGCCCCAGCGGGAGTTCGGGCGGAACCTGCGAGCGGCCTCGGTCGCGCGGTGGGCGCCGCGGCGGCGCTGCTCGGGGACTGCGGCCCCGCCGCCGCCGGCGAAGGCACGTTCGAACTCGGCCATGAGCTGCGCGCGTTGGGTGAGCTTCACGGCGGCGTCGAACACGGGCACCGGAACGGCGCCCAGCGCGTCCACCGCCGCCATCATCGGTGCGAACTGGCCCTCGGACAGGGCTCCTTCGGTTGAGGGCCCCTGGGGGGCCGCAGTGCTGGGGCGGTCCTCCACAGCGTCAGCGAAGGCTCTCGCCCTGCGGTGCTCGAGCACGTTGGCTGTCATGGGCAGCACCTCCTCTCGTCGTTGTCGACAACTCGGCCGACCGGACGGTTGCGCAGTCGTGCCTGGGACCACCCCAAAGGGTGACGCTCGGCCCCGAAGGGGCTTTGCACTCTGCGCAACGAGCGGCGGGGATGCTCGGTTACGCACGCGCGATCATGAATGGGTGCGTGAGGGTGACAGGTCATGGGTTGGGTTGACTACCTGGCGTCGCTCGGAAGGAGCCGGGCCAGGGTGCGGACGGCCCGGTACTGGAGGGTCTTGATGGCGCCCTCGTTCTTGCCCATGATCCGTGCGGTCTCGGCGACCGACAGGCCCTGCAGGAAGCGCAGTCGTACGCACTCCTGCTGCTGCGGATTGAGCCGGTGGACCGCGTCCAGCAGTGCGGCGTTGGACAGCGACTCCAGGACCGAGTCCTCCGGACTGCGCTCGCACTCGTTGGAGTCGAGCATCTCGCCGGTGGTGACCTCCAGCCGGAAGCGGCTGGACTTGAAGTGGTCGGCGACCAGGTTACGGGCGATGGTGACCAGCCAGGCCCCGAAGTCCCGGCCCTGCCAGGTGAAGGTGCCGATCCGGCGCAGCGCGCGCAGGAAGGTCTCGCTGGTCAGGTCCTCGGCGGTGGCTCTGCTGCCGACCCGGTAGTAGATGTACCGGTAGACGGTGTCGGAGTAGTGGTCGTAGAGCCGACCGAAGGACTCGCTGTCACCCTCCTGGGCCCGTTCGACCAGCTTCATGATCGGGTTGTCGGCGCTGGTGGCGGTCTCGTCCCGGTCCCAGGAGGAGTTCCGGGTACGGGAGGAGGCCGGGGAGGTGCGGGTGCGCAGCGCGACCGAGGTGCGTGGCGGGCGGGCGGCGACCGTGGGGCGGAGCGGGCCGTCCACCCCTCCGGCGACGGCGAGGGCGTTGAGGGGGGACAACTGCTCGCGTACCAGGGTGCGCAGCAGCTCCAGGCCGCCGGCGGTGCCGTCGGGGGCCAGGGAGGGTGCAGGCGCGTCGTTCCGGACGTGTGGGTACACGGGACTCCCAGAGGCAGAACTGTTTACGTGCAGTGCGGGCCCGCTCGCCCAACGTGGGACACCTGGGCTCCGGCGTGCGTCTGACGAGAATAACGCTTCGTGCAACAACAGCTACACCCTGTTGCTGAATTCGCCGCTTGAGTCACATCAGTTACGGGTTGGTGGCACTATGTGATCGGCTGTGCCCAGCAGAATGATCACTCATCCGCCGCGGTTTGATCACTTGTCAGCGAACGGTGAACGATCGGTTGACGTTTCCCTCGCGCCGACGCGCCAACCCACGAATTCAGGACGCCTCGAGGCGATCAGAAACGGTCAGCCCGCCCGATCGGGCCGCTCTGATCGGGCCGCCCTGATCAGCTCAACCCTTGATCAGCTCAACCCTGGATGAGCTCGGCCCCTGATCGGATCCGGCCCCGTCGGCTCCGCCCCGATCAGCTCCGGCGGTGGTGGGCGCGGTTGCGGTACAGCGCCAGCGCCGCCGCGGTGCCGCCGGCCGCCGCCCCCAGACCGGCCGCGGCGGGGATGCCCACCCTCGCGGCCTTGCGCCCGGTGCGGAAGTCGCGCACCCGCCAGCCCTGCTCGCGGGCGTGTCGGCGCAGCTCCGCGTCCGGGTTGATCACATACGGGTAGCCCACCAGGGACAACATGGGGATGTCGTTGGAGGAGTCGCTGTACGCCGCACAGCGGTCCAGGTCCAGGCCCTCCTGCGCGGCCAGTGCCTTCATCGCCTCCGCCTTGGCGGGACCGTGCAGCGGCTCGCCGACCAGTCGCCCGGTGTACACGCCGCCCAGTGCCTCGGCGACCGTGCCCAGCGCGCCGGTCATCCCCAGCCGCTTGGCGATCACCCTCGCCGCCTCCTGCGGTGCGGCCGTCACCAGCCACACTCGCTGCCCGGCCTCCAGGTGCATCTTCACCAGAGCCCGGGTGCCCGGCCAGATCTTCTCGGCGATGTACTCCTCGAAGACCTCCTCGCAGATCGCCTCCAGGTCGGCCACCCGGTGGCCCTGGACGATCGAGAGGGCGCTCTCCTTGGCGTCCGCCATGTGCCCCGCGTTCTCCGCGCCGTGCAGCCGGAAGTAGGCCTGCTGCCAGGCGAAGCGCAGCAGCTCGCGGTGGCTGAAGAACTTGCGCTTGTACAGGCCGCGACCCAGGTAGAAGATCGCCGCGCCCTGCACGATGGTGTTGTCGCAGTCGAAGAACGCGGCCGCGTGCGGGTCCGGCGCCAGGTCGGACGGCGGAGCGGCCCGCCCGGTGTCGGGGCCCGTCCCGGTCGAGACCGAGGCGGCCGAGTCCGCCTCGGCCGCCTGCGCGGCGGCCGTACCCGCCAACACGGCGGAGGAACGCTTCTCCTGGGGGAGCTTTCGCAGCCTGGACATACGGCGAGCATAGCCAGCGGAGCGTTGCGGGCAGGCATCGGCAGCGAGGCAGAATGGGGAGCGTGAGCCCTCTGCTGCGCCGTGAACCCAGGAAGAGCCCCGCCGACCATCTGATCACGCTGATCGGCAAACCCGACTGCCACCTCTGCGAGGACGCCCGCGCGGTGGTGGCCCGCCTCGCCGACGAGCTCGGCTTCAGCTGGGAGGAACGGGACATCAACCAGGACAAGGAGCTGTTCGACGAGTACGCGGAGCAGATCCCGGTCACCCTGATCGACGGCAGGCAGCACGACTTCTGGCGGGTCGACGAGAGCCGGCTGCGCAAGGCGCTCGGGGCCTGAGAGGCCTGCTGGGGCCCCTGAGGGACCTGAAGGGCCCCGAGCTGACTCCGCAGTCGCTTTATGGGATCTGCTGGTTGTCTGCTTAGCATCGAGATGTTGTGTGCCAAGGGGGGCGGAGCACGTCACACCGGACGTGCTCCCCGAACCCGAGGAGTGGAAGCGTGTCCCCCTTGCCGGACCCCCCTCCGGGCCTGATCGCCGCCGCCCCCGTCGTCGCCCTCCTCGACGTCGCCGCGGCCCACCCGGAAGCGACGCGCGGCACCCTGACGGGGTGTGCGTGATGCGCGTCACTCAGCGGGGACAAATCGGACACCATCTTTGTGCACACGTTCACAAACGCATAGCCTGGCGTTCGCAGCCCAGCTTCACCCACAGGAGCACCGTGGCAACTGGACGTTCCACCCCAGCCTCACCGCCCCCGGGCGGCGCCCAACGGCGCGTCCGCGGACGCGGGATTCCCGACGCGACGGTCGCGCGGTTGCCGCTGTACCTGCGCGCGCTGACGGCGCTCTCCGAGCGGTCGGTGCCGACGGTCTCCTCGGAGGAGCTCGCCGCCGCCGCCGGGGTCAACTCGGCCAAGCTGCGCAAGGACTTCTCCTACCTCGGGTCGTACGGCACCAGGGGCGTCGGCTACGACGTCGAGTACCTCGTCTACCAGATCTCCCGCGAGCTCGGCCTGACCCAGGACTGGCCGGTCGTCATCGTCGGCATCGGGAACCTGGGCCACGCCCTCGCCAACTACGGCGGTTTCGCCTCCCGCGGCTTCCGGGTCGCCGCCCTGCTGGACGCCGATCCGGCCCTGGCCGGGCAGACGGCGGCCGGGCTGCCGGTGCGGCACATGGACGAGCTCGAGGACATCATCCAGTCCGAGCACGTCTCCATCGGCGTGATCACCACGCCGCCCGGCGCCGCCCAGCAGGTCTGCGACCGCCTGGTCGCGGCCGGGGTCACCAGCATCCTCAACTTCGCGCCTACTGTGCTCTCCGTGCCCGACGGCGTGGACGTGCGCAAGGTCGACCTGTCGATCGAGCTGCAGATCCTCGCCTTCCACGAGCAGCGAAAGTCCGGTGAGGACCACCTCGTGGACGAGCCGCCGGCAGTAGTCTCACGGCCTGGGTCCGGAGCGAAGGCGGTCGCCGCCGCGGCCGCCCGCAGCGTGTCCCGGGCCCGACGGGGCAGGGCGCCCGCCTCGTCGGAGGCGGACCGCGGCGAGGACGGCGAGCTGCCGGCGGTGATGCCGGCATGACTCCGGTGGAGAGAGCAAGCGCAGCGAGTGGGGCGAGCACGGTGAACCTGGGAAGCGAGGCAGAAGCATGAGCCTGCTGGTACTGGGCCTCAGCCACCGCACGGCCCCGGTCGGGCTGCTGGAGCGGGCCTCGCTCACCGGGGACGCGCCGGAACGGCTGTTGCACGCCGCCGCCGCGGCCGTGCCGGTCGGCGAGGCCGCGCTGGTCGCCACCTGCAACCGGATCGAGCTGTACGCGGACGTGGACAAGTTCCACGCCGGCGTCGCCGACCTGTCCGTGCTGCTGGCCGAGCACAGCGGAGTCGACCTGGAGGAGCTGACCGCCCACCTCTACGTCCACTACGAGGACCGCGCCGTGCACCATCTGTTCTCGGTGGCGTGCGGGCTGGACTCGATGGTGGTCGGCGAGGGGCAGATCCTGGGCCAGCTGCGGGACGCGCTGTCCCTGGCACAGGAGCAGCACACCGCCGGGCGCGGGCTCAACGAGCTGTTCCAGCAGGCGCTGCGGGTCGGCAAGCGGGCACACAGCGAGACCGACATCGACAAGGCCGGGCAGTCCCTGGTCACCTTCGGCCTGGAGCGGATCGCCGAGGGTGCGGGTCCGATCGAGGGCCGACGCGCGCTGGTCGTCGGCGCCGGGTCGATGAGCTCCCTGGCAGCGGCGACGCTCGCCCGCGCCGGCGTCGGAGAACTGGTCATCGCCAACCGCACACCTGAGCGGGCGGAACGGCTGGCGGCGACGCTGGCCGAGTTCGGCGCGCGCACCGTCCCGTTCGCCGAGGTGGCGACCGCGCTCGCCGAGGCGGACGTGGTCATTTCCTGCACCGGGGCGGCCGGGATCGTGCTGTCCGCGCAGGACATCGCCGCAGCGGCGGCCAAGCGCGCGGGGAGTACCCCGCTGGCGGTGCTGGACCTGGCCCTGCCACGGGACGTCGACACCGCCGCGCACGGCCTCGACGGCGTGCACCTGGTGGACCTGGAGACTCTCGCCGAGGCGGCGCAGCACAACGACGACGCCGCCGGGGCGCTGGACGTCGACGCGGTCCGCCGCATCGTCGGCGCCGAGGTCGACGCCTTCGGCGCGGCCCAGCGCGCCGCCGCGATCACCCCGACCGTGGTCGCCCTGCGCGCCATGGCCTCCGAGGTGGTCAGCTCCGAGCTGGAACGCCTCGACGGCCGGCTTCCGGAGCTGGGGCCCCGGGCCCGCGCAGAGCTGGCGCAGACCGTCCGGCGCGTCGTGGACAAGCTGCTGCACTCGCCCACTGTGCGGGTGAAACAGCTGGCCGGGGAACCCGGTGGGGCCTCGTACGCGGAGGCGCTGCGCGAGCTCTTCGACCTCGACCCGGGGGCGGTCCAGGCTGTCGCGGAAGCCCCCGCGAGACTGCCGCTGCAGCCGACGGCCGGCGGTGATTCGGCGTGACGGATCGTCAGCAACAGGGCGGCGAACGGCTGTCGGCGAGGCAGCCGACGCCGTTCGGAGGCCTGCCCAGCACGCTAGCAGTGGGCCCGCGCGGAGCCGTCGGCGGGGGTCCGCCCACGCCGTCCGCACAGCAGGACCCGCAGAACATCCGAACCGAGCACGACCGGGATGATCATGTCATGAGTGGCCAACTCAGCACCGCAGCACCATCCGAGACGGGAACGAGCGGACCCCCGCTCCGCCTCGGCACCCGTCGCAGCGCCCTCGCGACCGCCCAGTCCGGGCAGGTCGCCGAGGCGGTCTCGGATGCCACCGGCCGCCGGGTCGAGCTGGTGGAGATCACCACCTACGGCGACACCTCGCGCGAGCACCTGGCGCAGATCGGTGGCACCGGGGTGTTCGTCTCCGCGCTGCGGGACGCCCTGCTCGCCGGCACGATCGACTTCGCCGTCCACTCGCTCAAGGACCTGCCGACCGCCGCGCCGCAGGGCCTCGCGCTCGCTGCCGTGCCCCCGCGTGAGGACGCCAGGGACGCGCTGGTCGCCCGGGACGGGCTGACCCTGGAGGAACTGGTCGAGAAGCACTCGTCCGGTCCCGCCAAGGCCCGGATCGGCACCGGCTCCCCGCGCCGGACGGCCCAGCTCAACGCCTGGGCGGCGGCGAACGGCGTGGAGCTGGAGACCGTGCCGATACGCGGCAACGTCGACACCCGGATCGGCTACGTCCGGTCCGGCGAGCTCGACGCCGTCGTCCTCGCCGCCGCCGGGCTCACCCGGCTCGGGCGGCTCGGCGACGCGACCCAGATCCTGGACAGCACGCTGATGCTGCCCGCCCCCGGACAGGGAGCGCTGGCCATCGAGTGCCGGGCGGACGACGCGGAACTGGTCGCCGCCCTCGCCGTCCTCGACGACAGGTCCACCCGGGCCGCCGTCACCGCCGAGCGCGCCCTGCTGGCCGCGCTGGAGGCGGGCTGTTCCGCCCCCGTGGGCGCCCTGGCCGAGGTGCAGCGTCGCACCGAAGGTCCGAACGGCCCCGCCGACGAGCTGTTCCTGCGAGCACTCGTCGGCACCGTTGACGGCTCGTCCGTCGTGCAGTTGTCCGCCACCGGCGCCTTCGGGCCCGAGGCGGCGTCCGAGCAGGCAGCGGCGGCCCTGGGCCGCGAGCTGGCGGCGCGGATGCTCGCCGAGGGCGCGGCCGGTCTGATGGGGGAGCGAGCCAAGTGAGCCCCGCTAAGCATTCCGTCGTCCCGAAGGGCACCCGCCCGGTCGGCCAGGTCACCTTCCTCGGAGCCGGTCCCGGCGACCCGGGCCTGCTCACGCTGCGTGCGGTCGAGGTGCTGTCGTCCGCGGACGTGCTGGTCGCCGACCCGCTCACGGCGGCGGCGGTTCGCGTCCACTGCCCCAGCGGAGTGGAGCTGCACGACGCCGACGCGCTGCCGGAGACCTTCGTCCTGGACGGAGACGGCTACGTCGACAGCAACGCCGCACTCACCCGGCTCTTCCCGTCGGTCCAGGCGGGCCGGCACGTGGTGCGCACCGTCGACGGCGACCCCGGCCTGGACGGGCGGGCCGCCGAGGAGATGCTGGCCTGCGCGCAGGCGGGCATCCCGTTCCAGGTGGTACCCGGCGTGGCCCAGTCCGTGGGCGTCCCCGCGTACGCGGGCGTGATGCTGCGGGCCGGCCGCCCGGCCGCCGACGTCCGCTTCGTCGACGCCTCGCACTGCGCGCCCGAGTCCTACGACTGGGCCAACCTGGGCGTCTGCGACGCCACCCTGGTCGTCCGCACCCGGCTCGGCTCGCTACCCGGCTCGGCGACGGCGCTGGTCGCGCAGGGCCGCAAGCCGGACACCCCGGTGTCGGTGACCCTGGAGGGCACCACTACCCGGCAGCGCACCTACACCGCCACCCTGGGCACCCTGGCCGCCGAGCTGAAGGCGGCGCGGGTGCTGCCCTCGCCGGTGTCGGCTCCGGTCAACCCGGCCAGCAGCGTGATAGCCGTGGTCGGCGAGCAGGTGGCTCAGCGGTCCTCGCTGTCCTGGTTCGAGACCAAGCCGCTGTTCGGCTGGAACGTGCTGGTTCCGCGCACCAAGGACCAGGCGGGGGCGCTCTCCGAGCAGTTGCGCTCCTACGGCGCGGTGCCGTCGGAGGTGCCGACCATCGCCGTCGAGCCGCCGCGCACCCCGCAGCAGATGGAGCGCGCGATCAAGGGCCTGGTGACGGGCCGCTACGAATGGATCGCTTTCACCTCCGTGAACGCCGTCAAGGCGGTCCGGGAGAAGTTCGAGGAGTACGGACTCGACGCCCGCGCCTTCGCCGGGATCAAGGTCGCGGCCGTCGGCGAGACCACCTCGCAGGCGCTGGTCGACTTCGGCGTCAAGCCCGACCTGGTGCCGAGCGGCGAGCAGTCCGCCGCCGGACTGCTGGAGGACTGGCCGCTGTACGACCCGGTCTTCGACCCGATCGACCGGGTGCTGCTGCCGCGCGCCGACATCGCCACCGAGACCCTGGTCGCCGGGCTGGTCGAACTCGGTTGGGAGGTCGACGACGTGACGGCCTACCGGACCGTGCGCGCCTCGCCGCCACCGGTCGAGACCCGCGAGGCGATCAAGGGCGGCGGCTTCGACGCGGTGATCTTCACCTCGTCCTCGACCGTCCGCAACCTGGTCGGCATCGCGGGCAAGCCGCACAACGTCACCGTCATCGCCTGCATCGGCCCGGCGACGGCCAAGACCGCGGAGGAGCACGGGCTGCGGGTGGACGTGCTCGCGCCCGCGCCTTCGGTCGCCGCGCTCGCCGAAGCACTGGCAGACTTCGGAGCGGCCCGCCGCGACGCAGCGACCCAGGCGGGTGAGCAGGTGTACCGCCCGAGCGAGCGTCGCCCGGGCTCGCGTAGGAAGGCCCGCTAACGCCATGTCAGGTGAGCGCATGTCTGCTGACTCCTCCCGTGACCACTCCCGGTCGGTTGAGACCCCGGTCGTCCGTCCGCGACGCCTGCGCACGACCCCGGCCGTGCGCCGCCTGGTCGCGGAGACCCGGCTGCACCCGGCCGAGCTGATCCTGCCGCTGTTTGTCCGCGAGGGCGTGAGCGCGCCGGTGCCGATCAGCGCCATGCCCGGCGTGGTCCAGCACACCAGGGACACTCTGCGGAAGGCGGCCGTCGAGGCGGCCGAGGCGGGCGTCGGCGGCCTGATGCTCTTCGGCATCCCCGCGGTGCAGGACGCGACCGGCTCCGAGGGCACCAACCCGGACGGCATCCTGCAGCAGGCCATCCGTGACGTGGTCGCCGAAGTCGGCGACCAGGTCGTGATCATGTCCGACCTCTGCCTGGACGAGTACACCGACCACGGCCACTGCGGCGTGCTCGCCGCGGACGGCTCGGTGGACAACGACGCGACCCTGGAGCGCTACGCCGAGATGGCCGTGGTGCAGGCCGACGCGGGCGTCCACATGGTCGGGCCCTCCGGCATGATGGACGGCCAGATCGCGGTCGTGCGAACGGCGCTGGATGCGGCGGGCCACCAGGACGTGGCCGTTCTCGCGTATACCGCGAAGTACGCCTCCGCCTTCTTCGGCCCGTTCCGGGAGGCCGTCGGCTCCTCGCTCAAGGGCGACCGCAAGAGCTACCAGCAGGACCCGGCGAACGCCCGGGAGGCGCTGCGCGAGCTGGAGTTGGACCTCGCCGAGGGTGCGGACCTGGTGATGGTGAAGCCGGCCATGGCCTACCTGGACATCCTGCGTCAGGTCGCCGACCTGAGCCCGGTGCCGGTGGCCGCCTACCAGGTGTCCGGCGAGTACTCCATGGTCGAGGCCGCCGCTGCCAACGGCTGGATCGACCGTGAGCGCGCGATCATGGAGACGCTGACCTCCATCCGCCGCGCCGGAGCCAACCAGGTGCTCACCTACTGGGCCGTCGAGGCGGCCGAGTTGCTGCGGCGCCGCTAACGACCAGGTCGTAACGCCCGTCGTAACCGCGCGGGCCATCGCGCGTCCTCAGCGGCAGCGGCGCAGCAGAGACGACGAGCGGGCCGGGGACGATGTCCCCGGCCCGCTGTGCACTTCTCGGAGGGTCGGTGAAGCCTCGGCGCTGCGTCAGCCGATGAGGTGCGAGACGCCCGAGTCGCCGGTGCCCTGGGTGGTCTGGCCGACGTCGCAGATCTGCTTCGGGGTGCTGTTCAGGATCGGAACCTCGACCGGGACAGCGACACCGATGACGGCCACGGCGATGTTGTGGACCTCGGGCAGGCAGATGTTCGGGTTGTCAATGGTGTGGAAGTTGGGGCTGTGGTCGCCCCAGGTGCCGGTGACGTTGGTGCCGCCGGGGCCCTGGAGGGAGCTGGTCGAGCCGTCGGAGTTGCTGATGGCCGAGGCCGGGCTGGCAACCATGGCGATACCGGCCGCGGCAACGCCGACAGCGGCGAGAGCCTTCTTGTACATGGGGGGATTCCTCTCGTTGTGTGTGGGTTGTGCCCTGAAGCAGTGCGTCAGCCGATGACGTGCGAGACGCCCGAGTCGCCGGTGCCCTGGGTGGACTGGCCGACAGCGCAGTACTGCTTCGGCTGGCTGTTGAGGACCGGAACCTCGACCGGGACAGCGACACCCAGAACCGCCACCGCGATGTTGTGGACCTCGGGCAGGCAGATGTTCGGGTTGTCCAGGAAGTGGAAGTTGGGGCTGTGGTCGCCCCAGGTGCCGGTGACGTTGGTGCCGCCCGCGCCCTGAGCCGACATCGTCGAGCCGTCGCTGTCGGAGATCGCGGAGGCGGGAGCGGAGGTCATCGCGAGTGCGGCGGCGGCGACACCGGCGGCGGCGAGAGCCTGCTTGAACATGTGAATCCTTCTCTGCTGGGTGCGTTCTTTACCGGCTGGGTCGTTTTCTTCAACGAATCCCAAGGCTTCTGGTTGCGCATCCATCGGGGCGAATCCCAGTGATTTCGCGCGAGACTCGAAGCCGGGGACCCGCTTGGATCTCGACTGCCCGAAGCGGAGGATGCAACAAAATGAACGACGACCTTTGCCGACGGAAACGATGATTGCTCCGAATGGGTTGCGGAACGACTCGGATCGTCAGCCCGGTGCCGTGCTACTGCTCTCTTCGAGTGGATTTGCGCATTCTCTGGGTTCGCTCGGTCGTTGAAACGAGGGTGCCCGATGTCCGATTGGCGACGGGCGGTGGCTCATCCACTCGCGGGTGAATTCCCTGCGACGGGTTCCGGATGGACGGGAAAGTCTTGAAAATCTTCTCCAGGCGAGCGACGGTGATTGCCCTCGCCACGTGTGTCTCTGCTGTCTCTGCGGGCTCTGTGGCCGGTGCGGCCTCCGCTGCGTCGCTCACGCCGGACCAGGTGGACGGCGTCGAGCAGGCGGCCTCGGCGATGCAGGTGCCGTTCGCAGTACCGATGGGCCCGCTGGTGCATTCGTTGACCGGCAAGGACTCGACCGCATCGGTCACCGGCACGCTGCCCGCCTCGCCGCTGGCTCCGCCCTCGGCGCAGCAGGTGCAGGACCACCAGCTCATCCCGGACCCCCTCGTGCCGGCCCTCAACACCGCGCGTCAGACGCCCTCGGTCGCGGTCTCGGCTCCGGTTCCGGACGCGGACGGCTCGCCCCGGGACGGGGCGCTGGGCATGGGGCTGCCGAGCGCCCCGCTCAAGGCGGTCGGATCGGCTCTCTCCCTGGGACATCCGCTGTCCTGGACCGGTCCTCAGCAGGGCGCGGCCGCGGCGGACCCGAGCGACCACAGCCGGATCGACCTGGGGGACGTCAACCCGACCCTCACCTCGCCCGAGCTGCAGACCGCGCCCGGTGGCCGGATCGACCTGGACCAGGGGCACTCGGGGCGCCCACTCGTCGGCAAGGTGAGCGACCTGCTCGCTACGGCGGCGGCGGCCGGTCAGGAACTCAAGGGCTGATTCGCTCCCATACCGACAGGTGCCCTGCGGCTGCTGTGGTCCGGCTGCCGCAGGGCACCTGTCGTCCGAGCCGGACCCCCCGGCTCGGACGACTGAGCTGGCGATCTCCGCTGTGTCGATCTCCACTGTGCTGATCTCCGTTGTGCCGACCGGTGGGTGACGGTCAGTTGGGGGCGGAGGGAGCGATGGCCCCGACGAGGGGGAGGCTGCCCAGTCCGCCGCCGGCGCTCAGGGGCGCGGTCACCGCGGTCGTGGAGATCGGCGCCATCCCCGGGTTGTCCGGCTGGAGCGCGAGGCCGTTCGCCAGCGGGTCGGCGGCGGAGTCGGCCATCGGGTCCAGCCGCAGGTTCTTCGCCGGGGCGATCGCCTCGACCAGGCCGGTGCCGAGGCCGGTCAGCGCCGGATCCGCCTGCGGGCTCTGCAGCGTCGCGACCCCGTGGTTCGTGGGGCTCGCCGGTCTCGGACCGCTCGCGTTCTCGGCAGCCCAGACCGGGGTCTGCGCGGACAGTCCGCCCAGGAGGAGGACCAACGCGGTGGTGGTGTAGCGCTTCTTCAGGGACAGGGCCATGGGTGGCTCCTCGTCTGTGACGAACAGCGATGCTGCCCCTCGGGCTACGGGCACCGAGGGGCAGCATCATGGATGGTGCGGACCGATCAGCAGTCCGATTCGTTGATGCAGGTGTTGCCGAACGCCGGGTTCAGAGCGCCGATGACGTTGACGCTGTCACCGCAGACGTTGACCGGGACGTGCACGGGGACCTGGAGCAGGTTGCCGGACAGCACG
Organism: Streptacidiphilus sp. MAP12-16; assembly: GCF_041262165.1. Lineage (NCBI taxonomy): Bacteria > Bacillati > Actinomycetota > Actinomycetes > Kitasatosporales > Streptomycetaceae > Streptacidiphilus > Streptacidiphilus sp. MAP12-16. Next base: position 159,340 of record NZ_JBGCBY010000001.1, read on the forward strand.
CCCGGGGAGTGCTCGGCCTCGCCAGTGGCGTTGGCGTTGGCAGCGGCGGAGCCCGCGCCGGCCACGAGCAGGCCGAGGCTGGCCATGGAGAGGGCTGCGGTCTTCTTGGCGTTGAGCAAGACGGATCTCCTGAGTCGCATGGGAGCGGAGGGTGTGCCGCAGGCCGGCACACCCGGGACCGCTAGGTCACTTGTTGATGCAGGTGTTGCCGAAGGCGGGGTTCAGCAGAGCGATCACGTTGACCGTGTTGCCACAGACGTTGACCGGGACGTGGATCGGAACCTGGACCATGTTGCCGGACAGGAAGCCAGGGGAACCCTCGGCCTCACCGTTGGCGGTGGAGTCGGCGATCGCGGTACCCGCGCCGGCCAGGGCGAGACCTGCCGCCGCGACCGAGAGAACCAGGGCCTGCTTCACGTTGCGCATGAGTGAATCCTCCGTGTTCTGTCCGTCCGCTGCGGATCGGACACATGTCAAACGAGCGTCGCTAATGGGGAGATACGCGTCGGCGTGGACAACCACCCGAGTAGCCGACGGCCCGCGGGGACGGCGTTGTCAGCCGGCGTTGGTGCAGGTGTTGCCGAAGGCGGGGTTCAGGGCGCCGATGACGTCCACGGAGTCGCCGCAGACGTTGACCGGGACGTGCACGGGGACCTGGATCAGGTTGCCGGACAGGACGCCGGGGGAGTGCTCGGCCTCGCCCTGCGCGCCACTGCTGGCGGCGGCAACGCCAGCACTGCCCGCGATCATCCCGACTGCGGCGATCGCGACCAGCGCGCTCCGCTTGGTGTTCTGCATGGCGTTTTCCTCTCGTCGTTCCGTTGTCCTGGCGGACCTACCTCCCGAGAACGAGCGCCGTTGGGGCGAGGGAACGGCATGAACGGAATGATCACCCGAATGACGTCAGGGCAGGCGGGGCTGATGCGTTCGGGTGACATCCCGGGCGCACCCGAACCCTCGGCGGTGGCAGCGGCGTTGAGCCGCCTGTCCATGCCTGCGTGGCTTCACCACGTGGGCAGACGTACGTACGTATGGAGATAGTCATGAACAACGCTGTCAAGGGTGCCCTCGTCACGATCGCCGCAGCCGGCGCTCTCGCGGGTGGCGCCGGTGCTGCCTTCGCCAGCGCCCACGCCTCCGGTGACGCGGAGCGTTCCCCGGGTGTCGCCTCGGGCAACGACATCCAGGTCCCGGTGCACGTGCCGGTCAATGCCTGTGGTCTCACCGGCAACCTGATCGGTGTTCTCAACCCCAGCTTCGGCAACACCTGCGTCAACGAGGGCTGACGGTCCGTCCGGTCGAACGGGTCGAACACGTCGGACAAGAGCGGCGGGCGGCCGTCCTACCTTCTGGGGTAGGACGGCCGCCCGCCGCAGTGCTGTCGCGGAGGAACTGCCGGCGGATCAGGGGCAGTCGTCGTCCGCCGCCTCGGGCTGCCAGCCGAAGTGGTGCCAGCTCGGGTGGTGCTGCCACGTGAAGTGGTGCGTCACCGGGCTCGCGCTGCTGCCGCCAACGTTCACGCAGGTGTTGCCGAAGCTGGGGTTGAGCAGCCCGATGACATTGATCGAGTTGCCGCAGACGTTCACGGGGATGTCCACCGGCACCTGGATCAGGTTTCCGGAGAGGACGCCCGGCGAGTCGGCCGCGATCCCCTCTGCGGTCGCGTCAGCCGACGCGGTTCCGGCGCCGGCGAAGGCGATGCCACCGATCATGACGGCCACGGCTAGTGCTTTACGCATGTTGATCATGCTCGTCCTTCTGCGATTGACTTCGGTCTGGATCCGGTGGGACGAGGATCGGAAAACCCGATCGGCGTTCACCGGAATATCCACTCGTCGTCATCCTCGGGTGGAGGAGTGTTGGCCGCATCACGAGGTCACCCGGACAGCCGCGCCGAGAGATGCCCAAGCAGGGGAGACGGCCGAGCTGAGATATACTCAGAAAGACGCCTCCGGCGGCCGTTGACCTCCTTGACGGCCGCAGGTGGCGATTCTGTTTCGACGAAGTCCGGGCTTATGGTCCGTCAAGCCGAATGGGCGAATATCGCATATTCGTGACCGATGGAGTGCGGCGGGCGCAGCAGCGCCGTCAGAGGAGCGTCATAGGAGCGTCAGCGGCGGGTCAGCGGCGGGTCAAAGGCGTTGCTGGGGCACCCAGCGGGGAGGCGTGCGGCGGCGCCGCGGCTTCGCGGCGACCAGCTCCTCCCATTCCGGGTCGGCCGCCCCGGGGACCGCGCGGCCCGTCGCCCGCCACTGTGCGGCCAGGGCGTCGAACACGGGCGTCTCGGCGGGACGGATCGTTCCTGCGTCGCGAGGCTGCGCGTGGACCGATGGCTCCTCGCTGCTCATGTATGGAAAACGAGCCCGCAGTGGATTGGGAATCGCCCCCGGCCGCTGATGCATCCGACCGGGTGAGGCGAATCCTGGTCCGCTCGTGCGGTAGCCCCCGACGAGTCGGGGGCTACCGGCGCCGGGAACGCCCGGCAGTACGCCGCACCCCGCCCAGGGCGACTGGCGTACGGGGCAACCCTGCCGGACCGGCATCGACCCGCGCAAGATCGTTAGGCCATAGGAACGACGCCCGGATAGCCGTCCCAGGGCCTCCGGGGGGGCGTCCGGGACGCCCGGCGGCGTCGGTCCCCGGCCCGCTCAAGGGCCCCAGTAGTCCGGTCCCCAGGCCACTCCGGTCAGCGCCGCCGCAGTCCGCTTGGTGAGATTCGCCCGAGTGTCCCCTGCGGGGCGCGGTTCTGCTCCGGTGCGCAGTCCGAACGGCTTCTCGGCCGGTCGGCCGTGGTCCGAGAGTTCCCTGCGCCGGCGCGGGCTCTGGTCTGCGGAGCCGTTCTCGGAGGTCCCAGGAGTGATGTGAGTCATCCTCCCACCATTGCCGGACTCGGCACCCGCAGCAGCCCGACAGCGCAACGGACGCGGGGACAGCCACCCCCTTGGTCGATCCGCCGGGCGACGAGCGCGATAATGCCGGATATGCGATCCCGAGGCACCCTCCCCCGCGTGGCACGGCCTGCCGTGCTCGCCGCCGTCCTGCTGGCGCTCGCCACCGGCTGCTCGGCGGGCGGTTCCGCCGGCGTCCAGCGGGCCGCGCCCGGGGCCGCGCAGACGACGATGCGGACGGGCGCCGACGGGGTCTCGCTCAGTATGAAGGCCCGCAACGTCGACCTGGAGATCACCGGGGCGACGGTGCGCTTCGACCCGTCGGGGACGGCGCGGCTCGACCTCACCGTCCACAACCAGGGGCCGGTGACCGAACACCTGGCGCTGGTGTCCCTGCCCGGCGGCGGCCAGGCCACCCTGCAGGGCGGCACCGCACCGTCCGGCTCGCTGTCCACGGCGGGAGTGCGGCTGGACGCGGGCAGCAGCACGGCCTTCGGTGCGAAGGCGCCGTCGATCGTGCTGCCGCCCGTCAAGGACCTCAGGGCGGGAGGCACCCTGCGGGTGATGCTGATGTTCGGCATCGCCGGACTGGTCGATCTGGACGTCCCGGTCCGCGCCGCCTGAACGGGGACGCTAGCCGAGCGTCAGATCGTCCGCGTAGACGTTGCCCTGCGCGTACCAGCCGTGGATGTAGACGGTCACGGTGCCGTTCGCGCCGGTGCTGAAGGGCACCGTCAGCTTGGTCCAACTGCTGCCGCTGGTCCAGGTGCTGGCCGAGGCCCCGCCGCTGACACCCAGGTAGCTGTAGTTGCCCTGGACCCACCCGCTCAGCGTGTAGCTGTGGTTCGGGGTGAGCGTCAGAGTCTGGTCGCACTCGCCGGTCTGCGACGAGGTCGGCGCGACCAGGAGTGCGTGGCTGCCGGAGTGGACCGGCGAACTGACGACCGCGCCGCCGGGCTGGCAGGTCCACGGGCTGAGGCTGCCGGTCTCGAAGGTGCCGTTGACCAGTGCGCCCGAACCACCGCCGCCGCTCCCGGTCACCGTCAGGGTGTAGGTCGCGGTGTGGCTGCCCGAGGCGGCGCTGCCGGTGAGGGTGATCGGGTAGGTCCCGGCCGCCGCGGAGCTGGATGCCGTGACGGTGAGCGTGGCGCTGCCGCCTGCGGTCACCGAGGTCGGGCTCACGGAGACGGAGACGCCGCTCGGTGCGCCGCTCGCGGTGAGGCTGACGGACTGCGCGCTGCCGGAGGTGACGGCGGTGCTGACATTCGCCGTGGCCGAGCCGCCGGGAGCGACCGAGGCCGAGCTGGGGGCAACCGACAGCGAGAAGTCGTTGCTCGGGACGCCGCCGCCACCGCCGGTGAAGGGCTCCAGGGCCTTGCTGAAGTCCCAGGTGCCCTGGGCGATTCCGGAGCAGCTGTCCGAGCCGCCGGTGCCGACACAGCCGCCGTTGTCACGCTGCAGCGCCCAGAAGGAGAGGCTGGCCAGGCCCTTGCCGGCGGCCCAGCTCTCGACGGAGTGCGCGTCCGCGACCGTGGTGGTCTCGCCCACGCCGAAGTCGTCGATGCCGGGCATCAGGGTGATCCCGATCATGCCCCAGAGCTGCGAGGCGCTCTTGGACGGGTAGAGCGAGGCGAGCTGGCCGTAGAGGCCGGTGGCGGCGCTCTCGGCGTCGTTCGCCATCTCATGGCTCGCGCCGTCGTAGTAGTCGAAGGTCATGATGTTGGCGACGTCGACGCGAGCGTTGTTCTGCACCGCGTTCTGCAGCACCGCCAGCCCGCTGGCGGCGAGCCCGCTGGTCGTCGTCGGCAGGGTGTAGGAGAACTGCACGGTCCGGCCGGTGCTCGCCGCCCACGACTCGACCTGGGCGATGGCCTTGTTGCGGCGGTCGATCCCGGCGGAGTTGGTGAGGGAGTTGTCCTCGGTGTCGAGGTCGATCCGGGTCACCCCGTAGGTGGTGACCACGCTCTCGTACGCCGCGGCGATCGAGCTGACGTTGGTGCAGCTGTCGGCGATCTCGGTGCCGGTGTTGTCGGCGGTGTAGCCGCCGAACGAGGGCACGACGTCGCCGCCCCGGCCCTGGATGGTGCTGATGTCGCTGCCGAAGTTGGCGGAGGTGATGGGCTTGCTGCTGTCCCCGTTCCAGTACGGCGTGCAGGAGCCCTTGGTGGAGGCCTGGATGAACGCCATGCTGAGGTACTTGGCGCCGGACTGGCTGGACAGTGTCGCCGCACTGTCGCCGTTGTACGCCTCGAAGTACGGCGCGAAGACATGCGTGGGCAGTGGCGTGGCGGCGTGCGCGGCCGTCGTTCCGGTGGCCACCAGGCTCGCCGAGGCGGCGACGGTGACCAGGCCGGTGAGCAGGGCGCGGAGGGAGCGGGGATGTCTCATGCGGGGCTCTCCTGTGGGGGTGTGACTGGTGGAGACCTGTGGCTGGACATCGACAATCTTTGGACTAGACCAATAAACTGTCAAGAGTCCTTACAGTTCCCGCGCCGCCCCCTGCGACGCCCCTCCGCTGCCCCTCCGTACCGGCCCCACTCCGCCCTCTGCGGGTCCTCCCTCCGCCCCACTCCGCCCTGCTGTCGTTCCGTCAGTCCCGGTACTCGGCCGCGCTTCGCTCCACGCAGAACTCGTTGCCCTCGATGTCCGCCATGACGGCCCAGCCCGCGCCGTCCGGCCGGCGGAGGTCGGCGACCATGGTCGCGCCCAGGGCGAGCAGGCGCTCGACCTCCTCATCGCGGGTGCGGTCCTGCGGCCGGAGGTCGAGGTGCAGCCGGTTCTTGGTCGACTTCGGTTCGGGAACGGTGATGAAGAGCAGCCCCACGCCGGGAGTTGCGAGCAGTGCCTCGGGGTCGCCGGGATGGTCGTCCTCGGCCAGTTCGGCGTCGAGCACCTCCGCCCAGAAGCTGCCGAGGGCATAGGCGTCGGCACAGTCGATCGTCAGGTGTCGCACAAGGGAAGCCATGGGCGCCACTATGCGGGCCGCGACGCCGCCCGGTCCAGCAGGTTGTGGCTCGCGCGCGCCGGGTTCGGACGGCGGCGGAACAGCCAGTCCAGAAAGCCCCGGCGCGGGCCGCGGACGGTGATGTTGCCGCTGCGCACGCTGCCCGAAACGCTGATCTGCAGCCTGATCGGCGCACCGGGCTCACGGCGGACGCGCTGGCGCACGTTGCCGCTCCGCACCGCGACGCTGTCCATGTCCACCGCCACCTCGGGCGGCACGATCAGTGTCAGGTTTCCGCTGCGCACCGCGACGGTGAGATCCAGGGTGGGGCGGCTGACGACGGCCTCCGTGAAGTCGATGACCGCGTTGCCGGCGGTGGCCTCCACCTCCAGGCGTCGGGGCACGGACCACGGTCCGATCCGCTCGATGTTGCCGTGGCGGGACTCCAGCCGGACGAGCTCCTTGGGCGCCGGGGCCAGGCTCGACGTCAGCCGGGGAGTCGCCGGGCCAGGAGTCGCAGCCCTGGCCGGTGCGTACCCGGCGCCGGGTGCGGCCGGCAGGTCGTGCAGCAGCAGCGCCAGCTCGCCGTAGGTGCGCGCGGTCAGCGCGATTTCGAGGCGTTCGTCCAGCTCGTCCGGGGTGAGCCGGCCGTCGCCCGCGGCGACCCGAAGCTGTTCCACGGCCTGGTCGCGGTCCTCGTGCGAAGCGCGCAGGGCGCGGCCATCCGGAACCAAATCTTGAGACATATCTCGTACTGTAACGCGTAATATGTCGCGAGACGAGAGTGCAAACCGGTCGATTGTGGCGTCGAGCACTCTGGCAGGCAGATTCTTGCTCCGCTCGGCCGGTCCGTGTGAATGTGGAGAAACCGGGCGGCCAACCGCCCGGTGGAGAGAACGGCCAGAACCGGCCGCCGCGCGAGCACGTTGTGCCGAGAACGCGGTGACGCCACCCCGCCGACCGGTGCCTACGGCCCTACAGGCTGCCCTTCCTCCGTGATCGACCCTGCCCGCAGCGTTCGCGCCGGGCTGGTCGTGCGACTCAGTTCGTCCCGAGCGGTCACTGAGCGCTGTCCGGCTGCCCTTTTGACCCTTGGAGTGACATGCAGTTCAACGCCCGCACGCCCGCAGGTCTGACCGCATACCTGGTGATCGCGTCGACCGCGGCCTTCGGATCGGTGGTGGCGATCAACGCCGCCGACGCGAGTGCTACCGGACACAAGCCCGCGGTGGCCGAGCGAATACCCGCGGCCACGCCGGCGAAGGCTGTGATCCCCGCCACCCGCCCCGCCACCCGCCTCGCCGCCAAGCCGGCCAAGCCGGCCCAACCGGCCAAGCACGCGCAGCCGGCCAAGCCCGCGCAGCCGGCGAAGAAGACCTACGCGAACGACTTGAACGGTTGGGTTGCCCAGGCGCGCGACCTGTTGGCCCAGCACGGAGACGCCGTCCCCTCCGCCGGCGCGATCGAGGCACGCGCGCTCACCGAGTCCTCCGGCAACCCGCGCGCGGAGAACCACTGGGACGGGAACCAGGCGCTGTACGGCGGCACCTACGGCCTGATCCAGACGATTCGACCCACCTTCGAGGAGTGGAGCCTTCCGGGCCACAAGGACATCCTCAACCCGGTCGACTCCATCATCGCCGGCGTCCGCTACGCGAACGACCGCTACGGCTCGTTCGACAACATCGCCTACGGCAAGCAGGGCTACTGACCGCCCTCCCCCGTCCGGCGTCCAGGACCGCCGCGCGCCGACACCTCGGCGACCTCCGCGCGCAGGCGCTGCATACGTCGTCCGCACGCGACTACGCGAGTTCCTCGCGCAGACGCCGGAACTCCGCCGCTATGCCGTCCAGCGTGTAGTGCGCGTTCAGCCCGCTGGGATTGGGCAGCACCCACACCTCGGTGTCGCCCAACCCGACCGGCTGCCGACCCACCGCCGCGCGCGGGGTACGGAAGGCCGTCCGGTACGCCCCGATGCCCAGCACCGCCAGCGCGCGGGGCCGCAACCGCTCGACCCGCTGGACCAGTTCCTCCCCGCCCGCGCGGAACTCCTCCGCCGTCAGTTCGTCCGCCTTCGCTGTGGCGCGGGCCACGACATTGGTGATGCCGAGCCCGAGGCCGAGCAACTCCGACTGCTCGTCAGGACGCAGTTGGCGGGGGGTGAACCCGGACCGGTGCAGCGCAGGCCAGAAGCGGTTCCCCGGCCGCGCGAAGTGCAGCCCCGTCGCCCCCGACCACAGCCCGGGGTTGATCCCGCAGAACAGCACGCGGAGCCCCGGCGCCGAGACGTCGGGGATGCTCACGCCGTGGGCCGCGGCCAACTGCTCGGCGTTGGGCTTCCCGGTGACGAAGGACTTCGCGAATGAATTCTGCACCGCCCCAGTCTGCCTCCACCGGTCACCGGCAGGGTCAGCCCTCGGCGAAGGACAGTCGGCAGTAGGACACCACGGCCGGCTGGGATCTCCTCAGAGCTCCGCTGTCTGTGGGATAGCGCACCCTTGCAGAGTAGGTGGCTCCGCCCCTGAGTACGTCCGATGAGGCTCAACCAGCTCGCGGCAACTTCGGGCGGTGGAGCCGGTTCCCGGCGTTGTGGAGGTGGGGCCCGGAACGTCCGGTGGTGGATCGTGGGGCCCGCCCGCCCTGTCGCCAGCAGTGGGTGGTTGAGGGTTACGTCCCCGTCGGTAGTACTGCCGCACCCTGGGTGTGCCGATCGCGAGGTTGAAGAAGAGCACCGCCATGCCCAGCGGCATCCACCATGTATCGAACGTGTGCATTACCGTCAGCCGCTGTGCCGCGGCAGCCTGCGAGTAGACGGAGTTCAGCAGCAGCGAGTTTCCGATATAGGCGAGCGTGGGCGCCAAGGGCAGCAGGGTAAGCGCCGCCCGTACCCGGAAGGAATCGTCGAAGGCCAGCTGCTGGTGCGAAGCGGACGCCTGACGGCCGTTCAGGATGGCCAGCTGTCGACCCTCCACCCCGCGCAGGAACAGCAGCGTGGCAAGAGCGCCGCTCCGAAGACATAGGGAGAGAACTCGTGCGCCACCCCCTGGCGCCGCACCTCCCACAGCACCGCGACCGCCAGCAGCGCCGGAGCGACGGCGAGCACCCTTGCCGCCCACAGGGCCGACTCGGGTATCGCCATACGCAGAGCGATCGGCCACGGCCGGACGACTCGCTCTCCAGGCGCGCGCTGCTCCCGCCTAAGCCCCCAGAGCTGCCCCAGGGCGCTCATCACGATCGTGACGGCCATGCACAGCAGTGCGAACGCCGGCCCGTGCAGTAGTGACCTGCTTGGAAGGCTCGACGCGAAGAAACGCCACGTCGACAGCGCGAAGACCGGGATCCCGAGCAGCGCCATCAGCGCGAACTGCACCAGGGTCTGCTGCCGCACCCGCGCAGCCAGCGGCTCGACCAGGTCCGGCGGAAGGGCCAGGTCGACCTCCTTCGCCCAGCGGTCAGCCCGGAGCAGCCGCAGCCGCTCACTGTCCCGCCGCCAGACGAGCGCCGACCACCCCAGCACGACAAGCATCGCCCCGGCTGTGACCAGCCCCATCACCGCAGCACCGCTCATGACGCGCACTCCCAACAGCATCCATGTGCGGCGCATCCTCGCAGGCCACCCCCGGTACCTCGGCGCCACCCCCACGGCCCTGGGGCGCGCCCCGACGACGAACCTGCGGCCGAGGGCGGCGCCCCGTTCACGCGTGCCCGTAACGACCCCTTTCTCAGCTGCCGTCGCAGAGGCGGGCGTGGCGGAAGAAGCTCAGACCGCGATGAGGCGGACGTCCTGGGCGTTCAGCGCTGACAGGTAGGCGCCGATGTCGTCGGGATCACTGGTGAAGACGACAGCGCTGCCATGGCGGACCGCCGTTATGGCCACCAGGGCGTCGACCACGTCGGGGCGTTTCTTGGCCGGCAGAATCGCCGTGGCCAGGGCTCCGCCGATCCGGTGCCACCCGGCCAGGTCCAGGGCTGTGTTGCACATCAGGCATACGGGTTCTCCGGCAACTGTCGGACGCAGTGCGCTGGGGGAGCTTCGCGCGTGCGGGATGGTGCAGTCTTTAAGCACAGTTGCAAGTGCGTGAACGGTACTTGGCGCAGGGCGCCAGACCTGTGCCAGGACCGGGCCGGGCACGACCGCGCGGTGCGGTGTTGCCCTCATGCCTTCGTGGAGGCGGACTGCCTTGGCTTTGCGATCGGCGAGCGCGATCAGCATGCCGGTGTCGTAGACGGGGACGCGAGCGCTCATGCCGCGTGGCCGGGCCGATTCTGTCGCCCTCGGGTCGAGGGGCGGGCGGCTGGCTGCTGCGCGGGTTGATCGGAGCCGTAGACGAGCCTCATTGCGTCCTCGACCTCGCGTCGCTCCTGCTCGGTGAGGTCGTCCTCGGCCACGTCGGGCAACGCGGGCAGTGCGGCGGCTTCGGCTTCTGCCGCGGCGATCACCGCGTCGATGGAAGCGAACTGTGCTTCCAGCGCGTCGGTCTCGGCCATCTGCCGAGTGGCGGCATTGACGAGGTAGGCCGAGACGTCCATCCCGGCCCGGACGGCGTGGGCTCTGATCTGCTCGGCGTGCTCGGCATCGAGGCTGATACTGATCCTGGTCTTCGCCATGGCTTCAGTGTATGACGCGTATTACGGGAAGCCAAGCGGCTTCTGCCAGGTCTGACACCCTCCGTCCTCGGCCCGGAGCCTCACCGCGACGACGCGGTAAGCCAACAGGGCAGGGCCACCTCAGGCTGGTGGCCCGCGTCGTGCAGCCGGTTGGCGAAGCCGTGCCACTCGTGGAGCTATTCGCGCGGGCACTGGGCTGACCTGCAACGATGCGGCGAGAGCGCCGCTGGTCGGCGAAACGACCTTTCATGGTTTTCGTTGATCGGCGGCAATTTTCGCACTCATGTGCCCTGAAAGTGCCCTGGGTGATCAAGCACCTCGCCGCCGTGACCGCCTCGGCTCCGGCCACTCCAGCTGTCGTATTACGGCGTGATACGATTTCGTCATGGCGAAGACGAGGATCTCCATCAGCCTGGATCTCGATCAGGCCGAACGCATCAGGCTGGCCGCGGAGGAAGGCGGTCAGGACGTTTCTGCCTTCGTGGTTGCTGCCGCACTCACCGAGGCCGTCCGCCGGGAGCGTATCGCCGCGTCCTTCGCCGATATCGACGCAGCCATTGCCGCTGCTGAGGCTGAGGCGGAGTCTTTGGACTGGCCGCCCGCGAGCGACGCCCCCACGGAGGAGTCCGTTCGGATCAGGGAGCAGGTTGCGGCGGCCCGAGCCCGGGCGGCAGCCATCCGTGCCCGTCGGAACGCCGCATGAATTGGGGCTGCCCGACGTGTCCTGATGCCGATTCGCTCGGCGACGTGGTGTACGACGCGGGGATGCTCATCGCGCTCGCTGACCCGCGCGATCGGCGAGCCCGATTGCTGCACGCGGAGTACTGCCTGACTGGGTGTCCGGTTGTGCCTGCCCCGGTGGTCGCTCAGGCGTGGCGTGGAGGTGCCCGCACTGCCTACCTGGCGCGGGCGCTCAAAGACTGCGCAGTGGTGTGCTGCTACACCGAGGCGGAGTGGCGCAGGGTAGGCGAACTGATCGGCAGGGCAGATCTCAACCCGAAGAAGAAGCCTGATCCAGTGGACGGCCTGGTCGCCGTCACGGCTGTGGAGATCGATGCGACGATCGTCGCGACCTCGGACCAGGACGACATCCAGGCGTATCTGGATCAGATCCACGGCAGCCAGGCGATCACCGTTCTCGGCGTTTGACCTGATTTGCGTCCTCGGCGGTGAACCGAGAATTTTCCAATGCGCTGATTCACGGCCACATCAGGCAGTACAGCTGGTGCCCGGCGTCGTGGAGGCGGTTGGCGAAGTCCTGCCACTCGTGCAGCATCTGGTAGATCACGAAGGCGTCGCGGGGGCCGCGGCGGTCGGGGACGGTGGACCAGATGAAGGCCGCGGTGCCGAGTTCGGCCTCGTCCGCCTTGCGGAGCGGCTCGACCACTGTGTGCGGGAGCTGGACCACGGCGTAGTCGGGGTGGAGGACGACCAGTTCCAGAGGGGGGACGGCGGCCAGCGGAATGCCCTGGATGCCGGTGAGCACCATCGCGCTCATCGTCTCCGGCTTGATCTTCGTGGAGAGCCCGCCGCTGATCGACTCCTCGGAGCCCTCGCGCCCGTCCTGGCCGAAAAGCTCGCCGAGCCGGCCCAGGGTGCCCAGTTCACCCGCGTCGAGTCCGAGGCCGTCGCGTCCCAGCGCGGTCGGAACACGGGCGGCGGTCGCGCGGTCGGGTGCACCGAAATACTTGTACGTCACCCCCACGCCGCCACCGCCTCTGTTTCCACCACGCCTACGCGAAGCCCTCGCCGCACCCTCGGACTCTTCGCGTGCCTCGGACACCCAGAGACCATCCTTACTGGCAGTCATCCATTTGCCAACAGGCAGCGGACGCGCGGCAGGGAGTCCCCCCGCGCGGAACGCCGTCCACCGAGTCCCGCTCGGCGGACGGCTGTGCACTGCGGCCAGATCATCGTCCCAGATGATCGGGCCGGACATGCCGAGACACAGGACACGATTTGAGACCATGTCGTATGTGAGCTATTCGTACGAAGCACCCGAGTCCCAGTCACTGTTTCAACGCGCCTCCGTCGTTACCCCTGGTGGCGTCAACTCGCCGGTCCGAGCGTTTCGGGCTGTGGGCGGCACTCCCCGGTTCATGGCGTCCGGCCAGGGCCCCTGGCTGACCGACGTGGACGGTCGCGAGTACGTCGACCTGGTCTGTTCCTGGGGTCCGATGATCCTCGGCCACGCCCACCCGGCCGTCATCGAGGCGGTCCAGGCGGCGGTCGTTCGCGGCACCTCGTTCGGCACCCCCGGTCGGGGGGAGGTCGAACTCGCCGAAGAAATTGTGAGCAGAGTCACTCCGGTTGAGCAGGTTCGGCTCGTGTCCTCGGGCACCGAGGCGACCATGTCGGCGATCCGGCTGGCTCGCGGCTTCACCGGCCGAGCCAAGATCGTGAAGTTCGCGGGCTGCTACCACGGACATGTGGACGCGCTGCTCGCCGCCGCCGGTTCCGGTCTCGCCACCTTTGCGCTGCCCGACACCCCCGGCGTCACCGGCGCCACCGCCGCAGACACCATCGTCCTTCCCTACAACGACCTGGACGCGGTCCGGACCGCCTTCGCCGCGCACCCCGGCGAGATCGCCTGCGTGATCACCGAGGCGTCGCCCGGCAACATGGGCGTCGTCCCGCCCCTGCCCGGCTTCAACGGGGGTCTGGCGCAACTCTGCCGCGACAACGGCGCGCTGTTCATCTCCGACGAGGTGATGACCGGCTTCCGCGTCTCCAGGGCCGGCTGGTACGGGCTGGAAGCCGCCCACGAGGGCTGGGCCCCCGACCTGCTGACCTTCGGCAAGGTCATGGGCGGCGGCTTCCCGGCCGCGGCCTTCGGCGGGCGAGCCGACATCATGGCGTACCTCGCTCCCGCCGGGCCGGTCTACCAGGCGGGCACGCTGTCCGGTAACCCGATCGCCACTGCCGCCGGGCTCGCCCAACTGCGCGGCTGCACCGACGAGGTCTACACGACCGTGGACCGCGTCGCGGCCGAGGTCTCAGGACTGGTCGGCTCCGCCCTGGCCAAGGAGGGCGTGGCACACCGCGTGCAGACGGCCGGAAACATGTTCTCCGTCTTCTTCACCGACGCGAAGGTGACGAACTACGACGAGGCACGCCGTCAGGAGTCGTTCCGCTTCACGGCGTTCTTCCACGCCATGCTCGCCAACGGCGTCTACCTGCCGCCGTCCGCGTTCGAGTCCTGGTTCGTGTCGGCGTCGCACGACGCCCGCGCGATCGAACGGATCGCGGAGGCGCTGCCGCTCGCGGCACGGGCCGCCGCGGAGGCGACGGCTCCGGCGTAGGTGTGGCAGGGGTGGGGTGTGGGCCGGGTGGGGTGTGGGCGGTCGAGCGAAGGAACCCGCCGGCAGGTGTCGCCCGGCCCCGGCCGTCCCGGGCTGGGCGATACTTGCGGCACAGCCAGGTGACCAGAAGGAGCGGTACAGGTGAGCAGTCCCGAGACCACCGTCGTCCACCTCATGCGGCACGGCGAGGTGCACAACCCGGAGGGCGTGCTCTACGGGCGGCTGCCCGACTACCACCTCTCCGAGCTGGGCAGGAAGATGGCCGAGCGGGTCGCCGACCACCTGGGCGGCCGTGACATCACGCACGTCGTGGCGTCCCCGCTGGAGCGCGCCCAGGAGACCGCCGCTCCGATCGCTCAGGCACTCGGCCTCACCACGGCCGTCGACGACCGGCTGATCGAGGCCGACAACATTTTCCAGGGCAAGACCTTCGGGGTCGGCGACGGCTCGCTGCGCAACCCCGCCTACTGGAAGTACCTCACCAACCCGTTCCGCCCGTCCTGGGGCGAGCCGTACATCGAGCAGGTCGTCCGGATGATGGGCGCGCTGGGCGCGGCACGTGACGCGGCCCGGGGCCACGAGGCGGTGTGCGTCAGCCACCAGCTCCCGATCTGGATCACCCGCAGCTTCGCCGAGCACCGCCGGCTGTGGCACGACCCGCGCAAGCGGCAGTGCTCCCTGGCGAGCCTCACCACCTTCACCTACCACGACGACAAGATCGTCTCGATCGGCTACAGCGAGCCCGCCCGCGACCTGTTGCCCGCCCACCTCACCGCCAAGGGCCGCAAGGGCGACTTCCCGGTCGCCAGGAGCTTCGGCGCCTGAGGCTCGCCCGCAGCTCGCCCGCAGCTCTCTCCGAGCCGGGAGCCCCAGTGTCGCGGCAGGTCAGAGTGCCTGCCGCGACACGACCGCCGGGGGCGGTGAAACCGCTCAAAATACCCATGCGAAACTCTTCACATGCGCCCCCGTCTGTCCTCACGCCCGTCTCCCCGCGCGCTGATCGCAGCGCTGGCCGCCACCGCGGCACTGGCCCTGGCCGGATGCTCGGCGGCGAACAGCTCCAACAGCAGCGACAGCTCCTTCGTACAGGGCACCGGCGAGATCTCCACCGTCGCGGCCGCGCATCGGGGCGCACCGATCGACCTCAGCGGTACGGATCTGGACGGCAAGCAGATCAGCCTTGCGGACTACAAGGGCAAGGTCGTCGTCCTCAACGTCTGGGGCTCGTGGTGCGGGCCGTGTCGTGCTGAGGCGAGCGACTTCGAGTCGGTCTACAAGGCCAACAAGGACAAGGGCGTGCAGTTCCTCGGCATCGACACCCGCGACCTGCAGAAGCCGGCCGCCCAGTCCTTCGTCAGCGACCACGGACTGACGTACCCCAGCCTGTTCGACCCCGACGGCGAACTGCTGCTCAAGTTCCCAGCTGGAAGCCTCAACCCGCAGGCGATTCCCTCCACGCTGATCATCGACAGGCAGGGCCGTATCGCCGTGCGCGCGCTGAAGGCGCTGGCGAGCGACGACCTCAGCAGGATCCTCGCCCCGGTGCTCGCGGAGAAGTCGTGAACGGCACGGCCCCGGTCCTCCTTGCCGTCGCCGACAACCAGACGGTGCTGACCGGCGCGCTGATACTGGCGATCCCGGTGGCCATGCTGGGTGGGCTGGTCTCGTTCTTCTCGCCCTGCGTACTGCCGCTCGTCCCCGGCTACCTCTCCTACGTCACCGGGTTCTCGGCAGTGGATCTGGCCGACGCCGAGGGACGGCGACGCGGACGCATCCTGGTCGGGGCCGTCCTCTTCATTCTCGGCTTCACGGCCGTGTTCGTGTCCGAGGGCACACTCTTCGGCTACTTTGGACGCCGACTCGTCCACTACCAGCGGACGATCGACATCGTCACCGGTGGGCTGACGATCCTGATGGGGCTGGCCTTCATGGGGCTCCTGCCCGGGTTCACCCAGCGCGAGGTGCGCAGCCACCGCAAGCCGATGGTGGGACTTCTCGGTGCCCCGCTGCTGGGCGTGGTGTTCGGCATCGGCTGGACCCCGTGCATCGGCCCGACGTTGCAGTCGGTCCTCGACCTCGCGATGCAGCAGGGCAGCGCGGGACGCGGCGCCTTCCTCACCGCCATGTACTGCCTCGGCCTCGGCCTGCCGTTCGTCCTCGCCGCCCTCGCCTTCCGCCGGGCGCTCGGGGCGTTCGGCTGGGTCAAGCAGCACTACCAACTGGTCATGCGGATCGGCGGCGGGATGCTCGTCGCGGTCGGACTCATGCTTGTCACGGGGCTGTGGAGCCAGCTGGTGTACCAGCTGCAGCTCTGGTTCCCCATCTCCACGTTGGGAATCTGATCCATGACTGACCGTCGGGAAACGGACGAGCGAAGCGAGCTCGACACCGCCGAGCGCCTCAGCAGCGCACCCACCCAGGAGCAGACCGACGCCGTCGGCATCGGCTTCGTCGGCTGGCTGCGCTGGGGCTGGCGGCAGCTCACCTCCATGCGGGTCGCGCTGATCCTGCTCTTCCTGCTCTCCCTCGCCGCCGTACCCGGCTCGCTCGTGCCGCAGACCTCCGCGTCGCCGACGAAGGTCGCCGACTGGAAGGCGGCGCACAAGTTCTTGGTCCCGGCGTTCGACAAGCTGGGGATGTTCCACGTCTACAGCTCGTTCTGGTTCTCGGCGATCTACCTCCTCCTCTTCATCTCCCTGGTCGGCTGCATCGTCCCGCGCACCTGGCAGTTCGTCGGCGTGCTGCGCGCGCAGCCCCCGGCCGCCCCGCGCCACCTCGTCCGGCTGCCGGTGTACGCGACCTGGCGCACCAGCGCCGACGCCAACGCGGTCCTCACGGCCTCGCACGCGCTGCTCCGCAAGCGGCGCTTCCGGGTGTCCGCCACCCAAGCGGACGCCGTCAGCTCCGAGAAGGGCTATCTGCGCGAGGTCGGCAACCTGCTCTTCCACATCTCCCTCGTCGCCATGCTGATCGCCTTCGCCTTCACCAAGATGGCGGGCGGCATGGGCACGGTCCTGGTCGTCGAGGGGAACGCGTTCAGCAACAACGTCACCCAGTACGACGACTTCTCGCCCAGTACCTTCTACACGGCGAACAGCCTCGACCCGTTCGGCTTCAAGCTGGACAACTTCGAGGCCACCTACCAGACCAGCGGTGACCAGCTGGGAACGGCCCGCACCTTCGCGGCGCACGTCTCGTACTGGACCGGAAGCAACGCCGGCACGCTGACCAAGGGCACCATCGAGGTCAACCACCCGCTGCAGATCGGCAGCAGCAACGTCTACCTGACGGCCCACGGATACGCCCCCGTGATCCAGGTGACCGACGCCCAGGGCAAGGTCATCTTCAACGGCCCCACGCCCTGCCTGCCCCAGGACGCCAACATCACGTCGCTGTGCGCCATCAAGGTCTCCGACGGCTACAAGGACAAGACGGGGAAGAGCACCCAGCTCGGTTTCGCCGGGATCTTCGCCCCGACCGCCGAACTCAGCACCACTCTCGGCCCGCACTCGGTCTTCCCGGCGGCGGACAACCCCGGGCTGTTCATCACCGGCTACAGCGGCGACCTCGGCAACAACTCCGGTGCCCCGCAAAGCGTCTACTCGCTCGACCTGGCCCACATGACGCAGCTGAAGGTCGACGGCCAGATCTGGAAGGCCCAGCTGCACCCCGGTCAGGGCTTCAAGCTGCCGAGCGGCGGCGCCGTCACCTTCACCGGTTTCAAGCAGTGGGCCAACTTCACCGTCGCGCACAACCCAGGCACGACGGCGGCGCTGGTCAGCTCGGTGCTCGCGATCCTCGGTCTGATCGGGTCGCTGTTCGTGCAGCGCCGCCGGATCTGGGTCCGCGCGGTGGCCGGCCCGGACAGGGTGACCACGATCGAGCTGGCCGGACTCGCCCGCAGCGAGTCCTCGCGGATCGCGGAGGAGCTGGCGGACGTCGCCCTCGCCCTCCAGGACACCGCCCCGGCCGACGCACAACCCGCCGACGAGAACTCCACCGACGAGAGCACCGCCGAAGCGTCGGACAACCTCACCTCCACCTCCCT
Source organism: Streptacidiphilus sp. MAP12-16 (assembly GCF_041262165.1). NCBI lineage: Bacteria > Bacillati > Actinomycetota > Actinomycetes > Kitasatosporales > Streptomycetaceae > Streptacidiphilus > Streptacidiphilus sp. MAP12-16. The sequence goes on from NZ_JBGCBY010000001.1 coordinate 177,130, forward strand.
CCCCAAGGAACGATGAGCGTGAAGAACCTCGCAGCCGAGGCGATCAACACCAACCTCGCCCACATCTCCAACGTCCTCATCTACTCCGCCATGGCGGTGTACCTCTTCGCGTTCCTCGCCTACACGGCCGAGTGGACCTTCGGCGGCCGCAGTCGGGTCGCGCGCCAGTCCGCGGCGCTGACGGCCAGGCCCGGAGCCACCCTCGCCGACTCCGTGGCGGAGGCCGCGGCCGCCGCGTCCACCGCCGCGCCGAAGGTAGCCGTCACCGTCACCAACGCGAGCGGCGCGACCACCACCCTCACCCGCACCGTCGCCGCCAAGGCCGGGAAGGTCGACGTCGTCACCCGTGGCGACGCGGCCCCGCCGACCGACGGTGTGGGCGCGGCCGGTGGCGACGAGCAGGCCGACCGCCTCGGCCGCATCGCCGTGTCCCTCACCACCCTCGCCGCGCTGCTCCAGCTCGGCGGCGTGATCGCACGAGGCGTCTCGGCGGGACGCCCGCCGTGGGGCAACCTGTACGAGTTCACCTGCGCGCTGACCCTGGTCGCAGCGCTGCTGTTCGTCGGCCTGTTCTTCTCCGGCCGCAACGTCCGCTGGCTCGGCCTGCCGCTCACCGTAGGCATCCTGCTCGGCCTCGGCCTCGCGGTCACGGTCCTCTACACCGCCTCCGAGCAGCTCGTCCCCGCCCTGCACTCCTACTGGCTCTGGATCCACGTCTCCGGCGCGATGGTCTGCGGCGGCGCGTTCTACGCGGGCGCGATCACGACGCTCATGTACCTCTGCCGCGACCACTACGAGGTCGCCCTCGCCGCCGGCCGCGCCAAGGGCGGTCGCTGGGCCGACATCTGCGAGCGGATGCCCGCCGCGGCGACTCTCGACAAGATGTCCTACCGCATCAACGCCTTCATCTTCCCGCTGTGGACCTTCACGATCATCGCGGGCGCGATCTGGGCCGAGGCCGCCTGGGGCCACTACTGGGAGTGGGACCCGACCGAGACCTGGGCCTTCATCACCTGGGTCGCCTACGCCTGCTACCTCCACGCCCGCGCCACCGCCGGCTGGAAGGGCCGCAAGGCCGCCTACCTGGTGCTCATCGCCTTCGCCTGCTTCCTCTTCAACTCCTACGGCGTGAGCATCTTCATCAACGGCAAGCACTCCTACGCGGGCCTGTAGGCCCCGATCAGGCACCCAGGACGGCCCGGGAGTCACTCCGCCATCGGAGTGACTCCCGGGCCGTCGGCTCGTTGGAAGAGGTGTCCGTCCGTCACCCCGCAGGCCTATCGTGGGGAGCATGTCGGAGCGAACCGAGGATGACCGTGGAGAGGGAGACGCCATGGCAGTTGCCGCGACCGAGCGCCCCAGCAACCCCGGCAGGGGAACGGGCGACGTGCTGTCCGCCTTCCTGGACCTCACCGTGCCCGAGGGCTACCGCGCCGAACTGATCGAAGGGGAGATCGTCGTGACCCCGCCGCCCGATGGTGACCACGAGGACCTCGTGGGCGAACTCACCTGGCAGATCTCCCGCAGATCCGTCACCGATATGTACGCCGTGGGGACGAAGGGCGTGATCACTCCGCTGGGCCGCTTCATCCCGGACAGCGCGATCGGCCCCCGCCGGCTCTTCCGGGGCATGGAGTCCTGGGCACGGCCCGACGGCGTGGTGATGGTCGCCGAGGTGACGTCCACGCGCCCGGACAAGGACCGCGGCCCCAAGCGGCGCGGTTACGCCGCCGCGAAGATCCCGTTCTACCTCCTCATCGACCGCACCGAGGGCACCGTCACCCTCTACGCGACCCCGCAGGACGAGGACTATCGCGAGATCACCCGCGTTCCCTTCGGCAAGCCTCTCGACCTCCCCGAGCCGTTCTCCTTCACCCTGGACACGGCCGTGTTCGACTGACCCGCCTCCCCTGGGCCGACTCGTGGCGCGGATTGTCAGTGAGACCAGGGAGAATGCCCGCGTACAGCCTCGCCGGTCGGGTGAGGGCGGCGAGAGCGGGGAGACGACGGCCATGGATGCGCGGATCGTGGGTTACACGGCGGGCGGCGTGGGGGCGGCAGATCCGTTCGCGACGGCGGGGCTGCGTCAACGGGTGCTGGAGGCGTGGGCGGCGTCGCCCGCGCGGTTCCGGGAGGACGCCAACGCGGAGGAGGAGCTGGCGCTCGGTGGCTACCGGGACCGGCTGGTCGTCGAGCTCGCGCAGAACGCCGCCGACGCGGCGGCCCGAGGCGGTGTGCCCGGTCGGCTGCGGCTGACGCTGCGCGACGGGGTGCTGTGCGCCGCGAACACCGGCGCGCACCTGGACGCCGAAGGTGTGGAGTCGCTGTCCACGCTGCGGGCCTCGTCCAAGCGGGGCGAGGAAGCGGCGGAGGGCGCGGTCGGCCGGTTCGGGGTGGGCTTCTCCGCGGTGCTCGCGGTGTCGGACCAGCCCGCGGTGCTGAGCCTTCCGGGCGGGGTGCGGTGGTCGCTGGTCGAGGCGCGGGACCTCGCCGCCGAACAGGGCACGCTGGGCGAGGAGCTGCGGCGGCGGGACGGGCACGTGCCCCTGCTGCGCCTGCCGCTGCCCGCCGAGGGGACGCCGCCGGAGGGCTACGACACGGTCGTCGTACTGCCCCTGCGCGACGCCGCGGCGGTGGACCTGACGCGCCGTCTGCTGGACGAGGTCGACGACGCGCTGCTGCTGACCCTGACCGGGCTGGTCGAGGTCGTGGTGGAGGTCGACGACGCCGCCAGGACGCTGACGCGCCGTGAGGAACCCTCCGCGAACGATCTGGACGGACCCGCCGTGGTCGTGGTCTCCGACGCGGCGGGCGAGAGCCGCTGGCAGATCGCGACGGCGGGTGGGGAGCTGGCGTCCGGGCTGCTGAAGGACCGCACGGTCGAGGAGCGGCACCGTCCGCACTGGTCCGTCACCTGGGCCGTCCCGGTGGACGGTCAGGGCCGACCGGCGCAGCCCCGCACCGTGCCGGTCGTGCACGCGCCGACGCCCACTGACGAGCCGCTGGGCGTCCCCGCGCTGCTCATCGCGTCCTTCCCGCTCGACTCGACGCGCCGTCACATCGCGCCGGGACCGCTGACGGACTTCCTGGTCGAGCAGGCCGGGGAGGTGTACGCGACACTGCTGCGGCGGCGTGGTGCGGACATCTCGTCGCTGAGCCTGGTGCCGGGCCCGCTGGGCCACGGCGAGGTGGACGCGCAGCTGCGGCGGGCGATCCTGCGGCGGCTGCCCGAGGTCGCCTTCCTGCCGAGGGCGGCAGAGGCATCGGATGCGCCGGACGTGTCGGACGCGCCGGACCTGGCGGCAGAGCCTACGGAGACGCCGAAGGACGGCGCGTCCGCGCTGCGGGCGCGGGACGCCGTGCTGCTGGAGGGCGCCGACGCCGAAATCGTGCGGGCGCTGGCCGACGTGCTGCCGGGGTTGCTGCCCACAGGGCTGGAGCGCCGGCAGGAGCTGCGGACGCTGGGCGTGCGGCGGCTGGCACTCGCCGAGACCGTCGAGCAGCTGGCCAACCTGGAGAAGGAACCCGCCTGGTGGCGCAATCTGTACGGCGCGCTGGTCGGCGCCGAGGCGGACACCCTGGGCGCGCTGCCGGTCCCGCTCGCGGACGGCCGGATGGTGACCGGGCCCAGGCGGGTGCTGGTGCCCAGTGGCAACGAGGTCTTGGCCGAGGACCTGGCGCTGCTCGGGCTGCGGCTGGTCCATGCCGAGGCCGCGCACCCGCTGCTGGAGAAGCTCGGAGCCGGAGTCGCCACCGCGCTCGGCGTACTGGAGACGGCCGAGCTGCAGGCCGCCGTCCGGCGCTCGGCGGAGCTGGACGATCTGGAGGAGGCCGAGGACGTGGCCGAGGCCGTGCTCCGGATCGTCAAGGCGGCAGGGATCAGCCCCGGCAGCTACCCCTGGCTCGCGCGGCTCGCGCTGCCCGACGAGGAGGGCGAGCTCGCCGTCGCCGGCGAACTGGTGCTGCCCGGCAGCCCGTTGGCGGCGATCGTGGACGAGGACGACGCGGTCTTCCTCGACGAGGACTGGTTCGAGCGCTGGGGTGCCGACGTGCTGCGAGCGGTGGGCGTCGGCCACGGGCTGGGCCTGGTCCGAGCCGAGGAGGTCGTGCTCGACCCGGACGACCTGGAGCGCCTTGACCCGACGGCTCCCGCCGACCGCGCGGCTGGTGGCGAGCCCACCGGCCTGCTGGACGAGGCCCCTGACGGCTTCGCCGACTGGGCGGAGGAGGTGGCCGAACAGGTCAGGGAGGACAGCGCGCAGGGTTCGGGGCCGGACGTGCCGCCGGTCGCCGCCGAACTCCTCGCCGTGCGCGACCTCGACCTGGTCGACGACGACGCCTGGCCGCAGGCCCTGGCACTGCTCGCGGTCCCGCCGCTGCGCGAGGCCGTGGTGAACCCGGTGCGACTGCTGCTCCCCGACGGGCGCAGCGCGCAGGTCCCCTCGTACGCGGCCTGGTGGCTGCGTGACCACCCGGTGCTGGACGGCAGGCGGCCCGCCGGGCTGCGCGCGGCCGGGGCCGACCCGCTGCTGCGCGGCCTCTACGAGGAGGCGCGTACCGGTCTGGACGAGGTGTTCCTGCACGCCCTCGGGGTGCGGACGACCCTGGCGGCGCTGCTCGCCGAGGCGGACGGCCCCGACGAGGTGCTGTACCGGATGACCGACCCGGAGAGCGAGGTGTCGCACCGTCAGCTGCACGGCCTCTACACGGCGCTCGCCTCGGTCGAGCTGACCCGGGTCGCCCTCCCGGAGGAGGTGCGGGCACTGCCGCCGATGGAGTCGGAGAGCAGGCGCCGTCCGGCGGACACGATCGTGGTGGACGTCGCCGACGCCGTCATCGCCGACGCGCCCGACCTGGTGCAACTGCTCGACGACTTCCCGCTGATCACCGTCGCACCGGCGCTCGCCACCGCCCTCGCCGAGCGTCTGCACGTGTCTCTGGCCAGCGAGGTCGCGGGCGGGCGGGTGCTGAGCGAGGGCAACGTGCACCGCGTCCCCGAGGCTGTGCGGGAGCTGCTGCCGGGTTGTCCCGAGGTGTACGAGGAGCACGAGGAGTTGCTGGTGGTCGGCCCGGACGGGCAGGACGCCGCTGTGGACTGGCGCTGGGACGCGGACAGTCCGGCGCCCGCCCTCGACGCGGAGGACCAGCCGGACGAGGCGGAGGACGAGTTCGCCGCGCCCGTCCCGCACGGTGCGCTGCACGCGGCGACCCCGGAGGGCCTGGCCGCCGGGCTGGCCTGGGCGGCGGGCGCGTGGCACCGCCGCTTCGAGGTCCTCGCCGTGCTGTCGGACTCGGACCGCGCCTACGAGCTGAGCGCCGCCCGCGACTTCGAGTGACTAGGAGGGTGCTGCAGATCTAGGCCGGATCAGGGAGCGGAGTCGCAGGGCGTCGCGAGCCCGGCCTAGATCTTCAGCACCCTCCACGGCGCAGCTGGTGGGCGGCGGTGGTTCAGCCGCTCACCAACTGCAGCACCACGAACTGCTGCTCGTCGAAAACGACCCGGTACGTCGAGTCGGGGTGCAACTGCTTCGCGTACCCCGGCAGGTCGGTCGGCGGGCCGGGTGACCAGCCGTAGGACATGTCCAGCGCCAGGTACTGCGGCGGGATCTTGGCGCCGCCGATCCAGTACAGCCGGGTGCGCGCGGCGAGGTGCGCCATCAGCGTGACGTTGGCCTCGACCGTCGCCCCGTTCGGGATCACCGCCGCCGCGCGCTGCAGCATCGCGACGCGCGGGGTGGAGGCGTAGGTCGACGGGGTGAGCACGTTGGCGGCGGGCAGGTCCATGGTCGCGCACAGCGCCAGCGAGATCGCGGTGACGGCCGGGACGACGGCCTGGGCGGCGTAACTCCGCAGCCAGCCGGTGCGTCCTTCCTCGGCCCGGCGGATGCCGTCGACCAGGGCCAGGAACAGGATCGGCATCAGCACCGCGTTGTAGTGCCAGTCCATTCCCCAGTAGCCGTCGTTGGACGAGGTGAAGCGCCACAGGATGGTCGGCAGGGCGATCAGCACCAGCGGCGAGCGCAGCGCCAGGAAGCCGGTGACGGCGAGCAGGTAGCCGAGTGTCTGCAGCTTGATGTCGGGCGTGACCAGGCTGTCGAGCAGGTGCAGCGGATTGTTCGTCAGGGCGTGCGCGGGCGAGCCGCCGGGCAGCTTCGACATGTAGTCGTACTGGCCGGTCGGGTTGAAGTGCGGGATCACCGCGTACACGGTGAGCAGCAGCATGGCCGCGCCGAAGACAGTGAGCATCGCCCCGATCAGCCGCTGCCGCAGCAGGATCAGCACGATCCCGATGGCGGCGACGGTCAGCCCCATGTCCTCCTTGACGAGGACCAGCGGCAGCGCCCAGAACGCCGCCTGGTACCAGCGCTTCAGCACGATGCCGCGCAGCACCAGGGCGAGCAGAGGCACCGCGAAGCAGATCTCGTGGAAGTCGAAGTCCACGGCCCGCTGCAGCCCCCAGGACAGCCCGTACGCGACGCCGACGCACAGGCCCTTGGTGCGGGAGGTGATGCGGGCGGCGGTCTCGGACACGATCGCGACGGAGCCGGCGAACAGGGCGGACTGGGCGACCAGCAGCGTCACGGGCGTGGGGAAGACCCGGTAGAGCGGGGCGAGCAGCGCGAGGATCGGGCTGAAGTGGTCGCCGAGGATGTTGTAGCCGGGGCCCTTGATGGTGACGACCGGCGCATGCAGGCCCGCGTAGTCCTGTATCTCCTGGACGAAGATCGCGGTGTCCCAGGACATCGAGGCGAAGTGCGCGTAGCGGACGATCTCGATGACGGCGTAGCCGGCCAGGAACAGCAGGCCGAGCAGCAGGTGCGGGACGGCGCGGCGCGGGGGGAGGAACCGTCGCAGGGCGGGCGCGGCCGAAACGCCGATGGACGCCGTGGGCGCATCGGTGTCGGTGGTCATGGTCCCCCCTGCGGGTTCGTGCGGATCTGCCCAGCACGGTACCGGCGATCTGTGTACCTGATGAATCGTTCCGGCTCAGTGTGCAGTGTGCCAGAGCATGACACCTCTACCTGTTCGGCCTGGTCGGCCTGGTCGGCCCGTTCTGCCCGGCTTCCCCGGTACGACGCAGCACCCGCCACACCAGTTCCAGCAGCAGCCCGGCCGCGGCGGCGACGGCGACGCCCGTCCACGGGTCGCGCCAGCCCGCCAGGTCGAGCTGGAAGAAGGTCTGCAGCCACGGCACGACCAGCACCAGGGCGAAGCACAGGCCCATCGCCAGTACCAGCACTACTCGCCACCAGGTGTACGGCCGGGCGATGATCGCCAACACCCACAGGGCGACCAGGAAGAGGGTCAGCGTGGTGGTGCTGGTGTCGGCGACCTGCCCGGTGGCGTGGTCGGCGCGGGCGAGCAGGTAGGCGGTGAAGGACGCGGCCCCGGCGATGGTCCCGGCCGGGACGGCGAAGCGCAGCACCCGCCGGACGAAGCCCGTGCGGGCCCGTTCGTTGTTGGGCGCGAGCGCCAGGAAGAAGCCCGGGATGCCGATGGTGAGCGCGCTGAGCACCGTGGAGTGGCGCGGCAGGAACGGATACGGCACCCGAGCGATGATCACCGCGAGGGCCAGCAGCACCGAGTAGACCGTCTTCACCAGGAACAGGTTGGCGACGCGTTCGATGTTGCCGATGACCCGGCGGCCCTCGGCGACGACCAGCGGCAGGGTCGCGAAGCTGTTGTCGAGCAGCACGATCTGCGCGACGGCGCGGGTGGCCTCGCTGCCCGCGCCCATCGCGACTCCGATGTCGGCGTCCTTGAGCGCGAGCACGTCGTTGACGCCGTCGCCGGTCATCGCGACGTGGTGGCCGCGCGACTGGAGGGCGCCGACCAAGTCCCGTTTCTGCTGCGGGGTGACCCGGCCGAAGACCGAGTGCCGCTCCACGGCGTCGGCGAGCAGTTCCGGGTCGGTGGGCAGGGTGCGGGCGTCCACCGGGTCGTCGGCGCCGGGCAGCCCGAGGCTGTCGGCGACGGCGCCGACGGAGACGGCGTTGTCACCGGAGATGACCTTCGCCGAGACGTTCTGCTGCTGGAAGTAGGCGAGGGTCTGGGCGGCCTCGGGGCGCAGCCGCTGCCGCAGCACCACCAGAGCGAGCGGGACGAGGCCCTGCGCGGGGTCGGCTGCGTCGAGCGGCGTCGTGGTGCGGCCCAGTAGCAGTACCCGCAGGCCCAGCGCGCCGAGTTCGTCCACCTCGGTGAGGGAGGGGTGCCCGGCGGGCAGTAGCACGTCGGGCGCGCCGAGCAGCCAGGTGGCCTCGCCGCCGTCCGGTTCCCGCAGCCTCGCGCCGGACCACTTGCGGGCGGAGGAGAAGGGCGCGGACTGGAGCAGCCGCCAGCCCGGGACCGGCGGGTAGGTGTCGATGATCGCCTGGAGGCTGGCGTTGGGGCGAGCATCGGCGCTGCCGAGGACCCCGAGGACGCTCTCGGCGAGCCCGGGCTCGGCGGGGCCGTGCTGCTCCGGCAGGCGTCCCTCGGCCCCCCGGTCGCTCGCGCCCGTTTCACCTGCGTCGCCCCGGTCGCTCCGGTCGCCGATGGTGGGGGCCAGCTCGTTCAGGGCTGCCGGACCCTTCAGCACCCTGAGTTCGGCGACGTCCATACCGCCCTCGGTGAGGGTGCCGGTCTTGTCGAGGCAGACCGTGTCGACCCGGGCCAGGCCCTCGATCGCGGGGAGCTCCTGGACCAGGCACTGCCGCCGCCCGAGCCGGATGACGCCGATGGCGAAGGCCATCGAGGTCAGCAGCACCAGGCCCTCGGGGACCATGGGGACGATCCCGGCGACCATCCGGCGGACGGCCTCGGGCACGTTCTGCTGGTTCACGTACAGCTGGCTGAGGATCAGGCCGACGGCGGTGGGGATCAGCAGCCAGGTGACGTAGCGCAGGATCGTGTCGATGCCGCTCCGGAGCTCGGACGCGACCAGGGTGAACCGGCTGGCCTCCTCCGCGAGCTGCGCCGCGTACGCCTCGCGGCCGACTCGGGTGGTGCTGAAGGCGCCGGAGCCGGCGACGACGAAGCTGCCGGAGAGGACTGGGTCGCCGGGGTGCTTGAGGACGGGGTCGGCCTCGCCGGTGAGCAGTGACTCGTCGATCTCCAGCGCATCGGCCTCGCTCACCTGCCCGTCCACGGTGATCCGGTCGCCGGAGCCGAGCTCGACCAGGTCGCCGAGGACGATCTGGGCGTTCGTCAGCTCCTGGACGCGGCCGTCGCGACGCACCCGGGGGTGTGCCTCGCCGACGACGGCGAGGTTGTCGAGGGTTCGCTTGGCGCGGAGCTCCTGGATGATCCCGATGCCGGTGTTGGCGACGATGATGAAGCCGAAGAGAGCGTCCTGCGGCGGGCCGACCACGATGATCACGGCGAAGAGGACGCCGATGATCGCGTTGAACCGGGTGAGGACGTTGCTTCGGACGATCTCGGTAGTGGATCGGCTGGAGCGCACAGGTACGTCGTTGACCTCACCGCGGGCGATCCGCTCGGCGACCTCGGCCGAGGTCAGGCCGGGGTGGACCAGTGCGTCGCCGACCGGTGCAGTCATGCTCCGAGACTAGGCGCGCGTTGACCGAGTCGCCGCCCGGCCTACTCCGGTCGGGCAGGCGGAGCTGACTGACCCTCAGTTCGAGCGGCGGCCTCCCTGGAGCGGGCGATGGCGTCACGGCGGGCGCGGCAGTACCAGACCCCGATCAGTCCGAGGCCGAACCCGGCGAGGCAGATCCACGGCCAGTCGCCGTGCCCGTGTGCGGACAGCCAGCTGTGGAAGGGGAGCAGCGCGACGAAGGCGACGAGCCACAGCACGGTGCCGCCGGTCACGATGGCGACGTCGTTGGCCTCCATGGGAGGCGCGGAGGGCAGCTTGGTCGTCTTCACGGGTCAAGAGTACGGGGAGGCCCTGGGGCGGATCGTGGACACCCTCGCAGAGCCTGCACTTGGAGGAAACTCCAGTCTACGCGCGCAGATAGCCGAAGTGATTTAGGCGATTCATACTGACGTTTCCTGTATTGGACGGCGCGTCCTCTTGACGTTCCGTACTCGGATTTTGATCGCCAGCTCTGCAAAGCTCCAACCGTCAAGGACTCAGCACATGTCATCCGTGGCCGCCGCCAAGGCCAAGTCGCCCGAGCCCGGGGACGTCCCGCCCCGCAACGCCGTCGACCGCTACTTCAAGATCTCCGAGCGCGGCTCGTCCGTCGCTCGCGAGATCCGCGGCGGAGCCGCCACCTTCTTCACGATGGCGTACATCATCGTGCTGAACCCGATCATCCTGTCGTCCGCAGTGGACAAGTTCGGCCACCACCTGAACAACGGTCAGCTGGTCACCGCGACCGTGATCACCGCGGCCTTCACCACCCTGCTGATGGGCGTCATCGGGAACATCCCGCTCGCCCTCGCCGCCGGCCTCGGCACCAACAGCATCGTCGCCCTCCAGCTCGCCCCCAAGATGAGCTGGCCGGATGCGATGGGCATGGTGGTCCTGGCCGGTTTCGCGATCATGCTGCTGGTCGCCACCGGACTGCGCGAGCGGGTGATGAACGCCGTCCCGCTGGGGCTGCGGAAGGCCATCGCCATCGGCATCGGCCTGTTCATCGCCCTGATCGGCCTGGTCGACGGCGGCTTCGTCACCCGCGTCCCGGACGCCGCGCAGACCTCCGTCCCGGTCCAGCTCGGCGGCAACGGTCACCTCGACGGCTGGCCGGTCCTGATCTTCGTTTTCTGCGCCCTGCTCACTCTCATCCTGATGGCCCGCAAGGTCCCCGGCGCCATCCTGGTCAGCATCGTGGCCGGCACGCTGCTCGCCGTGGTCGTCAACACGGTCGCGCACATCCCGGCCGCCAAGTGGGGCCTCACCGTCCCCGCGATCCCGCACAAGATCGTCGCGACCCCGGACTTCGGCCTGATCGGCAAGGTCAGCCTGTTCGGCGGGTTCCACCAGGTAGGCCTCCTCACCGGGGTGCTCTTCGTCTTCACCGTCCTGCTGTCCTGCTTCTTCGACGCCATGGGCACGATCCTCGGCGTCAGCGACGAGGCCCACCTGCTCGACGAGAACGGCAACCTGCCGGGCATGAGCAGGGTCCTGACGGTGGACGGCATCGCCACCGCCGTCGGCGGCGTCACGTCCAGCTCGGCGAACACCTGCTTCGTGGAGTCGACGGCGGGCGTGGGCGAGGGCGCCCGCACCGGCCTGGCCAGCATCGTCACGGGGCTCTTCTTCGTGATCGCGCTGTTCCTCACTCCGCTGGCGACGATGGTCCCGACCCAGGCCGCCACCCCGGTGCTGGTCGTGGTCGGCTTCCTGATCCTGTCCAGCGGCATCAGGGACATCGACTGGTCCGACTTCACCATCGCCGTCCCGGCCTTCCTCACCATGGTGATCATGCCGTTCACGTACAGCATCACCAACGGAATCGGTATCGGCTTCCTGACCCTGTGCATTCTCAAGATCGCCACGGGCCGTGCACGCGAGGTCCCCGTCGCGCTCTACGTGGTCGCCGCGATCTTCGCCTTCTACTACCTCATGCCGGCCTTCGGCCTCGCCTGAGCCCGAATCCGGCCACGGTGGCCAGGCGGCTATCAGCAGGGCGGTCCGTACTCCTCGACGAGGGGGTCGGACCGCCCTGTTCGTGGTGCTGCCACGTGCTACTTCCGTGGCTCCTGCAACGGATTTTCCTTAGAGTGGGTAATGAGTTAGACTAACAATCATGCCCGAGCTCTCCGAGAGCGACGCCGCAGCGGTCAGCACGCTGCGCTCCGCCGTGATGCGACTCTCCCGCCGCCTGCGCAACCAGCGCGTCGAGGAGTCGCTGACGCCCACCGAGATGCAGGTGCTGGCGACTCTCGCCCGTTGCGGCAGCGCGTCTCCCGGCGAGCTGGCGCGCAAGGAGCACGTCCAGCCGCCGTCGATGACCCGGATCATCGCGATGCTGGAGGAGAAGGGCCTGGTGCGGCGGGAGCCGCACCCCGACGATCGGAGACAGGTCGTCGTCAGCAGTACCGAGCAGGCCGAGAGCATCCTCGACCAGAGCCGGGCCAGGCGCGACGCCTGGCTCGCTGAGCTCGCCGGGGGGCTCAGCGAGGAGGAGTGGGCCTTGCTGCGCGCCGCCGCGCCCGTGCTCGAACGCCTCGCGCAGCTCTGACACACCGTCGACAGAGCGGCTGGGCCCGCAGGACCGGCAGGGCGCATTGAACGCAGGACCGCAGTACCGAACGCCGCGGCACCGAAGACCGCAGTACCGAGGACAGGGGACAGATTGACTTCGCCTACCGGAGCCACCGCAGACCGCAACCACAGCCAGAGCCACCGCCGAAGCGCCACCGCCTCCGCGGTGAGCCCCGCCACCGAGACCGACGCCACCGACGCCACCGAAAGCACCATCGGACAGACGCTCGTCGTCCCCGGCGACGACGACCCCGACGAACGCACAGCGGAGCGCGACGCCGCCCCCCGGACACCCGGCCGCGGCGGCATGTTCTCCGCCCTGAGCAACCGCAACTACCGCTACTTCTTCATCGGCCAGGTCGTCTCCAACTCCGGCACCTGGGTGCAGCGAATAGCGCAGGACTGGCTCGTCCTCAGCCTCACCGGCAGCCCGTTCGCGGTCGGCGTCACCACCGCCATGCAGTTCCTGCCGATGCTGCTGTTCGGCCTCTTCGGCGGCGTCCTCGCCGACCGCTTCCCGAAGCGCCAGCTCCTCATCGCCACACAGGGCGCCATGGGCCTGCTCGCCGCAGGACTCGCCGTCCTCACCCTCACCGGCAGCATCCAGGTCTGGCACATCTACCTCTTCGCCTTCCTGCTCGGCATGGTCACCGTCGTGGACAACCCGAGCCGCCAGACGTTCGTCGTGGAGATGGTCGGCAAGCGTGACCTCGGCAACGCCGTCAGTCTCAACGCCGCCAACTTCCAGACGGCACGCCTGATCGGCCCCGCCGTCGCCGGTGGGCTGATGGCCGCGGTCGGGGCGGGCTTCGCCTTCGCCGTCAACGCCGTGTCCTTCGGCGCGGTCATCCTCGGGCTGCTCGCCATGCGCGGCTCCGAGCTGCGCCCGACTCCACGGCTGCCGCGCGAGAAGGGCCAGCTGCGGGCCGGCCTGCACTACGTCGCCGGACGCCCGGACCTGATCTGGCCGATCGTCCTGATCGGCTTCATCGGCACCTTCGGGTTCAACTTCGCGACGATCCTGTCCGCCTTCGCGTACTCGGTCTTCCATGTCGGACCCGGCCTGTACGGGCTGCTGAACACCGCGATGGCCGTCGGCTCGCTCGTCGGCGCGCTGCTCGCCGCGCGGCGCAGCAGGCCCCGGCTGCGACTGCTGGTCGGCGCCGCGCTCGCGTTCGGGCTGCTCGAAGCGGTCGCCGGGCTGGCCCCGTCGTTCTGGGTTTTCGCGGCGCTGCTGACGCTGGTCGGCCTGTTCGGACTGACCCTCAACACCGCGGCGAACTCGCTGGTCCAGCTGCGCACCGACCCCGCCATGCGGGGCCGGGTGATGAGCCTGTTCATGATGGTGTTCGCGGGCGGCACGCCACTGGGCGCGCCTCTGGTCGGGTGGATCACCGAGCAGTACGGACCGCGCATCGGGCTGCTGGCCTGCGGCCTGGTGTCCAGCGCGGCCGCCGCCGGAATCGGCCTGGTGCTCGCGCGGATCGGCAACCTGCGGGTGCGGCTCGACCTGCAGCGAGGGCCGGAGCACCCGTTGGTGGCGTTCGTCCCACGTCAGCGTGAGCGGGCCGAACAGGAAAGCGCTGTGGCCATCGCGGCGTGACCGCGTGGGGCTGAGCACAGGGCATTGAACGCCTCCCGGGGGGCCGTCCCGTCCGACGGGACGGCCCCAACGCTGACGGCTCGGGAGGTGCGACTCAGTCCAGCCGCTGCGCCAGCAGCATCCCTGGCCAGTCCGGGTGCCCCGTCCGGGTCACCGTGAACGGCTCCACCTCCGTGAATCCCTGGCTGCGGTAGTACGCCTTCAACTTCCCGTCGTCACCCGCGTAGCAGTCCACGCGGACCAGGGCGAGCCCGCGCCGCCGCGCCTCCGCCCGCGCCTCGTCCAGCAGGGCCGAACCCACCGAGCGCCCCTTGAAGCGACGTTCCGTCGCCAGCAGGTTCACGTACAACTCGGGCTCCACGGCCGGATCCACATAGGACGGGACGGTCCCGGACACCGACACGACTCCGGCCACCTCCCCGTCCAGCACCGCCACCCGGGCCTCCCCGCGATCGATCCGGCCCTCGATTCGCTCGACCAGCGCCGGCTGACTCGACCACGGCTGCGTGCCCCACTGGCCGCTGCGCCCCTGCGCGACCAACCACTCCACCGTTCCGTCCAGGACTGTGAGCACCGCGCCGAGGTCCTCTGCTCCGGCAAGTCGTATCTCCATGCGATCTTTCTACCGAATGTTGCTTCCGTGACTGAAGGGCTTGGACACTTCCCGCATGAGACTCTTCGCCGCCGTCGTGCCGCCACCGGCTGCGATCCGGGAACTGGCTGCAGCCGTCGCCGCGCTGAGCGCGCTCCCGGAGGCCCGTGCCCTGCGCTGGACCGGGCAGCCGACCTGGCACCTCACCCTCGCCTTCCTCGGCCAGGTGGACGCGACGGCCGTGCCCGACCTGGAGATGCGTCTCGCCCGGGCTGCAGCCACGCTCGACGAGACGCCCGAGCTGCGCCTCGCGGGCGGCGGCTGCTTCGGTGACCGCGCGCTGTGGGTGGACGTCCGGGGTGACACCCGCGCGCTGCGCAGCCTCGCCGACGAGGTCGCCGCGGCGGCCCGCGATGCCGGCATCGAGCTGGACGAGCGCCCCTTCCGCGCGCACCTCACGCTTGCCCGTGCCACCGGCCGCGCAGGGGACCGGCGGAACGACCCCCGGGGCCCGCGAGACCCGCGGATCGTTCGGAGCGGCCGCGAAGGACGCGAAGGACGGGACGGGCGCGAAGGACGGGACGGGCGCGAAGGACGGGACGGCCGGGGAGGCGGAACCCTCGGCCCCCTGGTCGACGCCCTGTCGGACTTCTCCGGCGCGCCCTGGCCCGCCACCGACCTGCGCCTGATGCGCAGTCACCTCGGCGCCGGGCCGGCCCACTACGAGACGGTCGGCGAATGGGCGCTCGGGGCGGCCGGGAACGAACGGTAGCTGTCCGCGCCCGGGTCGGGCAGCGGGACCAGCAGCCGCCGGGTGGTGAGCAGCAGCAGGGCCGCCACCGCGATGCCGGCGAACGCGGCCAGGGCCGCGGCGCGCAGCGAGCCCGAGACGAGGGCGCCGCTGACGGCTGAGCCGAGCGCGTTTCCGGTGGCGAACAGGGTGACCAGCCAGGCGAAAGCCTCGGTCGTCGTGCCGGCCGGGGCCAGCTCCGCGATCAGCACGAACGCTGCGGCGAGCAGTGGGGCCAGCCCGAGCCCGGAGGCGAACGCCGCCACGCCCATACCGGCAGGGGAGGGGACGAGGAGCAGCGGCAGGTAGCAGAACGCCATGCCGCCGGCGAGGGCCCAGGTGCGCGTGGCGGTCGGAGCGGTCCACCGGACGGCGCCGTAGGCGAGCGCACCGAGCAGCCCGGCCAGGGCGGCGAGGGCGAGCAGCGCTCCCGCGCCGCCCGGGATACCGGGGTGGGCCTGGGCGTAGGCGACGAAGAGGATGTTCTGCGCGCCGACGGCCCAGCCGGTACCGGCGAAGGCGAGCAGCAGCAGGACCAGCCCGGGTGAGCGGAGCGGGCCGAGCCAGCCCGCTCCGCCGGCGGCCACAGGGGCGGCGGGGGCCCGCCATGCGCGGGCCGGTGCGGAGGTGGCGACGGTGAGCGTGCCGAGCAGCCCGAGCCCCGCGGCCAGCCACAGTGCGGCCGACGGAGTGACGAGTGTCGCGACGCCGGCGACGAGCAAGGGGCCCGCCACGTAGAGGATCTGCTGCGAGGCGGAGTCCAGCGCGTAGGCGGTCTCCAGGGCGGCAGGGGCGACGATGTCCGGCCAGAGCGAGCGCAGGCAGGGTTCGAGCGGCGGCATGGCGAGCCCCGCGAGTGCGGCACCTGCCATCGCGGCGGCGGGTTGGCTCGGGGCGACCGCCAGGGCGGCGTAGCCGAAGGCGGCGACCGCGGCGGAGGCGAGCAGGACCCGCGGCTGGCCGACGCGGTCGACAGCTCGGCCGAGCACCGGGCCGCCGATGGCCGCGGCGATGGCGTAGACGGCGGTGGTGAGCCCGATCTGCGCGTACGCGGCGCCGGCGCCGTGGAGGGCGAGGGCTATGGCGACGACGGTCATTCCGGCGGGGAGGCGTCCGGTGAGGGTTCCAAGCAGCAGACGGGCGACCTGGGGACTGCGCAGGACGGTGAGGTAGCCCACAGCGGCTGTTCTCCTCGGGGCGGGGTGCGGACGGGCGGCGGCGCTGTCAGGTTATACGTATAACTCGGACCAGGGCAAAGTGGCAGCGGCCATGGCTCCGCAGCCTGACGGCGCGTCGTCCGTGCCCAGGCGGCGCCCCTGGCCTCGGGGTCCTGCATCGCATCCGGCGGCCCCGGCGCCGACCGGTGGCACGGTGACTGCGGGGCCATTTCGGATTCCGGCGGGCCCGTCTCGCCCCCGGTGCCGCCGGAGGCGAGACGCGACCGTAATCGGGCGAGGAACTGCTGCTCGGGGCCCGATGAAAGGATTCTGCGCGGAAATTCCCGCTCCCGGCAGACGGCGGGTTCGGGACCGACCGGACCAGTGTGATCGGCAGGTGCCGCAGGCAGGAGGGCCGGAGGAAGCGGGTGATCGGCCTCCGCTTCCGGTCGTTGACACGCCAGTAACAACCAGAAGATACTGCGACGCAAGCAACGGAGACCAAGATTCTCCGAAAGAATTGTGTGCGGATTTTTCACGTCGGGGGGATGTGAATTTCCGGAAGCTGCCACTGAATGCTGGCAATTTAAAGATATGCAGCACTGGCAGGCATTCCGGACCGGCGGAGGAGGTCATATGGCCGCATCCATGCAGGTGATTGCCAAAGCGCAGGTCATGACGCCACAGCATGCAGCGCCACAGCACGCGGCCAGGGACCGTCCGTGGGCGGTACTGCCGCCCGGGTTCGCGGCGCTGATCAGGGCCGAGAACGTGCGGCTGGTGCCCGAGATCGTGCGGGAGATCCGCCGCCAGATACCCGAGTACGCCAGGCCTCTGGACGGCAGCTTCGGAGCGGGTATCCAGCAGGGTGCGGCCCGCGCACTCGCGCAGTTCGCCGAGCTCGTCGCAGACGACAGCGCCTCGCCCGAGGAGTCGCTGCAGGTCTACCGGGCGCTGGGCCGCGGCGAGTGGCGGGAGGGGCGCAGCCTGGACGCGCTGCAGGCCGCGTACCGGCTCGGCGCGCGACTTGCCTGGCGCCGGTACGCCCAGGTGGCGCGACGGGTGGGGATGCCGCCGACCGCGATGGCCGTGCTGGCGGAGGCGATCTTCGCGCACATCGACGAGATGGCGGCCGCCTCCGTCGAGGGCTACGCCGAGGCACGCGCCGACGCCGTGGGGACGCTGCGCCGCTCCCGGCAGCGGATGGTGACGCTGCTCGCGAGCGGGGCGGGCGAGCCGGTGCTGGTCGAGGCAGCGCGGGCCGCGCGCTGGGAACTGCCGGAGCGGATCGCGGGCGTGGCGCTGCTGCCCGGCGGGTCGGCGGGTTCGGTGGCGGCAGGGCTGCGGACGCTGCCGTCCGCGCTCGCCGAGTTGGACGGTCCCGAGCCGTGCCTCTTCCTCGCCGATCCCGACACGGACGGCCGGATGGAGCAGTTGGGGCGCGCGCTGGCCGACCGCACGGCGGTGATCGGCCCCGCCGTCCCGGGCCCGCAGGCGGCGCAGTCGCTGCGCTGGGCCCGTACCGTCGCCGTTCGGATGCCGCAGGACGCGGCGCCCGGCCTGGTGCACTGCGACCGCCAGCTGTCGTCCGTGCTGCTGCTCGGGGACGAGGAGCTGGTACGCCTGCTCGGCGACCGCCGGCTGGCACCGCTCGACGGGCTGACCGCGAAGCGCCGACGCCGGCTGGAGGCCACGCTGCTGGTGTGGCTGGATACCAGCCGTGGCAGCGCCCCCGAGGTGGCCGCACGACTGGGCCTGCATCCGCAGACGGTGCGGCAGCGGATGCGTCGGATCGAGGCGCTGTTCGGCGAGGCGCTGGCGGACCCGGACGCGCGGTTCGAGATCGAGGTCGCCCTGCGGGGGCGGCTGCTGCACGCGGGGATGGGGCGCGGCGAGCAGGACGGGGAGTAACGACCTGGGGAGCGATAGGGCTCGGGTGCCCGCCGCCCGGAACCTTCGCTTGCCGCGCTGCCGGCCGTAACATCAGCGGCTGGCGCCGCGGGCCCCAGTAGCTCCGCGAGTAAGACCGGCCGGTCCACGGCAGGCCGGAGAGCGCGGGAAAGGCAGGGGGCCCGTCGTCGCTGGTGCGACGCGGGCCCCCTTGGGTTGGTGCTGTGGAAGCCACCGGACGATCAGACGACCCGATCGGAGATGATCAGGGACTGGTGATCAGTGGATGGAATTCAGACCGGGGTGACGTTCTCAGCCTGCGGGCCCTTGGGACCCTGCGTGACGTCGAACTCCACGGCCTGGTTCTCCTCAAGCGAGCGGAAGCCGGCCGCGTTGATGGCGGAGTAGTGGACGAAGACGTCGGGGCCGCCGCCGTCCTGGGCGATGAAGCCGAAGCCCTTCTCGGCGTTGAACCACTTGACGGTTCCGGTCGCCATACCGTTCTCCTTGCGAGGGACGTAAAGGACACCACACCTCGTGGTGCCCGGTCCGCTGCGCTGATCGCCCCGCCTTCAGGTACTTCTTTGACAAAGTCTGAAAACTACAGAAGCCCGCGGTCACATGCTCCGCAGGCTCGAGTACTGCATGGGAAATCAAACTGCAACTGCGAGAAACCCTAGCACGCAGCTCCGGGCCCGGCCAGGGAAGATCTCACTCCCCGGTCTACTGTGCTCGGTGTGGACACATACACCGAGCGTGACGGCGAACCCGACAGCATCGGCAGCACCGAGGACGGTACCGAGCACGGCACCTGGAACGGCGCTCAGGACGGCCTCATCCGGCCCCTCGTCCGACCCCGCGTGGGACACATCCAGTTCCTCAACTGCCTGCCCATCTACTGGGGCCTGGCGCGGAGCGGCAGCCTGCTCGACCTGGACCTGACCAAGGACACCCCGGAGCGGCTGAGCGACGCCCTGGTCGCCGGGGACCTGGACATCTCCCCGATCACCTGCGTCGAGTACCTGCGCAACGCCGATGACCTGGTCGTGCTGCCGGACATCGCCGTGGGCAGCGACGGTCCGGTGCTGTCGTGCGTGATCGTCAGTCAGGTACCGCTGGACCAGCTGGACGGGCGTCGGGTCGCCCTCGGCTCGACCAGTCGTACGTCTGTACGCCTGGCGCAGTTGCTTCTCACCGAGCAGTACCGGGTCGAGCCGGACTACTACACCTGCCCGCCGGACCTCGCGCTGATGATGCAGGAGGCCGACGCAGCCGTCCTCATCGGCGACGCGGCGCTGCGCGCCACGATGCACGACGCGCCGCGGCTGGGCCTGGACGTCCACGACCTGGGCGAGATGTGGAAGGCCTGGACCGGGCTCCCCTTCGTCTTCGCGGTGTGGGCCGTCCGCCGGGACTTCCTGGAGCGCGAACCGGAGCTCGCCCGCGAGGTGCACCGGGCCTTCCTCGACTCGCGTGACCTCTCCATGGCCGAGGTCGACAAGGTCGCCGAGCAGACCTCCCGTTGGGAGTCGTTCGACCAGGAACTACTGCGTCGCTACTTCGCCGAGGCCCTGGACTTCTCCTTCGGCGAGCGGCAGCTCGCCGGGATGCGGGAGTTCGCCCGACGGATCGGGATGAGCACGACAGGCGTGCGCCTGCTCGACCGAATCGTCGACAAGGTCTGACGAACCGTCCGCCGAGCCGCCATGATGGCCAGTCATGGAACCGTTGGGGGCGGGAGATCCTCGGCAGATCGGTGCGTACCGGCTGCTGGGGCGGCTCGGTGCGGGCGGTATGGGCCGGGTCTACCTGGGGCGTACGGCGGGTGGGCGCACGGTGGCGGTGAAACTGGTGCGCACCGAGCTCGCCGACGACACCGACTTCCGCGCCCGCTTCCGGCAGGAGGTGGCGGCGGCGCGCCTGGTCGGCGGCCGCTGGACGGCGGCCGTGCTGGACGCGGACACCGAGAGCGAGCAGCCGTGGGTCGCCACCGGCTACGTCCCCGGCCCCGGACTGGACGCCGCCGTACGGGAGTTCGGACCGCTGCCGGAGGCGTCCGTACAGGTGCTCGGGGTCGGGCTCGCGGATTCGCTCGCCGCGGTCCATGCCACGGGCCTGGTGCACCGCGACCTGAAGCCGTCCAATGTGCTGCTCACCCTCGACGGGCCGCGCCTCATCGACTTCGGCATCGCCCGTGCCCTGGACGCCGCGACGGCGCTGACCCGCTCCGGATACGTCGTCGGCTCGCCGGGCTACATGTCGCCCGAGCAGGGCGCGGGCGAGGCGGCGGGGGCGCCGAGTGACGTCTTCTCGCTCGGCGGGGTGCTCGCCTATGCGGCCACGGGGGTCGGGCCCTTCGGCGACAGCGTCAGCGCGCCGGTGCTGCTGTACCGGGTGATCCACGAGCCGCCCCGACTGGACGCCATGGCGGACGGGCCGCTGCGGCAGATCGTCGAACGCTGCCTGGCGAAGGAGCCGGGGGCGCGGCCCGCACTGGACGAACTGCGGGCGGCGTTGGGCGGGCTGGGACCTGCCGACGGCTGGCTGCCGCCGTTGCTGGTCGCCTCGGTGGGGCGGCGCACGGCGGAACTGCTGGACCTGGAGACGGACCTGGAGGCTGAGGCAACGGAGGGTGTCTCGCACAGCGAGCCGGACAGGGGTGGCGGCGGGGGACGGGCAGGCTTCGGGCCGCCGCCGGCCTCGTACGGCTCGCTGCCTGTGCCCCCGCCGCCAGGAACCGTCGCCGACCGACAGCCCGAGCCTGCGGGCACACCGCCGAGCGGCGTCACAGCGGGCGGATCGCCGAGCGGCTCGGCGGGCGATTCGGCGGGCGATTCGGCGGGCTCGGGCACGCCGCCGTTCGACAAGCCGCCGGGCCGCCCGCTGTGGCGGGCACCGGCCGTGGTCGGCGGCGCGGTGCTGGTCGTCCTCGCGGCGGTGCTGGTGCCGCTGCTGATGAGCCACCAGGGCGGCAACCCGGTCATCGGCGCCGGGGGGAGCACGACGCCCGCCGTCAGCACCCCGGCGCAGAGCGCGAGCGCCGGCCCGACCGCCACCGCGCCCACCACCGCACCCGGCGCCCCCGCCTCCCCGCCGTCGAGCCCGCCCGCCCCGCCGTCCCCGGGACCGAGCAGCCCCAACGCGGTCCCCGCCGTCTTCCTAGGCACCTGGACCGGGACGATGACCACCCAGGACGGGCTGCTCACCGAGGAGATGTCCATCACCATCCGGCCCGGTCCGAAGGGCGTGGAGAACACCACCAGCATCACCACCGTTCCCGGCCTTGCCGGGACCGCCTGCCTGGGCGGCGAGAGGCTCTCGTCGGCGACGGCGACCAGCATCACCTTCCAGGACCGGTTGCTGCCCGGCAGCAGCGCCACCGTGTGCTCGTCCAACTCGGACGCCCAGGTCTTCACGCTGAACCCGGACGGAACGCTGCACCACCAGGTCAACGCCGCGGGCAGCGGGAACCCCAGCGGGGACTTCCACAAGGTGCGGTGACGGTCCTGGCGTAGTCTGGGCGGCGGTTCCATGTCTACGTCGCTGTGATCGCTGTGAATGAGAGGACGCCGAGGTGCTCGAGACCGCCCAGCCCCAGGAGACGGATCTGCAGGCTGTCCTCGACCGCGCGGCGGCAGGGGGGCGCATCACACCGGACGAAGCGCTCGACCTCTACCGTCACGCCCCCCTGCACGCCCTCGGCACCGCCGCCGACGCCGCCCGCCGACGCCGCTACGCCGGTACCGAGCACATCGCGACGTACATCATCGAACGCAATATCAACTACACCAACGTCTGCGTCACCGCCTGCAAGTTCTGTGCCTTCTACGCCGCGCCCAAGGACGTCGAGAAGGGCTGGTCGCGCGACCTCGAGGAGATCCTGCGCCGCTGCGCGGAGACCGTCGAGCTCGGCGGCACGCAGATCATGTTCCAGGGCGGCCACCACCCCGACTACGGCGTGGAGTACTACGAGCGGGCCTTCTCCGCCATCAAGAAGGACTTCCCGCAGCTGGTCATCCACTCCCTCGGCGCGTCCGAGATCGAGCACATGTCGCGGATCTCCGGCGTCACCGCCGAGGAGGCCATCCGCCGCATCCATGCCGCCGGGCTCGACTCCTTCGCGGGCGCCGGCGCGGAGATGCTGCCCGAGCGCCCCCGCAAGGCCATCGCGCCGCTGAAGGAGTCGGGCGAACGCTGGCTGGAGATCATGGAGATCGCCCACAACCTGGGGGTCGAGTCCACCTCCACCATGCTGATGGGCACGGGCGAGACCAACGCCGAGCGCATCGAGCACCTGCGCATGATCCGCGACGTGCAGGACCGCACCGGCGGCTTCCGCGCCTTCATCCCGTACACGTACCAGCCCGAGAACAACCACCTCAAGGGCCGCACCCAGGCCACTCTGTTCGAGTACCTGCGGCTGATCGCGGTGGCCCGGCTCTTCCTCGACAACGTCGCGCACATCCAGGGCTCCTGGCTGACCGTCGGCAAGGAGATGGGCCAGCTCACCCTGCACTACGGCGCGGACGACCTGGGCTCGGTCATGCTGGAGGAGAACGTGGTCTCCTCCGCCGGCGCCAAGCACCGCTCCAACCGGATGGAACTGATCCACCTGATCCGCGCCGCGGGCCGCGTCCCCGCCCAGCGCGCCACCACCTATGAGCACCTGGTCGTGCACGACGACCCGGCCAACGACCCGGTGAACGACCACGCCTTCTCGCACATCGCCTCCACGGCGATCGAGGGCGGCACGGCGCACCCGGAGCTGAAGCTCCTCAACGCCAACTGACGTCTCCGTGCTGACGTCTCCGTGCTGACGATCCACGCCGCGGCGGACACCGCCGCGGCCGGCACTGCCGTGGCGGTCGACGGCGAGCGCGTCGCCGCGCTCGGCCCGGCCGCGCAGCTCGAAGCGGCGTACCCGCAGGCCCGGGTACGCCGCTGGCGCGGCTCCATCGGTCCCGGACTGCTGCACGAGGGCCCGCTGCCGGACGCGCCCAGCGCGCGCGAGCGCGTGCACGCCCTGCTGCGTCTCGGCGCGACCGCCGCTCGCCCCGAGCATCTCGCCGACCCCGCACTGCGCGCGGCGGCGGGGCGGGTGATGCTCGCTGCGAGCGACCGGGCACCGGTACTGGAGGTCGGTGGTCGGGCGGACCTGGCCGTGTTCTCGGCGGAGGGCGAGTGCCTGGCGACCGTGCTTGCGGGACGCCTGGTCCACCGCCGGGCATGAGTAGCCCTCCGCTGGGTGAACAATGGGGTCCGTGACCCGAGCCTCCCTGGACAAGCAGCCGCACGAAGTCGCCTCGATGTTCGACGACGTGGCGGCCAAGTACGACCTGACCAACGACGTGCTCTCGCTGGGGCAGACCCGGCTCTGGCGCAAGGCCGTCGCCCACGCGGTGGACGCCAGGCCGGGCGAGCGCATCCTCGACCTCGCCGCCGGGACCGCGACCTCCTCGCTCCCCTTCGCCGAGGCCGGAGCGACCGTCGTGCCCTGCGACTTCTCCCTCGGCATGCTCCGCGAGGGCAAGCGGCGCCACCCCGAACTGCCGCTCACGGCAGGCGACGCCACCCGGCTGCCCTTCGCCGACGGCGTGTTCGACGCCGTCACCATCTCCTTCGGCCTGCGCAACGTCCAGGACACCGACGCCGCACTGCGCGAGCTGCTGCGCGTCACCAGGCCGGGCGGCCGGGTCGTCATCTGCGAGTTCAGCCACCCCACCTGGGCGCCGTTCCGCACCGTCTACAGCGAGTATCTGATGCGCGCTCTGCCGCCGGTCGCCACCGCGGTCAGCAGCAACCCGGACGCCTACGTCTACCTCGCCGACTCCATCCGCGCCTGGCCCGACCAGCCGGCCCTGGCCGCCCGCCTCAAGTCCGCCGGCTGGTCCGGCGTCGCCTGGCGCAACCTCACCGGCGGCATCGTCGCCCTCCACCGCGGAGTGCGGGCCTAACGCGGGCCCTCCGGTCAGGACCCCCGGTCAGGACCCCCAGTCAGGGCCTTTGCTCAGGACGCGCGTTCGGACCCGGGCGGCCAGATGACGTGCACCTCGATGCCGGCGCCGCGGGCGCGTTCGACGGCGTCGGCGATCGGGCCGCCGGGTTCGCCGTCCCAGACCGCGACGAGCTCGTCGACCAGGCCGAGCAGCGCGGCCGTGGGGTCGATGCCCGGGGCGAGGCGGTGCACGGCGCGGGCCTGGCGCAGCAGCGCTGGGGAGGGGTGCGCGGGGGCGCCGATGACCTCCAGTGCGCCACCGTGCTCCAGCACGGCAGTGGCGAACCAGGTCTCCGGGCCTTCGCCGAGGGGGCTGACGCCGACCAGGCCGTAGGTCTGGTAGCCGGTGACCAGCCGCCAGAGCTCGCCGCGGACCAGCATCTCGGTGATCGCGGACAGCCCCTCGTGTCCCATGACGCCGATGTGCATCTGCGCCCCCTGTTCTGTCGTTCTGAGCCTGGACCGGGTGGACCCGGGCCAGCGTAGGCCACGCCCGCGGGGGGATCTCCTAGACTGCGCAGTGGCCCCTCTCGGGCTGCCGTTCCTTCCGACGAGAGCAGCAGGAGTCCCAGGTGTCGCAGGTGACCCAGCAGGCCGCAGCCATCGAGACTGCCGCTGTCGAGGCCGAGGCGGATGTCATCGTCGTCGGGGCCGGCCCGGCGGGATCCACGACGGCCTACCACCTGGCGCGGGCCGGACTCGAGGTGCTGCTGCTGGAGAAGGCGCACTTCCCGCGGGAGAAGGTGTGCGGGGACGGGCTGACGCCGCGCGCCACCAAGCAGCTGGTCGACATGGGCATCGACATCTCCGAGGAGGCCGGCTGGCTGCGCAACAAGGGTCTGCGGATCATCGGCGGCGGGGTCCGGCTCGAACTGGACTGGCCGGAGCTGGCGAGCTTCCCCGACTACGGCCTGGTCCGCAAGCGCGCCGACTTCGACGAGCTGCTGGCGCGCCAGGCGGAGAAGGCCGGCGCCAAGCTGCACCAGCTGTGCAACGTGACCGGGCCGCTGCTGGACGAGCGCACCGGCCGGATCGTCGGCGTCACCGCGAAGCTGGGAGAGGAGAAGCGCGAGGTCACCTTCCGCGCGCCGCTGGTCGTCGCGGCGGACGGGAACTCGACCCGGCTCTCCCTGGCGATGGGCCTGCACCGGCGCGAGGACCGGCCGATGGGCGTCGCCTACCGGACCTACTTCAACTCCCCGCGCAGCGACGACGACTACCTGGAGTCGTGGCTGGAGCTCTGGGACCGGCGCGGCGGGCAGCAGAAGCTGCTGCCGGGCTACGGCTGGATCTTCGGCATGGGTGACGGGACCAGCAACGTCGGCCTCGGCCTGCTCAACACCACGTCCTCGTTCAAGGACATCGACTACCGCGAGCTGCTCAAGGTGTGGTGCGCGGGCATGCCCGAGGAGTGGGGCTACACCCCGGAGAACATGACCGAGCCGATCCGCGGCGCCGCCCTGCCGATGGCCTTCAACCGGCAGCCGCACTACACCCGCGGCTTCCTCCTGGTCGGTGACGCCGGCGGGATGGTCAACCCGTTCAACGGTGAGGGCATCGCCTATGCGATGGAATCCGGCCAGATCGCGGCCGGGGTCATCGTCCAGGCGCTGGCGCGGCAGACCGACCTCGGCCGGGAACGGGCGCTGGAGGCGTACCCGAAGATCCTCAAGGACGTCTACGGCGGCTACTACTCGCTGGGGCGCGGCTTCGTGAAGGCCATCGGCAACCCGCTGGTGATGCGGATGGCCGCCCAGCACGGTCTCACCCACCCGGTGCTGATGAAGTTCGTGCTGAAGCTTCTGGCGAACCTGACCGATCCGCAGGGCGGCGACGCGATGGACCGCATCATCAACGGCCTGGCCAAGGTCGCGCCGCGGGCCTGAGCGGCGGGACGTGCGGTGAACCGGGTCCTGGCCCGGAGCGGACGGCGTCTGCTCCGGGCCAGGACTTTTGCGTGCCGTCAACGCCCCGCCTCGGCGACCACCCGGTCGGGGACTGGATCACTAACATGCCGCACCGGCACCGGCAAAACTTGCGCTGGAAGTCGCCATTCTGATAAGCGATACGCCTCCGAGCTGCAGTGATGGCGTGCCGGATTACCGTTTGTGAAGGAAAGCACACGGGATGTGGCTGATTTTGCCCACCCACTGCTTCATGATCATTCATCGGGTGGCGTAGATCACAATGATGGGGCTGACACCCGTGTCGCAGATCACATGCGAACGGGCATAGGATGCAGCCGTCTTGGGGGCTTGTGAACTGCCTCACATGAGCTGATCACGCTCCCGAGCTGTACGGACCCGCAGTCACCGACAGGGACAGGCGCCGACCCGGCTGTCTTGGGAGGTCGTTCGGTTATGAACGCATATGCGCCGATTCTGGTACTTGGCGCCCTCGCGGCTGCCTTCGCGGTCGGCTCCGTGGCGATGGCCGCGCTGACCGGCCCCAAGCGCTACAACCGCGCCAAGCTGGATGCCTACGAGTGCGGCATCGAACCCACGCCGCAGCCGGCCGGCGGTGGCCGGTTCCCGATCAAGTACTACCTGACGGCGATGCTCTTCATCGTCTTCGACATCGAGATCGTCTTCCTCTATCCCTGGGCCGTCACCTTCGACGCCCTGGGGATCTTCGGCCTGGTCGAGATGGTGCTGTTCATCGCCACCGTCTTCGTCGCATACGCGTACGTATGGCGGCGCGGGGGGCTGGAGTGGGACTGATCAGGGACGACGCCGTCATCGTCGACACCGCGAATCCGCCCGAGCGCTGAGAGGACACCAGATGGGTATCGAGGAGAAGCTGCCCAGCGGCTTCCTGCTCACCTCGGTCGAGCAGGCCGCCGGTTGGGTGCGGAAGAGCTCCCTCTTCCCGGCCACCTTCGGACTCGCCTGCTGCGCCATCGAGATGATGACGACCGGCGCGGGGCGGTACGACCTCGCCCGTTTCGGCATGGAGGTCTTCCGAGGGTCTCCGAGGCAGGCCGACCTGATGATCGTCGCCGGGCGGGTCAGCCAGAAGATGGCCCCGGTGGTGCGCCAGGTCTACGACCAGATGGCCAACCCCAAGTGGGTCATCTCGATGGGCGTCTGCGCCTCGTCCGGCGGGATGTTCAACAACTACGCGATCGTCCAGGGCGTCGACCATGTCATCCCCGTCGACATCTACCTGCCTGGCTGCCCGCCCCGTCCGGAGATGCTGATGGACGCCATCCTCAAGCTGCACGAGCAGATCCGCCACGAGAAGCTCGGCGCCCAGCGCGCCAAGGCGGAGGACGAGGCGGAGCAGCAGGCGCTGCAGGCGGTCCCGACGATCGAGATGAAGGGGCTGCTGCGATGAGCGACAGCGACGAGGTCGTGCACACCCCGCGCGAGGGCACGGAGCTGGAGATCGTCGGCGTCCGGCACGGGATGTTCGGTGGCGGCAACGGTGTCGGCGGCGGCAGCGGCGACACCTCCGGGTACGGGCGGATGGTCACCCCCATCGTGCTGCCCGGGCCGACGGCGCGACCGTACGGTGGGGGCTGGTTCGACGAGGTCGCGGACGAGTTGGAGGGCGCGCTGGAGGAGCAGGGGCTCCGGGTCGGCGCGGTGATCGAGAAGACGGTCGTGGACCGGGGCGAGATCACCTTCCACGTCCAGCGCGAGTTCCTGCCGCAGGTGATGAGGACCCTGCGGGACGATCCGGCGCTGCGCTTCGAGCTCTGCACCGGTGTGAGCGGGGTGCACTACCCGGGGGACAAGGGCCGGGAGCTGCACGCCGTCTACCACCTGCGGTCGATCACCCACAACCGGCTGATCCGGGTGGAGACCTCGGCCCCGGACGACGATCCGCACATCCCCTCGACGTTCTCGGTCTACCCGACGAACGACTGGCACGAGCGGGAGACGTACGACTTCTTCGGCATCGTCTTCGACGGCCACCCGGCGCTGACGCGGATCATGATGCCGGACGACTGGCTGGGCCACCCGCAACGCAAGGACTACCCGCTCGGCGGCATCCCCGTCGAGTACAAGGGCGCGCAGATCCCGGCTCCCGACCAGCGGAGGTCTTACAGCTGATGAGCACTCAACACGCGGAAGCGCCGGGCCGGGAGACCACCGAGGGGCGCGTCTACACCGTCACCGGTGGCGACTGGGACGAGGTCGTGACGGCGGCGGCGAAGGCCGACGACGAGCGCATCATCGTCAACATGGGTCCGCAGCACCCCTCCACGCACGGGGTGCTGCGGCTCATCCTGGAGATCGACGGCGAGACCGTCACCGAGGCGCGGTGCGGGATCGGCTACCTGCACACGGGCATCGAGAAGAACATGGAGTACCGGAACTGGACCCAGGGCACGACCTTCGTGACCCGCATGGACTACCTGACTCCGCTGTTCAACGAGACCGCCTACTGCCTGGCGGTGGAGCGGCTGCTGGGGATCACCGAGCAGATCCCGCAGCGGGCGAGCATCATCCGGGTGCTCATGATGGAGCTGAATCGGATCTCCTCGCACCTGGTGTGCCTGGCCACCGGCGGCATGGAGATCGGCTCGACCACGCTGATGATCTACGGCTTCCGTGACCGGGAGATCATCCTCGACATCTTCGAGCTGGTCACCGGGCTGCGGATGAACCACGCGTACGTGCGCCCCGGAGGCCTCGCCCAGGACCTGCCGCCGGGGGCGCTGGACCAGATCCGCGAGGGCGTGAAGCTGCTGCGTTCGCGGATGCACGAGTACGACAAGCTCGCGACGAACAACCCGGTGTTCAAGGCGCGGCTGGTGGACGTCGGCTACCTGGACCTGGCCGGCTGCATGGCGCTCGGCGCCACCGGGCCGATCCTGCGGTCCACCGGCCTGCCGCACGACCTGCGGAAGTCGCAGCCGTACTGCGGCTACGAGCAGTACGAGTTCGAGGTGCCGACCACCGACACCTGCGACTCGTACGGGCGCTTCCTGATCCGGCTCGCCGAGATGGAGCAGTCGCTGCGGATCGTCGACCAGTGCCTGGACCAGCTGCGCGGCAGCGGCCCCGGCCGGGTCATGGTCGAGGACAAGAAGATCGCCTGGCCCGCGCAGCTGTCGCTGGGACCGGACGGCATGGGCAACTCCCTGGACCACATCCGCACGATCATGGGTGAGTCGATGGAGGCGCTGATCCACCACTTCAAGCTGGTCACCGAGGGCTTCCGGGTCCCGGCCGGACAGGCGTACGAAGCGGTGGAGTCGCCCAAGGGCGAGCTGGGCGTGCATGTCGTCAGCGACGGCGGGACGCGCCCCTACCGGGTGCACTTCCGTGACCCCAGCTTCACCAACCTGCAGTCGATGGCCGCGATGTGTGAGGGCGGGCAGGTCGCGGACGTCATCGTCGCCGTGGCCGGGATCGACCCCGTGATGGGAGGCGTGGACCGGTGAGCACCGACAACGCGAGTGCGCCCGCAGCGAGTGCGCCCACCCTGCTGGGCCTGCCGGAGCTGCCCGCTCCGGTCTACCCGGCCGAGGTGCGGGCCAGGCTGGACCCGGACGCGCGGGAGCTGATCGACCGCTACCCGGACAGCCGGTCCGCGCTGCTGCCGCTGCTGCACCTGGTCCAGGCGGAGGAAGGGTTCGTCAGCCGGACCGGGATCCGTTACTGCGCCGAGCAGTTGGGTCTGACGACGGCCGAGGTCACGGCAGTCGCCACCTTCTACACGATGTACCGGCGGCGTCCCGCGGGCGAGTACCACGTCGGCGTGTGCACCAACACGCTGTGCGCGGTGATGGGCGGCGACCAGATCTTTGCCGAGCTGCAGCAGCACCTCGGTATCGGCAACAACGAGACCACCGCGGACGGCTCGGTCTCGCTGGAGCACATCGAGTGCAACGCCGCCTGCGACTACGCGCCCGTGGTGATGGTGAACTGGGAGTTCTTTGACAACCAGACGCCGGAGAGCGCGAAGCAGCTCGTCGACGAGCTCAGGGCGGGCGGCCAGGACGTGCGCCCCACCCGTGGCGCGCGGCTCTGCGGCTTCAAGGACACGGCGCGGATCCTGGCCGGGTTCCCGGACGAACGACCCGGCGCGGTGGACGAGTCCGGCGCGGGCGGCGCGCCGACCATGGCCGGGCTGCGGCTCGCGCGCGGCGAGGCGCTGCCGGGTACGGGCGCCGGGACGCGCATCGTCGCGCCCCGGCACGCGGACGAGCCGCCGAGCGACGCCGCTCCCGCTCCCACCGACGAGGAAGGAACGGCGCAGTGACCGCCGAGAACCCGGAGAAGCTGCTCTCCCCGGTCCTGTCCGACAGCTGGGACGACGACCGGCCCTGGACCCTGGACACCTACCGCCGCCACGACGGCTACAAGGGCCTGCACGAGGCCCTGCGGATGGACCCGGACGCGGTCATCGCCCTGGTCAAGGACTCCGGGCTGCGCGGACGCGGCGGGGCCGGCTTCCCCACTGGCATGAAGTGGCAGTTCATCCCCCAGGGCGACGGCAAGCCGCACTACCTGGTCGTCAACGCGGACGAGAGCGAGCCTGGCACCTGCAAGGACATCCCGCTGCTGTTCGCCAATCCGCACGTGCTCATCGAGGGCATGATCATCGCGAGTTACGCCATCCGCTGCAGCCACGCCTTCATCTACCTGCGCGGCGAGACCGTGCCGGTGCTGCGGCGACTGCACGCGGCGGTGGCCGAGGCGTACCAGGCCGGCTACCTCGGCACGAACGTGCTCGGCTCGGGCTTCGATCTCGAGATCACTGTCCACGCCGGTGCCGGCGCCTACATCTGCGGCGAGGAGACGGCACTGCTCGACTCCCTGGAGGGACGGCGCGGCCAGCCCAGGCTGCGGCCGCCGTTCCCCGCCATCGCCGGCCTCTACGCCTGCCCCACGGTGGTCAACAACGTCGAATCGATCGCCTCGGTGCCCAGCATCCTGCACCGGGGCACCGAGTGGTTCCGCTCCATGGGCAGCGAGAAGTCACCCGGCTTCACGCTCTACTCGCTGTCCGGGCACGTCACCAACCCGGGCCAGTACGAGGCGCCGCTCGGCATCACTCTGCGCCAGCTGCTGGAGATCACCGGCGGCGTGCGCGAGGGCCACCGGTTGAAGTTCTGGACGCCGGGCGGCTCGTCCACCCCGATGTTCACCGACGAGCACCTGGACGTGCCGCTGGACTACGAGGGCGTCGCCGCGGCCGGGTCCATGCTCGGCACCAAAGCCCTGCAGATCTTCGACGAGACCACCTGCGTGGTCCGCGCCGTGACCCGGTGGACCGAGTTCTACGCCCACGAGTCCTGCGGCAAGTGCACTCCCTGCCGCGAGGGCACCTACTGGCTCGTCCAGCTGCTGCGCAGGATCGAGGCGGGCCAGGGCGTCGAGGGCGACCTGGAGAAGCTCAACGACATCGCCGACAACATCAACGGCAAGTCGTTCTGCGCCCTCGGGGACGGCGCCGCCAGCCCGATCTTCTCCTCGCTGCAGTACTTCCGCGAGGAGTACGAGCAGCACCTCCGCGAGGGCCGCTGCCCGTTCGACCCGGCCGCCTCCACGGTCTGGGCCGACGCGCGCACCTCCCGCGGCTCCTCCGTAACCGCCCATCAGACCGCCCAGGAGAAGGGGGTGCTCGCATGACCACAGTGGCCAAGACCCCTGGAACCCCGGCGGCCCCGCCGCCCGAGGAGCTGTGCTCCGTCACCATCGACGGCGTGCAGGTGCAGGTGCCCAAGGGCACCCTGATCATCCGCGCCGCCGAGATGGTCGGCGTCGAGGTCCCGCGCTTCTGCGACCACCCGCTGCTGGACCCGGTCGGGGCCTGCCGCCAGTGCATCGTCGAGGTCGAGGGCCAGCGCAAGCCCGTCGCGTCCTGCACCATGACGGTCACCGACGGCATGGTCGTCAGCACCCAGGTCACCTCGCCGGTCGCCGAGAAGGCGCAGCGCGGAGTGATGGAGCTGCTGCTGATCAACCACCCGCTGGACTGCCCGGTCTGCGACAAGGGCGGCGAGTGCCCGCTGCAGAACCAGGCGCTGTCGCACGGTCAGTCCGACAGCCGCTTCGAGGGCGTCAAGCGAACCTACGAGAAGCCGATGCCGATCTCCACGCAGGTGCTGCTGGATCGGGAGCGCTGCGTCCTGTGCGCGCGCTGCACGCGGTTCAGCGAGCAGATCGCGGGCGACCCGTTCATCGAGCTGCTGGAGCGCGGCGCGCTTGAGCAGGTCGGCATCGGGGAGGGCGACGACTTCCGCTCGTACTTCTCCGGGAACACCATCCAGATCTGCCCGGTGGGCGCGCTGACCTCGGCGGCGTACCGGTTCCGCTCGCGCCCGTTCGACCTGGTGTCCTCGCCCAGCGTGTGCGAGCACTGCTCGTCCGGGTGCGCGATCCGCACCGACCACCGGCGCGGCAAGGTGATGCGCCGGCTGGCCGGGGACGACCCGGCGGTGAACGAGGAGTGGTCCTGCGACAAGGGCCGCTTCGCCTTCCGCTACGCGCAGTCGCGGGAGCGGCTGGCGACGCCGCTGGTTCGCGACGCGGACGGGGAACTGGTCCCGGCCTCCTGGCCGGAGGCACTCAGGGCGGCGGCGTCCGGGCTCGCCCGGGGACGTACCGGCGTGCTGGTCGGGGGCAGGGCCACGGTCGAGGACGCGTACGCCTACGCCAAGTTCGCGCGGGTCGCCCTCGGCACGAACGACGTGGACTTCCGGGCCCGGATCCACAGCGCCGAGGAGGCGGACTTCCTCGCGGCGGCCGTCGCCGGGCGCGGCGTGGACATCGACGGCTCCGGTCTGACCTACCAGGACCTGGAGGCCGCCCCGGCGGCCCTGCTCGTCGGGTTCGAGCCCGAGGAGGAGTCGCCGATCGTGTTCCTGCGGCTGCGCAAGGCCGCACGCGCCCGCAGGTTGAAGGTCTACTCGATCGCCACGCACGCCTCGCGCGGGCTCACCAAGCTCGGCGGCGCGCTGCTTCCGGCCGCGCCCGGCACCGAGGCCGAGTGGCTGGAGGCGCTGGCCGACGGCGACCCGCTGGACGGCGACGCCGGCCGGGCCGCGGAGGCGCTGCACCAGCCCGGTGCGGTGCTGCTGGTCGGCGAGCGGCTGGCGGGCGTCCCCGGCGCGCTGAGCGCGGCGGTCCGGCTGGCCCGGGCCACCGGCGCGCGGCTGGCCTGGATTCCGCGCCGGGCGGGCGAGCGCGGCGCCGTCGAAGCCGGCGCGCTGCCCGGCCTGCTGCCGGGCGGACGTCCCGTCACCGACCCCGAGGCGCGCGCGCAGACCGCAGCCGCCTGGGGCGTCGCCGAGATCCCGGAACGCTACGGCCGCGACACCGGCGGCATCCTCGCCGCCGCCGCGAGCGGCGAGCTGGACGCGTTGGTCGTCGGCGGCGTCGACCCGGCCGACCTGGGTGACCCGGCCGCCGCCGAGGCTGCGCTGGACCGAGCCGGGTTCATCGTCAGCCTGGAGCTGCTGCCGAGTGCCGTCACCGACCGTGCCGACGTTGTGTTGCCGGTGGCCGCCGTCGCCGAGAAGGCCGGGACCTTCCTGGACTGGGAGGGCCGGGTCCGGCTGTTCGAACCGGCCCTCAAGCCCGACCAGATGACGCAGCGTCACCTGAGCAGCGACCTCCGGGTGCTGCACATGCTCGCCGACGCCATGGGCAGCGCACTGGGACTTCCGGACGTCACCACCGCCCGCCGCGAGCTGGACGCCCTGGGCGCCTGGCGCGGCGAGCGGGTCGAGG
The DNA here is from genome assembly GCF_041262165.1 of Streptacidiphilus sp. MAP12-16. Taxonomy (NCBI): domain Bacteria; kingdom Bacillati; phylum Actinomycetota; class Actinomycetes; order Kitasatosporales; family Streptomycetaceae; genus Streptacidiphilus; species Streptacidiphilus sp. MAP12-16. Next base: position 211,003 of record NZ_JBGCBY010000001.1, read on the forward strand.
CCCCGGCCGAGCTCGCGCGCCCGCTGCCGCGCCCGGCCGCGGGCGAGGCCGTGCTCGGCGGCTGGCGGCAGCTGCTCGACAACGGCTCGCTGCAGCAGGGCGACACCGCACTCGCCGGGACCAGGCACCCCGCGGTGGCCCGGCTGTCGCCCGCGACCGCCGCCGAGGTCGGCGTCGCCGAGGGAGCGACGCTGTCGGTGTCCGGGCCCGGTGGCAGCGTCACGCTGCCGCTGGCGATCACCCCGGAACTGCCCGACCGCGTCGTGTGGATCCCGCTCAACTCCACGCCGGGGGGCGCCCACCGCGCCCTCGGCGCGGTCCCCGGACGGGTGGTGGGGCTCGCCCCGGTCGCCGTCTCCCCGCAGGGGAGCACCGCCCACAACACCGCCACCACCTACGGAGGGGGTAACTGATGCAACCCGACGGAGTGTTCCTCGCCGCGGAGGACCTGTCGCTGTTCGGGGTGGACCCCTGGTGGCTGGTCCTGGTCAAGGCCGTGTTCTGCTTTGCCTTCCTGCTGGTGACCGTGCTCGTCGCGATCGTCTGGGAGCGCAAGGTCGTCGCCTGGATGCAGCTGCGCATCGGTCCCAACCGGCACGGCCCCTGGGGCATGCTGCAGAGCCTCGCCGACGGGGTGAAGCTCGCCCTGAAAGAGGACCTGGTCGTCACCGCCTCCGACAAGGTGGTGTTCATCCTCGCCCCGGTGATCGCGGCCGTCCCCGCCTTCCTGGCCATCGCGGTGATCCCGTTCGGTCCGGCCGGACACGAGATCTCCATCTTCGGCACCAGGACCACGATGCAGCTCACCGACTTCCCGGTGGCGATGCTCTACGTCCTGGCCGTGGCCTCGGTCGGCATCTACGGGATCGTGCTCGCGGGCTGGGCGTCGGGGTCGACATATCCGCTGCTCGGCGGGCTCCGCTCGGCCGCGCAGATGGTCTCCTACGAGATCGCGATGGGCCTCTCCTTCGCGGCGGTCTTCATCTACTCGGGGACGATGTCCACCTCGGGGATCGTCGACGCGCAGAAGCACACCTGGTTCGTCGCGCTGCTGCCGGTGAGCTTCGTCGTCTACATCATCTCGATGGTCGGCGAGACCAACCGCGCGCCGTTCGACCTCCCCGAGGCCGAGGGCGAGCTGGTCGGTGGCTTCAACACCGAGTACTCCTCGCTGAAGTTCGCGATGTTCATGCTCGCCGAGTACATCAACATGGTGACGGTCTCGGCGGTGGCGTCGACCCTGTTCCTGGGCGGCTGGCGGGCCCCGTGGCCGGTCAGTGCGTTCTGGGCCGGGGCCAACCACGGCTGGTGGCCGATGCTCTGGATCATCCTCAAGATCCAGCTGCTGCTGTTCTTCTTCATCTGGCTCCGCGGCACCCTGCCCCGGCTCCGCTACGACCAGTTCATGAAGCTGGGGTGGAAGGTCCTCATCCCGGTGTCCCTGGTGTGGCTGGTCATGGTCGCCACCTTCCGGGCGCTCCGCGACCAGGGTTACAGCCTGGGCCGGGACGCCATCATCGCGGGCGGCGTGGTCGTCGCGGTACTGCTGCTGTCGCTCGTCTGGGACGCACTGCGGAAGAAGGAGCAGCCGGTGCAGGACCAGGCCCCGGAGGAGTTCGACCCGATGGCGGGCGGCTTCCCGGTGCCACCCCTGCCGGGGCAGCAGCTCCCGCCGGTGCCGCGCCGGGCAGCGCGCACCCACCTGTCCGTAACCGCAGCAGCGAAGGGAGACGACGGTGCCAACTGAACATTCCTCTTTCGGCCTGGGCCCCGCCGCCGGCTTCGGCGTGACCTTCAAGGCCATGTTCAAGAAGCGGCTCACCGAGCAGTACCCCGAGTACAAGAAGCCGACCGCGCCCCGCTTCCACGGCCGGCACCAGCTCAACCGGCATCCGGACGGGCTGGAGAAGTGCATCGGCTGCGAGCTGTGCGCATGGGCCTGCCCGGCGGACGCCATCTATGTGGAGGGCGCGGACAACACCGACGAGGAGCGCTACTCGCCGGGCGAGCGCTACGGCCGGGTCTACCAGATCAACTACGCCCGCTGCATCCTCTGCGGGCTGTGCATCGAGGCATGCCCGACCCGGGCACTGACGATGACCAACGAGTACGAGCTGGCGGACAGCAGCCGAGAGTCGCTGATCTTCACCAAGGAGCAGCTGCTCGCCGGCCTCACCGAGGGCATGGTCGAGTCGCCGCACTCGATCTTCCCCGGCACGGACGAGGGCGACTACTACCGCGGGCTGGTCACCGAGGCCGCGCCGGGCACGGAGCGTCAGGTCGCTGTCAGCAAGGGCGAGAAGCCTTCGGAAGAGGGTGCGTCGGCATGATCTCCGTGGCTGCCGCCCCCCTCACCGGGGCCGCCTCCGTCGGCGAGGCCGTGCAGTTCTGGGTCCTCGCCGTGCTGGCGGTCTCCGGGGCGCTGGGCATGGTGCTCTGCAAGAAGGCCGTTCACTCCGCACTCTGCCTCGCCGGGACGATGATCGCCCTGGCGATCTGCTACATGGCGCAGGGGGCGGTCTTCCTCGGCGTCGTCCAGATCGTCGTCTACACCGGCGCGATCATGATGCTGTTCCTCTTCGTGGTCATGCTGGTCGGCGTCACCTCCGAGGACTCGGTCAAGGAGCCGCTCAAGGGCCAGCGCTGGGCCGCCGTCATCGGCGGCCTCGGCTTCGGCGTGCTGCTGATCGCGGGCATCGCCAACGCGAATCTGCGCAGCTTCACCGGCCTCAAGGCGGCGAACGCCGGGGGCAACGTGCAGGGGCTGGCCCGGCTGATCTTCACCCAGTACGTCTGGGCCTTCGAGGTCACCGGCGCGCTGCTGATCACCGCCGCCATCGGTGCGATGGTGCTGACCCACCGCGAGCACACCGAGGAGCGGCAGACCCAGCGTGAACTCGCCGAGCAGCGCGTACGCCTGGGCACACAGGTCACCCCGCTGCCCGCGCCCGGCGTCTACGCCCGGCACAACGCGGTGGACATTCCGGGGATGCTGCCGGACGGCAGCGTCTCCGAGCTGACCGTCAACCCGACCCTGCGCGCACGAGGCCAGATGCGGGACGTCAGCGGCGAACTCGTGCACCGCATGGGCGAGCTGGAAGCCGGCACGGCGGTGTGGCTGGGGCGGAAGACCCCCACGCCGCGCGGCGGCACCGAGCTCAGCAAGGCCGTCACCCGCACCCCGGCGAGCACCCCCGCGAGCACTCCCGCCCGCACCCCCACCACCGCTCCCGACCAGGTAGAGGAGTCGTCCGAATGAACCCCGTCAACTACCTCTACCTGGCGGCGCTGCTGTTCACCATCGGTGCCACCGGCGTCCTGGTACGGCGCAACGCGATCGTGCTGTTCATGTGCGTGGAGCTGATGCTGAACGCCTCCAATCTGGCCCTGGTCACCTTCTCCCGGCTGCACGGCAACCTGGACGGGCAGATCATCGCCTTCTTCACCATGGTGGTCGCCGCAGCCGAGGTCGTCGTCGGACTGGCGATCATCGTGAGCGTCTTCCGCACCCGTCACTCGGCCTCGGTCGACGACACCAACCTCATGAAGCTGTAGCGGCGGAGGCTGACTGACCGTGGACAATCTCATCCCCGTACTGGTCGCGGCACCCCTGGCCGGAGCCGTCGTGCTCCTCCTGGGCGGACGCCGCCTGGACGCCATCGGCCACTGGCTCGGCGTCCTCGCCTCGACGGCCTCGTTCGCCGTGGGGCTCGTCCTGTTCTTCTCCATGCTGGGCCGCCCGGTGGCCTCCCGCCCGGTGCTGGAGCACCTGTACACCTGGGTGTCCGTGGGCGGATTCCAGGCGCAGGTCGGATTCCAGCTGGACCAGCTGTCGATGACCTTCGTGCTGCTGATCACCGGCGTGGGCTCGCTGATCCACGTGTACTCGGTGGGCTACATGGCCCACGACGAGCGCCGCCGCCGGTTCTTCGGGTACCTGAACCTCTTCCTCGCGGCGATGCTGCTGCTGGTCCTGGCCGACAACTACCTGCTGCTGTACGTGGGCTGGGAGGGCGTCGGCCTCGCCTCGTACCTGCTGATCGGGTTCTGGCAGCACAAGCCGAGCGCGGCGACCGCCGCCAAGAAGGCGTTCCTGGTCAACCGGGTCGGCGACATGGGCCTGTCGATCGCCATCATGCTGATGTTCAGCACCTTCGGCAGCTTCGCCTTCGGCCCGGTGTTCGGCGCCGCCTCGACGGCGTCCAAGGCGACGCTCACCGGCATCGCGCTGATGCTGCTGCTCGCGGCCTGCGGCAAGTCGGCGCAGGTGCCGCTGCAGTCCTGGCTCGGGGACGCCATGGAGGGCCCGACACCCGTGTCGGCGCTGATCCACGCGGCCACCATGGTCACCGCCGGCGTCTACCTGATCACCCGCTCCAGCGCCATCTTCAACCTCGCCCCGACCGCCCAGCTCGCGACGGTCTGCGTGGGCACGGTGACGCTGCTCTTCGGTGCCATCGTCGGTTGCGCCAAGGACGACATCAAGAAGGCCCTGGCCGGCTCGACCATGTCGCAGATCGGCTACATGGTGATGGCCGCCGGGCTCGGCCCGATCGGCTATGTCTTCGCCATCATGCACCTGGTCACCCACGGCTTCTTCAAGGCCGGGCTGTTCCTCGGCGCCGGGTCGGTCATGCACGGGATGAACGACGAGGTCGACATGAGGAAGTACGGCGGCCTGCGGAAGTACATGCCGCTGACCTTCGCCACCTTCGGGCTCGGCTACCTCGCCATCATCGGCTTCCCCGGCCTGTCCGGCTTCTTCTCCAAGGACAAGATCATCGAGGCGGCCTTCGCCCACGGCGGCACCGAGGGCTGGATCCTCGGCGGCGCCGCACTGGTCGGCGCCGCGGTCACCGCGTTCTACATGACCCGCGTGATGCTGATGACCTTCTTCGGCCAGAAGCGCTGGGTGCCGGACGCCGAGGGCAACGACCCGCACCCGCACGAGTCCCCCGCGATCATGGGCATCCCCATGGTGGTGCTCGCGCTCGGCTCGGTCTTCGCCGGCGGGCTCTTCGCCTGGAACAGCTCCTTCGTGAACTGGCTGGCCCCGGTCACCGGCCACCAGGAGGGCAACTCGCCGCTCACCGCCACCACCGTCTCAGGCATCACCATGGCGGTGATCGTGCTCGGCGTCCTGGTCGCCTGGCTGATGTACGGACGGCAGCCCGTCCCGGCCGCGCCGCCGGTGGGCTCGCTGCTCACCCGCGCGGCCCGCAGGGACCTGCTGCAGGACGACTTCAACCACGTCGTCCTGGTCGGCGGCGGCGAGCACCTCACCGGGTTCCTGGTCTACCTGGACGCCAAGGGCTTCGACGGCGTGGTCAACGGCATCGCCGCCGCCGTCGGCGGTACCTCCGGCCGGGTGCGGAAGCTGCAGAACGGCTACGTCCGCTCCTACGCACTGTCGATGTTGGGCGGCGCGCTGGTGCTGGTCGCCACGACTCTCCTGATGAGGTCGGTGTCATGAGTTCCTTCCCTCTCCTCACTGTCGCAGCCGCGCTCCCAGCGGTCGGCGCGGTCCTGACCGCCGCGCTGCCCGCAGCGACCTCGGCGAAGCGACGCGACCTCAACAAGGCGATCCCGTTGGGGATCTCGCTGCTGACCCTGGTCCTGGCCGCGATCATCGCGATCCGCTTCACCCCCGGCGGGGCGCGCTTCCAACTCACCGAGTACCACTCCTGGATCCCGAACTTCGGCGTCGGCTACAGCGTCGGGGTGGACGGCATCGCGGTCGTGCTGATCCTGCTCACCGCCGTGCTGGTGCCCATCGTCATGCTGGCCTCCTGGCACGACGCCGACCCGGTGGCCAACGACGCGGGCACGTTCGAGCGCAGCCGCCGCACCCAGGGCTTCTTCGCCCTGATCCTGGCGGTCGAGGCGATGGTGGTGCTCTCCTTCGAGGCCACCGACGTCTTCCTGTTCTACGTGTTCTTCGAAGCCATGCTCATCCCGATGTACTTCCTCATCGGCGGCTTCGGCGACCGCACCCACGGCGAGGACGCCCGCCGGCGCTCCTACGCCGCGGTCAAGTTCCTGCTGTACAACCTCCTCGGCGGCCTGATCATGCTGGCCGCAGTGATCGGCCTCTACGTCATCACGGCGCAGCAGGGCCTCGGCAGCGGCGGCCACGGCACCTTCGACCTGGGCACCATCACCCAGGCCCTCACCTCGGGGAAGCTGCACTTCTCCCCGGTCGCCGAGAACGCGCTCTTCCTGGGCTTCATGTTCGCCTTCGCGGTGAAGGCGCCGCTGTGGCCGCTGCACACCTGGCTGCCCAACGCGATGGGCGAGGCCACCCCGGGCGTCGCGGTGCTCATCACGGCGGTCGTGGACAAGGTCGGCACCTTCGCGATGCTGCGCTTCTGCCTGCAGCTGTTCCCGGACGCGTCCAAGACCTTCGCTCCGGAGATCCTGGTCCTCTCCGTCATCGGCATCGTCTACGGAGCACTGCTCGCGGTAGGCCAGAAGGACATCAAGCGCCTGATCGCGTACGCCTCGATCTCGCACTTCGGCTTCATCATCATGGGCATCTTCGCGATGACCAGCCAGGGCCAGTCCGGCGCGACCCTCTACATGGTCAACCACGGCATCTCCACGGCCGCGCTGCTGCTGGTCGCGGGCTTCCTGATGTCCCGCAGGGGCAGCCGCCTGATCGCCGACTACGGAGGCGTGCAGAAGGTCGCCCCGATCCTCGCCGGCACCTTCCTGATCGGTGGCCTGGCCACCCTGTCGCTGCCCGGACTCGCGCCGTTCGTCAGCGAGTTCCTGGTCCTGGTGGGCACCTTCACCCGCTACCCGGTGATCGGCATCGTCGCCACCTTCGGCATCGTCCTCGCCGCGCTGTACGTGCTGGTGCTCTACCAGCGCACCATGACCGGACCGGTGAAGGCCGAGGTACAGGGCTTCCGCGACCTCCGGGTCCGCGAGCTGGTCGTGGTCACCCCGCTGATCGCGCTGCTGCTCCTCCTCGGCGTCTACCCGAAGCCGATCACCGACATCGTCAACCCGGCGGTGAAGGCCACCCTGACTGACGTGCAGCGCACCGATCCGGCGCCGCAGCACCCGGTCACGGCGCAGGCCGCGCCCACGACCGCTAACGGAGGTGGCCAGTGAGCGCCGCGCCGACCGTTGTCCACAGCCTGTGGACACTCGCCGCCGGACCGTCCGGCACGGGTGCTGCCATCCCGGCCCCGCACATCGAGTACGCCCAGCTCTCACCCATGCTGGTGGTCTTCGCCGCCGCCGCGCTGGGCATCCTCGCTGAGGCGTTCCTGCCCCGGCGCAGCCGCTACTGGGCCCAGATCGGCATCGCCCTGGCCGGCCTGGTCGGCGCGTTCGTGGCCGTGGTGGCCCTAGCCGCCGACGGATACGCGACCACCAAGGCGCACCTCGCCGCGATGGGCGCGGTGGCCGTCGACGGTCCGTCACTCTTCCTGCAGGGCACCATCGCCCTGATCGCCATCGTCGCCGTCCTCGGTTTCGCCGAACGCCGCCTGGAGCCCCGGTCGAGCACCGGCGCGCCGGTCGACGCCTTCGCGCCGCAGGCCGCGACGGTGCCCGGCAGCGACGCGGAGAAGTCCGCCGCCCGCTCCGGCTTCGCCACCACCGAGGTCTTCCCGCTCACCATGTTCGCCGTCGGCGGGATGCTCCTCTTCCCGGCCGCCAGCGACCTGCTGACGATGTTCGTGGCACTGGAGGTCTTCTCCCTCCCGCTCTACCTGCTCTGCGCCCTGGCGCGGCGGCGGCGCCTGCTCTCGCAAGAGGCGGCGGTGAAGTACTTCCTGCTCGGGGCCTTCTCCTCGGCGTTCTTCCTGTTCGGTCTCGCCCTGCTCTACGGGTACTCGGGCACGGTCTCGCTGGGCGGCATCGCCGACGTCGTCTCGGGGACCGCCACCCCCACCCCCGCGCTCGCCAACACCACCGGCAACGACGCGCTGCTGCTGATCGGCCTCGCCATGCTCGGCGTCGGCCTGCTCTTCAAGGTCGGCGCGGTTCCCTTCCACGCCTGGACCCCGGACGTCTACCAGGGCGCGCCGACGCCGGTGACCGGCTTCATGGCCGCCGCGACCAAGGTCGCCGCCTTCGGCGCGCTGCTGCGGCTGCTCTACGTAGCCTTCCCCGGCGTGGCCTGGGACTGGCGGCCGGTGATGTGGGGTGTGGCGATCCTCACCATGGTCGTCGGCGCGATCGTCGCGGTCACCCAGACCGATGTGAAGCGGCTGCTGGCCTACTCGTCCATCGCCCACGCCGGGTTCATCCTGACCGGCGTGATCGCCATGAACAAGCAGGGCCTCTCGGCCGTGATGTTCTACCTAGCGGCCTACTCCTTCGTGACCCTCGGCGCCTTCGCCGTCGTCACCCTGGTCCGCGACGCGGGCGGCGAGGCCACCCACCTCTCCCGCTGGGCCGGCCTCGGCCGGCGGTCGCCGCTGGTGGCCGCGACCTTCGCGCTGTTCCTGCTCGCTTTCGCCGGCATCCCGCTGACCAGCGGCTTCGCCGGAAAGTTCGCCGTCTTCCAGGCGGCGGCGAGCAGCGGTGCGACTCCGCTGGTGATCGTCGGTGTGCTCTCCTCGGCCGTGGCCGCGTTCTTCTACATCCGGGTCATCGTGCTGATGTTCTTCTCCGACCCCAGGCCGGACGGGCCCACGGTGGCCGTCCCGAGCGCCTTCACCGCGACCGCGATCGCCCTCGGCGTCCTGGTCACCCTGGTGCTGGGGATCCTGCCCCAGTACTTCCTGCATCTCGCCGACCAGGCGTCACTGTTCGTCCGCTGAGCCGTAGCTGGGCCTGTCCGGAGTTCCGACGACGTACCAGTTGGTACGCCGGGCAGGCACAGTGATCGTCTTCGGACCGGATACGCTGCACAGGATGGCAGCGGCGCCTCTGGGCAGAAGCCGTGCGACCGACCGACCAGCGACAGGAGAGTTCCCGGTGACCGTCGTGGGGCCCTTCGGGCTGAGCGTGCAGGATCAGACACTGGAAGCCGACGTCCAGATCGGTATGGCGGCCGTCGAACAGGCCCTGTCCGAGGCGACCAAGAGCGACGTACCGTTCATCACGGTCACCGCCCAGCACCTCATGGAGGCCGGCGGCAAGCGCTTCCGCCCCCTGCTGGTGCTGCTCGCCGCGCAGTTCGGCGACCCCAACGCGCCCGGGGTGATCCCCTCCGCCGTGGTCGTGGAGCTCACCCACCTCGCCACCCTCTACCACGACGACGTCATGGACGAGGCCCTGATGCGGCGCGGTGCGGCCAGCGCCAACGCCCGCTGGGACAACTCGGTCGCCATCCTGACCGGCGACTTCCTCTTCTCCCGCGCCTCCAAGATCCTCGCCGACCTCGGCCCCGAGGCGGTCCGGGTCCAGGCCGACGCGTTCGAGCGGCTGGTGACCGGCCAGATCCTGGAGACGGCGGGCCCCCGTCCCGAGGACGACCCGGTCCGGCACTACCTGGACGTCATCTCGGGCAAGACCGGCTCACTCATCGCCGTCGCCTGCCACCTCGGCGGGCTGATGGCCGGCGCGGACGAGCAGATCGTCGAGATCGTCACCCAGTACGGCGAGCGCATCGGCACCGCCTTCCAGCTCGCCGACGACCTGCTGGACATCGCCAGCGACAGTCACGAGTCCGGCAAGACCCCGGGCACGGACCTGCGCGAGGGCGTCCCGACCCTGCCCGTGCTGCTGCTCGACGCCTCCGCGCCCGATCCCGCGGTCCCCGGCGACCTGCGCCTGCGCGAACTGCTCGACACGGGCTTCCCCGCCGACGACCCCGAGGCCGACGCCCGCCACGCCGAGGCGCTGTGCCTGTTCCGTGCGCACCCCGCGCTGGCCCAGGCCCGCGAGGACACCCTGCGCTACGCCGAGGAGGCCCGCGCCCTGCTGGCTCCCCTCCCGGACTGCCCGGCGAAGGCGGCTCTGGAGGGTCTCTGCGACGCGGTGGCGCTGCGCACGATGTGATATCGGGGCGCGGGACCCCACTCTGGGAGTGCGCCCCCGCACCCGCGTCTGAGAGTGCGCCCCGCACCCGCGCGTGATCGTGGAGACTGGGGCGCGGCGGCCGGGCAGGTCGTCACGTCACGTGGGGAGTGCGCTGGTGCTGCGGGTGGTCATCGCTGAGGATTCGGTTCTGCTGCGGGACGGGTTGACCCGGCTGCTGACCGACCGGGGGCTCGACGTGGTCGCCGGGGTGGGCGACGGCGAGGCGCTGCTGGCGCTGATCGAGCGGCTCGCCGCCGAGAGCGCGCTGCCGGACGTCGTCGTCGCCGACGTGCGGATGCCGCCGACGCACACCGACGAGGGCGTACGGGCCTGCGTGGAGCTGCGCAGCCGCCATCCCGGGGTCGGCACGCTGGTGCTGTCGCAGTACGTCGAGGAGCGCTACGCGTCGGAGCTGCTGGCGGGGTCCACACGGGGCGTGGGCTACCTGCTGAAGGACCGGGTCGCGGACGTCCGCGAGTTCGTCGAGGCCGTGCAGCGCGTCGCCCAGGGCGGCACGGCGCTGGACCCCGAGGTGGTCGCCCAGCTCCTCGGCCGCAGCCGGCGCCATGACGTGCTGGACGCGCTGACCCCGCGCGAGCGCGAGGTGCTGGGGCTGATGGCGGAGGGACGTACCAACAGCGCTATCGCCAAGCAGCTGGTGGTGTCGGACGGGGCGGTGGAGAAGCACGTCAGCAACATCTTCATGAAACTGGGACTGACCCAGAGCTCGGATGACCACCGCCGGGTTCTGGCGGTGCTGAGGCACCTCAGTACCTGATCGGGGACCTGAGCACCGGTAGCCGCCCGGAACCTGACTGATCGTCAGATAAGCTGTTCGATGCTGGCAGGACGGCTTGTTCCGGGCTTCCGACACGGGCGGACCCTCCCGGCATAGGATGCCAATGAGTGCACCAGCCAACGGTGTCGAGGGAGGTCCAGCCCGGTGACCAGCCAGGTCGACGTTACGGAATCCACGGCAGACGGGCCGCCTGAGCGGCGGCCCGTCGCAGAGCATGACCTGCGCCCGCAGGGCAAGCAGGTGAAGCAGCTCGACCGTGTCGTGATCCGGTTCGCGGGGGACTCGGGCGACGGTATGCAGCTCACCGGTGACCGCTTCACCACCGAGACGGCGGGCTTCGGCAACGACCTTTCCACGCTGCCGAACTTCCCCGCCGAGATCCGGGCCCCGGCAGGGACGCTGCCCGGGGTGTCCAGCTTCCAGCTGCACTTCGCCGACCACGACATCCTCACTCCTGGTGACGCCCCGAACGTGCTGGTGGCGATGAACCCGGCGGCGCTGAAGGCCAACCTCGGCGACGTGCCACGGGGCGCGGAGATCATCGTCAATACGGACGAGTTCACCAAACGGGCCCTCACCAAGGTCGGCTACGCCGCCGACCCCCTGGACGACGGCACGCTGTCCGGCTACTCGGTCCACCCGGTGCCGCTGACCACCCTGACGGTGGAGGCGCTCAGGGACTCGGGACTGGCCCGCAAGGACGCCGAACGGGCGAAGAACATGTTCGCGCTCGGCCTGCTGTCCTGGATGTACCACCGGCCGACCGAGGGAACCGAGCGCTTCCTGCGCACCAAGTTCGCCAAGCGGCCCGACATCGCCGAGGCCAACATCCTCGCGTTCAAGGCGGGCTGGAACTACGGCGAGACGACCGAGGACTTCGCCGTCTCCTACGAGGTCGCGCCCGCGACCGCCGCGTTCCCGCCGGGCCGGTACCGCAACATCTCCGGGAACCTCGCCCTGGCGTACGGGCTCGTCGCCGCCTCCAGGCAGTCCGGGCTGCCGTTGTTCCTCGGCTCCTACCCGATCACCCCGGCCTCGGACATCCTGCACGAACTGAGCAAGCACAAGAACTTCGGTGTGCGGACCTTCCAGGCCGAGGACGAGATCGCGGGCATCGGCGCCGCCCTCGGCGCGGCCTTCGGCGGCGCACTGGGCGTGACCACGACCTCGGGCCCCGGCGTGGCGCTGAAGTCCGAGACGATCGGGCTCGCGGTGTCGCTGGAGCTGCCGCTGCTGGTCATCGACATCCAGCGCGGCGGGCCGAGCACCGGACTGCCGACCAAGACCGAGCAGGCCGACCTGCTGCAGGCGATGTACGGCCGCAACGGCGAGGCGCCGGTGCCGATCGTCGCCCCGGCGACGGCGGCCGAGTGCTTCACGGCCGCGCTGGAGGCGGCCCGGATCGCACTCACCTACCGGACCCCGGTGTTCCTGCTCTCCGACGGCTACCTGGCCAACGGTTCCGAACCGTGGCGCATCCCGGAACCCGACGAGTTGCCGGACCTGCGCCCGGTCTTCGCCACCGAGCCCAACGCACCCGACGGCTCCGGCGAGTTCTGGCCATACCTGCGCGACCCGGAGACGCTGGCCAGGCCCTGGGCCGTGCCGGGCACGCCGGGCCTGGAGCACCGCGTCGGCGGCATCGAGAAGCAGGACGGCAACGGCAACATCTCCTACGACCCGGCGAACCACGACCACATGGTCCGCACCCGCCAGGCCAAGATCGACGGCATCGCCCGCAGCATCAAGCCGCTCGACGTCGACGACCCGACCGGGACCGCCAGGCTGCTGGTGCTGGGCTGGGGGTCCACCTACGGCCCGATCGCGGCGGCGGTACGGCGGGTGCGGGCGGCCGGCGGGCAGGTCGCCCACGCGCAGCTGCGTAACCTCAACCCCTTCCCGAGCAACCTCGGCGAGGTGCTCGCGGCGTACGACCGGGTCCTGGTCCCGGAGATGAACCTCGGCCAGCTCGCGCACCTGGTCCGCGCGAAGTACCTGGTGGACGCCACGTCCTTCACCCAGGTCACCGGCCTTCCGTTCAAGGCCGAGCAGCTCGCCGGCGCGCTCACCGCACACCTGGACCAGTTGGAGGCAGGCAATGACTGACACGGTCCGCAGCAACGGCCACTACGCCTCGCTGAGCCTGGTTCCCAAGGCCGCGGCCCCGCAGACGCTCCGGGACTTCAAGTCCGACCAGGAGGTCCGCTGGTGCCCCGGCTGCGGCGACTACGCCATCCTGGCCGCGGTCCAGTCCTTCCTGCCCGAGCTCGGACTCGCCCGGGAGAACATCTGCTTCGTCTCCGGGATCGGCTGCTCCTCGCGCTTCCCGTACTACCTGAACACCTACGGGATGCACTCCATCCACGGCCGCGCCCCCGCCATCGCCACCGGACTGGCCGCCTCCCGCCCCGACCTGAGCGTCTGGGTGGTCACCGGTGACGGAGACGCGCTGTCGATCGGCGGCAACCACCTCATCCACGCGCTGCGCCGCAACGTCAACCTCAAGATCCTGCTGTTCAACAACCGGATCTACGGCCTGACGAAGGGCCAGTACAGCCCGACCAGCGAGATCGGGAAGATCACCAAGTCCACGCCGATGGGCTCGCTGGACGCCCCGTTCAACCCGCTCTCCCTCGCGCTCGGGGCCGAGGCGAGCTTCGTCGCCCGCACCATCGACTCCGACCGCAAGCACCTGCAGTCGGTGCTCCGCGCCGCAGCCGAGCACCGGGGCACCGCGCTGGTGGAGATCTACCAGAACTGCAATATCTTCAACGACGGCGCCTTCGACGCGCTGAAGGACGCGGAGACCCGCGACCGGGCCCTGATCCGGCTGGAGCACGGGCAGCCGATGCGCTTCGGCGCGGACGGCGCCGAGGGCGTCTTCCGCGACCCGGTCAGCGGCGAGCTGACCACCGCTCCGATCACCGAGCAGAACCAGTCGGACGTGCTCGTCCACGACGCCGCGGCTGCCAGCCCCACGACGGCGTTCGCGCTGACCCGGCTCGCCGACAACGACACCCTGGACCACACGCCCATCGGCGTGCTGCGGGACGTCCAGCGGCCCGTCTACGACACTCTGATGGCCGACCAGCTCGACGCGGCCGTCGCGCAGCGCGGCGAGGGCGACCTCGCGGCGCTGCTCACCGGAACCGATACCTGGACGGTGGGCTGACGGCCCGAGGCGAATCCGGGGGCGATTCCCGACGGCGGATCCGGGCGTGCGGATCCGCCGTCCGTGGTTGATGGTGAGACCAGGACGGAGGCGTCAACCGACCGGATTCCGGGGCTCTCACCGTCGGCCGCGTTAGGGACTCGCTAAGATCCGCAACGAATCCTTAACGGCAGACATTTTTGTCCGATATGTCCGCTGAGGTGAGAGTATGCATGGCTCGGCGCACTCGTTCAGGCGACGTGCACCACCGAAAAGCAGCAGCATCACTCTCGGATCGGACCACGCCATGGACAGCCGCGCCAGCGTCAGCCCCCAGGCCGCTGCGGCACCAGCAGCAGCCGTCGAAGCCACCGCGGATCTGCCGGAAAGCCTCGGCTATCGGGTGAAGAAACGGTTGCTCGGAAAGCCCCTCGTCACCGAGGAGCTCGCTCACGAGAAGCTGTCCAACCCGGTCGCCCTCGGCGTCCTGGCGTCGGACTGCATCTCCTCCTCGGCCTACGGCTCCGAGGCGATGCTCGTCCAGATGGTCCCGGTCATCGGGCTGGCTGCCTTCGCCATGCTGATGCCGGTCACCGCCGTCGTCCTCTGCGTACTGACCCTGCTGACGCTGTCGTACCGCGAAGTCGTCATGGTCTACACCCGCGCCGGCGGCTCCTACGTGGTCGCCCGCGAGAACTTTGGCCCCCGGGTGGCCCAGATCGCGGCCGTCGCCCTGCTCATCGACTACATCGTCACCGTCGCCGTGCAGACGGCGGCCGGAACGGTCGCCCTGCTCTCCCTGGTCCACCTGCTCGGCGGAAACCACTACAACTGGGTCGACAACTACCAGCTGCCGATCTCTGTGTTCATCGTGCTGCTGCTCTGCTGGGGCAACCTGCGCGGCATCCGCGAGGCCGGCCGGGCCTTCGCCGCCCCCGCGTACCTGTTCATGGCGGCCATGGGCCTGCTGCTCGGTGTCGCCGCGCTCCGGCTGATCTTCGGCGACCTGCCGAAGGCGAACGTCCACGCGAACGGCGCGTTCGCGCTCGGCACCCACGGCAACAACAGCGCCCTGCTGATGGGTGCGACGATCGGGCTGCTGCTGAAGGCGTTCGCCAACGGAGGCACCTCGCTGACCGGTCTCGAAGCCATCTCCAACGGCGTCAGCGCCTTCCGCAACCCGCAGGGCCCCAACGCGCGCAAGACCCTGGTGACGATGTCGGTGACGCTGGGCACCCTGGTGCTCGGTGTCTCCACCCTGGCCTACCTCACCCACGCCATCCCCTTCACCAG
This sequence comes from Streptacidiphilus sp. MAP12-16, assembly GCF_041262165.1. NCBI lineage: Bacteria > Bacillati > Actinomycetota > Actinomycetes > Kitasatosporales > Streptomycetaceae > Streptacidiphilus > Streptacidiphilus sp. MAP12-16. The sequence continues at coordinate 226,230 of NZ_JBGCBY010000001.1, forward strand.
CGGCAGCCCCTCGGTGCTCTCCCAGGAGGCCAACCTGGTCTTCGGCTCCAACTGGTACGGGCAGGCGGCTCTGGTCTTCCTGCAGCTGGCCACCGCGCTGATCCTCTACACCGGCGCCAACACCTCCTTCAACGGCTTCCCCTTCCTCGCCAGCTTCGTCGCCGAGGACTCCTTCCTGCCGCGCCAGCTCACCCGCCGCGGCCACCGGCTGGCGTTCTCGTCCGGCATCCTCACCCTCACCGGCGTGTCGCTGGTGCTGCTGATCGTCACCAACGCCCAGCTCGACCACCTGCTCGGCCTCTACGCCATCGGCGTGTTCACCGGGTTCTTCATGGCCGGCATCGGCCTGGTCAAGCACTTCTGGGACCGCCCGGAGGAGCCCAGGCGGGCCATGAAGATCGCCATCAACGGCGCCGCCGCCGCGCTCTCCGCGGTCGTCGTCGGGATCTTCGCGGTCACCAAGTTCTCCGAGGGCGCCTGGGTGGTCGTGGTGGTCTTCCCGATCGGCGTCTGGGCGCTGATCAGGGTGAACCGCCGCTACCGCGAGGAGGCCGAGGCGCTGGCCACCGCGCCCGCCGACACCACCAACCCGAAGTACCGCCGCCAGGTGATGTACATCCTGGTGGACCGGGTCGACCTGGCCGCCCTCAAGGCCATCCGCTACGCCCGCTCGCTGCGCCCGGCCGAGATCCGCGCGGTCCACTTCATGATCGACAACCTGGAGGCCGAGAAGCTCGCGGCCCAGTGGTCGAACGCCGAGGTGGGCGACCTGCCGCTGGAGATCGTCCAGTGCCCGGACCGCCGGATCACCCGCGCCCTGCTGGAGCTGATCACCCGCAACACGGCCGACCAGAAGAGCCAGATCACCCTGCTGATCCCGGAGCGCAACTACTCCCCGATCCTGGGCCGGCTGCTGCACCGCCGCACCGCCGACCACATCGCCCGCGCCGTCGGCAAGCTGCCCAACGTCGTGGCGACCATCGTGCCGTTCGACGTGGTGGAGGCCCACGAGGAACTCGAGGAGGCCACCTCCTCCGGAGCGAAGCTCTCCAAGCTCGACGGGTGACCCGCGGCTGACCGACCGCTGATCGTCAGGACCGTGAAAGCGGTACGGGTATGACAGCAGACCCCTTCGCCGTCTACCGTCCCTTGGGGACGAGTGGCGCGGCGAAGGGGTCTTGGGCATGCAGGAGGAACGCAGAGGGTTCTGGTTCGGCGTCGCCGCGTACGGCGTGTGGGGGCTGTTCCCGCTGTACTGGCCGCTGCTCAAGCCCAGCGGTGCGGGGGAGATCCTCGCGAACCGGATGGTCTGGTCGCTGGTGGCGGTCCTGGCCGTGCTCGCCGCGCAGCGGAACTGGGGGTGGATACGCCCGCTGCTGCGGCAGCCGCGCAGGATCGCGCTGATCGCGCTCGCCGCGACGGTGATCTCCGTCAACTGGGGTATGTACATCTGGGGCGTCAACAGCGGCCATGTGGTGGAGACCTCGCTCGGCTACTTCATCAACCCGCTCGTCACCATCGCCTTCGGCGTCCTCGTGCTGCGCGAGCGGTTGCGCCTGGTGCAGTGGCTGGCCGTCGGCGTCGGGGCGGTCGCCGTGGTGGTGCTGACGCTGGGGTACGGCCATCTGCCGTGGATCGCGCTGACGCTGGCCTTCTCCTTCGGCAGCTACGGACTGATCAAGAAGAAGGTCGGGCTGGGCGGGGTGGAGAGCCTGGCCGGGGAGACCGCCTTCCAGTTCCTGCCCGCGCTGGGCTTTCTGGTCTACCTCGGCGTGAGCGGCAGCGGCACGCTGGGACGCACCCTCCCCGGCTCCTACGGCTGGGGCCACACCGTGCTGCTGCTGCTCTGCGGGGTGGTCACCGCGGTACCGCTGCTGGCGTTCGGCGCGGCGGCGGTGCGGGTGCCGCTGACCATGCTGGGGCTGCTGCAGTACCTCGCGCCGGTATTCCAGTTCCTGCTGGGGATCGCGGTGTTCCACGAGCGGATGCCGACCGCCCGATGGGTCGGCTTCGCCCTGGTCTGGGCGGCCTTGGCCATGCTGACCTGGGATGCGCTGCGCCAGGCGCGGCGGACCAGGAGCCTCGCGGCCGTCCGGGTGGACCGGGCGGCCGAGGGAACCGCGGTTGAACATGTGAGCTAGCGACTCCGGCCGGTGCCTGATCCGTGCGCAGCCCCTTGACATGTGCTCCGCCTGGGCATGTGATATGCGCGGTCCTGTTTGATTCCGTTGGACCGTGTCCGGCTCTGCAGGCAGGGAGTGCGATGCTCGCGAAGCGACGGCAGTCGGTGATTCTGGCCGAGATCCGCCGCAGCGGCAGCGTGCGGGTGGGGGAGCTCTCCGAGCGGTTCGGAGTCTCGGACATGACGATCCGTCGGGACCTGTCGGAGCTGGCCAGACAGGGGCTGGTGGAGAAGGTCCACGGTGGCGCGCTGCAGTCCGGCACGGCGAGCAGTGTCGAACCCGGCTTCGAGGCGAAGACCGAGTGGGAGCCCGAGGCCAAGGACGAGATCGCCCAGGCGGCCGCCGCGCTGGTGCGCCCCGGGACGGCGATCGCGCTGTCCGCCGGGACCACCACGCATGTGCTGGCGCGCTACCTGCTGCGGGTCCAGCGGCTGACCGTGGTCACCAACTCGGTGCGGGTCGCCGACGTCTTCGAGGAGGCCAGGCGGCCGGGCCGGACCGGGCCGACGGTCGTGCTCACCGGAGGAGTGCGGACGCCCTCGGACGCCCTGGTCGGGCCGATCGCGGCGCTGGCCCTGCACGACCTGCACGTGGACCTGCTGTTCATGGGCTGTCACGGCATCGACCCGGGCGCGGGCCTGACCACCCCCAACCTCGCCGAGTCGGAGACCAACCGGGCGCTGATGGAGTGCGCCGCGCAGGTCGTGGTTCTCGCGGACCACAGCAAGTGGGGGATGGTCAGCCTCAGCTCATACGCCCCGCTGGCCGCGGTGGACACCCTGATCACGGACGAGGCGATGCCCCCGGAGATCCAGGAGGCCGCCGCCGCCACGGTCGGACGTCTGATCGTGGCGGGCGCGCGACCGCCCGCCACCGACTAGCACGGCGGCGGGCAGCGTGGCGACGGGTCGTCAGGTGGGCCGGTGCGCTCGCTCAGGTCGCGTGGGTCTGTGCCGCCTGCACCAGCCCCTGCTGGAGCTTCTTCACGTCGGAGTCGGTCAGGTATGTGGTGACCGCCGCGTCGACCGCGGTGTTCCAGGCGCCGGTGGCGACCACCCCGTGCGTGAGCGAGCCGACGATGGTGTTCTTCTTCCACTCGTCCAGGGACCACTGCAGGTAGGGGTCGAACAGGGTGAGCTCGTCGGGGGTGATGCTGGAGCGGGGCGGGATGGCGCCCTTGACCGAGGTGAACGCGTCCTGGCCGCCCTGGCTGCCGCAGACCGTCAGCCAGGCGACCGTGGCCTCGCGGTCCTTCGCGCCGATCGGCAGGGTGAAGCAGTCCGAGGCGAAGAGGAAGAGCCCCTGCGTCCCGGGTACCGGCGCCCAGTTGTACTGGACCCGGGGGGTGAGCTCCATCGTCACGGTGAAGTTGGCCTCGGTCCAGTCGCCCATGATCTGGTAGGCGGCCTGGCCCTTGCCGACCAGCGCGCTGACCTGGTCCCAGCTGACCGCGCTGCCGGTGCCGGGAGCGAAGGACATGATCTCGTTGAACATGTGCAGGCCCTCGGCGACCTGCTGGGAGCCCCAGTCGCCGCCCTTCTTCCACAGCGCCGCCCAGGCGTCCGCGCCCAGGGTGCTCACCAGCACGGTCTCCATGATGTGCTTGACCTGCCATTCCTGGCCCGGGTCCCTGGAGACGGCGAGGGGGATGAAGCCCGCGCTCTTCACCTTGTGCAGGTTGGACAGGAACTGCGACATGTCGCTGGGGGCGGTCGAGATCCCCAGCGACTTGCACAGCTGGGTGTTGGACCAGAGGACGTTGATGTGGTGGATGTCCACCGGCACCGAGTAGTACTTGCCGTCGCGCTGGATCAGCTTCAGCACCTGCTGGTTGAACGACTTGTCCCAACCCTCCTGCTGGTAGAGGAAGGTCAGGTCCTCCAGCTGGCCGGCCGTGATGTAGTCGCCGACCATGGCGCCGGCCTGTGCCTGGAAGGTGTCGGGCGGGGTCTTCGCGGCCAGTCGCCTGGCCAGCACGGCCTTGGCGTCCGCGCCTGCGCCACCGGCCACGGCGTCGTTGACGAACTTGATGTTGGGGTTGTGCTGGTTGAACTCGGCAACCAGGGAGTTGAGGGCATCCTTCTCGCCGCCCGCCGTCCACCAGGAGAACACCTCGAGCGAGCTCGGGGCTCCGTTGGCTCCGGTCACCGGCTTGGCACCGCTGCTGCAGGCAGTGAGCAGTCCCGTGCCCGCAGCGACTCCTGCGACTCCTGTGGCGGCGAGAAAGGAACGGCGGCTCATGGCCATGTGTGGATGTCTCCTGTCGTGCGGGCGAGCGTGCGCCGCCGCCGCCGCACACGGCAGACACGGAGGACCGACCGACGCGTGGGGGCGGCGATCAGTCCAAGTCCTCCGCGCCGCCGCTCGGTCCTGGGACTGAGGGGAGAGGGGATCCACACGACCCGGCACGGATTTCTGTCACACGTTCAGATGAATAGGCATCATCTGACAGCCATACAAGGCCGCGAGTCAAGCTGGCTTTCATGTATCGAGACGGATTCCCGGCACATTTCGGAAAACTGTCGACGCGGAATTGTCACCACTGCGGGTGGTGCGAATGGTAGGAGGGGCGCCCGTTACTCGGACGCCCCTCCCGCTCCCGCAGAGTGACCATAGGGCCGTTTTTCGAGCCCGGCGCCCCCGCGTGTGATACCCGTTACTTTCCTGCGGCCTGCTCCAGCAGAGCCGGGGTGACAGCCCCCGCGTACACCGTGCCGTTGTCGGCCACCAGTACGTTGATGAGCTTGGTGGAGATCAGCGTGCCGCCGGGGACCTGCTTGCCGAAGCTCTTCGCGGCACTCAGCTCACCGGACAGGCTTCCCTTGCCGCTGCCCGTCCCGCTGGTGGCCGACGGGGTGAAGCTGTAGATCGTGCTCCAACCAGAGCCGATCACCTTCTCCTGCGAGCCGGCGCCGGGCTTGGCGTTCAGCGGGCCGTGATCGCCCTGAGCCGCCCCGCCCTTCATGCCCTTTTCCGGCGTGCCCGGGGCGCCCTTGGCGGTCCCGCCTGCTGGGGCCACCTGCTGCGTCACCGTCGCGCCGCTCGGCGGCGTGTAGTCGAAGGTGCTCGCCGCCGGGGTGCCGAAGGACAGGGTGGCGAAGGTGACGTTGAGGATCGAGTCGCTGCCGTCGGCCGGGTTCACCCGCACCTGCAGCGGCATGCCGTTCTTGGCGTCGACCGCGATCCGCACCTCGCCGATGGTCGAGCCCGATCCCTTGGGCTTGACGCTCAGCTCGTACACCGACTGGCCGGCCACCTTGGACGAGCCGGCGACCGACACCGTGGTGGACGGGCCCAGCGCCTTCAGCGCCTCGGCGGCGACCTGCTGCGGGTCCCTCGGCGCCGCGGACTGTGCGGTGGTGTCACCCGAGTGGACGCCAGTACTGGTGATTCCCGAGACATGGGTCGCGCTGTTGCTCTGGCCGTCGTACGCCCAGGCCGAGCTGCCGTTGTGGACCAGGGTGAAGGTACTGCCGGGATCGGTGGAGCTGATCCGCTGCCGGTCCGGTCCGTCCGCCGCCACCTGGAGCGTGTGCGTGCCGCCCGACAGCAGGGCGACGAGCTGCTTCTCGGCCTCCGCCGACTGCGACTGGGTCGCCTTGCCGGCGCCGGCGCTCGCTACCGCCGAGGGCAGCGCGCTGGTCAGGGCCGAGGGGATGCCCAGGTCCACTGTGGTCTGCACGGTGCCGGAAAAGGTCGGCACCTGGGCGGAGAGCGCCTTGGCCAGCAGCTGCTGGGCGGTGATCGACGGCAGGTCCGAGCCGGCGGCCAGCGCCGGCACGACGGCGATGCCCGCGGCCGCGACGGCCGCGATGGCGGCCGGGACCAGAATCCGGCTGCGGCCCCGGCCACGCGGTGCGGCCGCGGTCGCCTCGCCCAGCTCGTCCCCCTGGCCGGCGATGCTCTCGTGGTTCGACATTGCGGTTGTCCCTCCGTCTTCCCGGCGCGCCGCCGGGCCTAGAGCTCGTACGTCTCGGCCGTAGCGCTCCCCTCGGCGGCCACGTGCCCTCGTTCGTCCCGGAGCGGGAAGCCCACTCCTGGGAACAACTCCATTAGACGCCCCCGCCGTTCCCAGCGGATCGACCAGGGGACCGAAGCTTCTCTCCACCTCATGGCTCAGCCGACCCTGAGGCCATCTCAGGGTCGGGCCAGGGAACCGGGCGTAAGGTTCAGCACATGAAGGACCAGGAGCCCCAGGCAGTCGCCACTGTCCCCGTCGCCCCCGCGCCCGTCGCCACGCCGATCACCGCGCCCACCGCCAACGCGATGCGGCGTGCGCTGCACCGGGCGCGTGAGGGCGTCGCGCTGGATGTCGGCGAGGCCGCCGTGCTGCTGCAGGCGCGCGGGGAGGACCTGCGGGACCTGTGCGCCACCGCGGCGAGAGTCCGCGACGCCGGACTCGGAACGGCTGGCCGACCCGGCGTGCTCACCTACTCCAAGAAGGTGTTCATCCCGCTCACCCGGCTGTGCCGGGACCGCTGCCACTACTGCACCTTCGTCACCGTCCCCGGCAAGCTCAGGGCTCAGGGAGACGGCCTCTACCTCTCCCCGGACGAAGTCCTCGACATCGCCCGCCAGGGCGCCGCCCTCGGTTGCAAGGAGGCTCTGTTCACACTCGGCGACCGCCCCGAGGACCGCTGGCCCGAGGCCCGCGAGTGGCTCGACGCGCACGGCTACGACGACACCCTCGCCTACGTCCGTGCCATGTCCGTCCGCGTGCTGGAGGAGACCGGACTCCTGCCGCACCTCAACCCCGGCGTGCTCAGCTGGACGGACTTCCAGCGGCTCAAGCCGGTGGCCCCCTCGATGGGCATGATGCTGGAGACCACCGCCACCCGCCTCTGGTCCGAACCCGGCGGCCCGCACCACGGCTCGCCGGACAAGGAGCCCGCTGTCCGGCTGCGCGTCCTGGAGGACGCCGGACGCTCCAACGTCCCCTTCACCAGCGGCATCCTCATCGGCATCGGCGAGGACTTCGAGGAGCGCGCCGACTCGTTGTTTGCGCTGCGCCGGATCTCCCGCCAGTACCACGGGCTGCAGGAGGTCATCGTCCAGAACTTCCGGGCCAAGCCCGACACGGCGATGCGGGCCATGCCGGACGCGGAGTTGGAGGAGCTGGCCTCGACCATCGCTGTCGCCCGCGTCATCCTCGGGCCCTCGGCGCGCATCCAGGCGCCGCCGAACCTGGTCGACGCGGAGTACGCGCTGATCATCGGCGCCGGCATCGACGACTGGGGCGGCATCTCCCCGCTGACCCCCGATCACGTCAACCCGGAGCGCCCCTGGCCGCAGATCGACGAGTTGGCCGCCCAGTGCGCCGCCCTCGGCTTCGAACTGCGCGAACGCCTCACCGTCTACCCCGAGTACGTGAAGCACGGCGAGCCGTGGCTGGACCCGCGGGTGCTGCCGCATGTCCGCGCCCTGGCGGACCCGGAGACCGGCCTCGCCCGCGCGGACGCGATGCCGGTCGGCCTGCCCTGGCAGGAGCCGGAGGAGGCGTTCGTCCCCTCGGGTCGCACCGAGCTGCACCGCGAGATCGACACCGAGGGCCGCAGCGGCGACCGCCGCGAGGACTTCGACGAGGTGTACGGCGACTGGGAGGCGCTGCGCGAGCAGGCCGTCGCCCACTCCGTCCCCTCCCGCCTGGACGGTGACGTGAGGGACGCCCTCGCCGTGGCCGCCGACGATCCGACCCTGCTGACGGACGATCAGGCCCTGGTGCTGTTCCACGCCGACGGCCCCGCCCTGGACGCCCTCTGCTCCGTCGCCGACGACGTGCGCCGCTCGGCCGTCGGAGACACCGTCACCTACTGCGTGACGCGGAACATCAACTTCACCAACGTCTGCTACACCGGCTGCCGCTTCTGCGCCTTCGCGCAGCGCCGCACCGACGCCGACGCCTACACCCTCTCCCTGGAGCAGGTCGCCGACCGCGCCGCGCAGGCCTGGGAGGTCGGCGCGACCGAGGTCTGCATGCAGGGCGGCATCCACCCCGACCTGCCGGGCACCGCCTACTTCGACATCGCCCGCGCGGTGAAGGCGCGCGTGCCCGGCATGCACGTCCACGCCTTCTCGCCGATGGAGGTCGTCAACGGCGCGACCCGCACCGGACTGTCCATCCGGGACTGGCTGCAGCAGGCCAAGGAGGCGGGCCTCGACACCATCCCCGGCACGGCCGCGGAGATCCTCGACGACGAGGTCCGCTGGATCCTGACCAAGGGCAAGCTCCCCGCCGCCACCTGGGTCGAGGTCGTCAGCACCGCCCACGAACTGGGCCTGCGCTCCTCCTCCACGATGATGTACGGCCATGTCGACCAGCCCCGGCACTGGCTCGCCCACCTGCGCCTGCTCGCCGACATCCAGCAACGCACCGGCGGCTTCACCGAGTTCGTCACCCTCCCGTTCATCCACACCAACGCGCCGGTCTACCTCGCCGGGATCGCCCGCCCGGGACCGACCCTGCGCGACAACCGCGCCGTCACGGCCATGGCCCGGCTGCTGCTGCACGAGCGCATTCCCAACATCCAGACGAGTTGGGTGAAGCTGGGCGCCGACGGCGCGGCCGAGATGCTGCGCAGCGGCGCGAACGACCTCGGCGGCACGCTGATGGAGGAGACCATCTCCCGGATGGCCGGCTCCGCCTACGGCAGCTATGAGTCGATCAGGGGCCTGGAGGCCATCGCCACGGCGGCGGGCCGCCCGTCCGCGCAGCGCACCACCACCTACGGTCCGGTCCCGGAGGAGCGCCGGGCCGCCGCGCTGGCTTCGGACGGACACCTGCCGGAGCTGCTGCCGGTCCTGGACTAGTGACTCCAGTCCGGGCCTTCCCGGGCCTTTGCGGGCCGGTCCGGCGCCCGACGCGGTGGGTCGCTGTCGTTCCGCGACAGCGGCCCACCGCGTGCGTCGGGGGTCAGGCCGCGGCGCGGTCGCGCAGCCCGAGCTCGATCTGCTCCAGGCTGCGGCCCTTGGTCTCCGGGACCAGCCAGCGGACCAGGAAGAACAGCACGGCGTTGATCGCCGCGAACACGTACATGGACTTGCCGATGCCCAGATGGTTGTGGTCGGACATGATCGGGAAGACGGCGGTGATGATGCCGGTGGACGCCCACAGCACCACCGCGCCGACGCCCATGCCCGCGCCGCGTACCTTCAGCGGGAAGACCTCCGCCATCATCACCCACACCACCGCGCCCCAGCCGAGCTCGTACCCGGCCAGGTAGAGCACCAGCAGGATCACGGCGAGGGTGCCCAGGGTGTTCTTGTCGTGCACGTTGATCACCACATAGCCGGTCAGCGCGAGCGTGACGACCATGATGACGTTGCCGATGAGCAGCAGCGGCTTGCGGCCCCAGCGGTCCACCACGAAGACCACCCAGGCGGTGAACGCCAGCTTGGTGACGCCCAGGATGATCGCCGAGAGCAGGGCGGTACTGGTGGTGAAGCCCAGCGAGACCAGCATGGTGGGGAAGTATGCGTTGATCGCGTTGACGCCGCTGAACTGCTGGCCGACGGCGAGCAGCAGGGCGACGAACAGCATCGGGCGGATCCACTTGGCGCCCAGGTCGCGGATGCGGCCGGTCTGCTCGGTGTCCAGCCGGATCACCTCGCGGATGGTCTCGACCTCGGCGTCGATGTCGTCGGCGGCGTGCGTACTGGCGAGCACCGCGCGGGCCTCGTCCTCCTTGCCCAGGTTGAGCAGCCAGCGCGGGGTCTCGGGGAGGAAGGTGAGACCGATGACCAGGATCACGGCGGGGACCAGCGCTCCCGCGAACATCCAGCGCCAGGCGTGGGAGGGGGCCAGCCAGTAGTCGACGAGGAAGGCGATGAGGATGCCGCTGACGATGAAGATCTGGTTGAGCGAGGACATCGCACCGCGCAAGCGGCTGGGCGCCAGCTCGGAGAGGTACGTCGGCACGGTCGCGGAGGAGCAGCCGACGCCGAGCCCGATGATGGCGCGGAAGGCGACCAGCAGCCCGAAGCTGGGCGCGAGGGCGCAGGCGACGGTGCCGACGATGACGATGCCGCCGGCGACCATGATGCTGCGGCGCCGGCCGATGCGGTTGGTGAGGCGGGCGGCGAGCCCGGCGCCGATCATGGCGCCCACGGAGAGGCTGGCGGTGACGACGCCCTTGTCGAATCCGGACAGGTGCCAGACCTTGGAGATCACGACCAGGATGCCGGCGATGACGCCGAGGTCGTAGCCGAAGAGTATGCCGCCGAGGGCGCCGAAGAAGTACAGCGTGGTCGGATGGATCCTGCGCAGGGAGGAGGGCGGTGCCGCTGCGGTTTGGGTCATGCTCGATCGCCTCGTCTCGTTCACGTTCCGGGTGGGTCGGTTGCGCGCTTCGCAGGACCGGATCCGGGGTGCACGGGTGGGGCAGCAGATTGTTGTAAGGATGTCTGACGAACATGCTCTCGCTTCGGGATTGAAGCGCGCTCCTGACCGGGGGTCAAGAGCGCGCGTTCACATCCACGTTCGGTGGATGGAGTGATTTGTCTGCTGACATCCTCTTTGTATGAGCTCAATCGTTCATGTTCGTGAACTCAGATCGACATGCGGAACGATTTTACTCGTCCTTGACTCTCCTGGTGATTGCTTGAAGCGCTCGGGGCTCACCACCATGAACACACGCTTCGTCAGGACCGCATCCAGCACACAGGCAGGAAGGAGTACCTCACTCGTACCGATAGGTCAGGGACTCCGACTCCGCCTGCCTGATGTCCGCGAGAGTCAGCTCCGGCATCCGCAGCTGAGCCAGCGTCACCTCGGCCGAGCTCGGCTGGGCGTCCGCCGCGAGCCACTGCTCCGGCTTCCAGGCGGAGCTGCGCATCAGCGCCTTGGGGCAGTGCGGATACACCTCCTCGATCTCCATCACCAGGGCGCTCACCGGCGGCTTCCCCACGGCGGTGAGCTGGTCCAGCAGCTCCGGGCGCGCGCTGACGCAGGCGCGGCCGTTCACCCGCAGCGTGGTGGTGCGGCCGGGGATCACGAACAGCAGCCCGGCCCGCCCGGTGGCGATCACGTTCCGCAGCGTGTCCAGGCGCTTGTTGCCGGTCGCATCGGGGATCGCCAGGGTGCGCGGGTCGAGTACGGAGACGAACCCGGCGGGCCCGCCGCGCGGCGTCACATCGCAGTTGCCGTCGGCATCGGCGCTGGCCACGAACACCAGCGAGGCGCAGCCGATCAACTGGCGGGTCTGTTCCGTCAGTTCGTTCATCTGCTTGCGCACGGCGGCGGTGCTGGGCTCGGGGTATATCCCGCGCAGCGCGTCCAGGTCGTGGACGGAGTCGGCTCGGAAGGCGTCGAAAAGGCCGGACGTGGTCGTGGTCATGCTCCGACCCTAGGGTCCTGACCAGGTGTGATGCCAGGAGTTTCGGCGCATCGAGCCGTGCTCCGGCGGAGGCGTCAGCGCATCAGCTCCCCGGCGTTGACCAGTAGGGACTGTCCGGTGATCGCCCGCGCCCGGTCCGAGGCGAGGAACAGCGCCGCCTCGGCGACGTCGCCGTCGGTCGCCAGCTCCGGCAACGCCATCCGCTCGCTGAGCCGGCCCTGCACCTCCGCCTCGGGCACGCCTTCGGTGCCTGCCGTCCACTGCACGTACGCAGCGACCGCCGGGCCCCACATCCATCCCGGCAGGACCGTGTTGACCCGGATCCGGTCCGGCCCCAGCTCCCTGGCCAGCGAGTACATGGCGGAAGTCAGGGCTCCCTTGGAGGCGGCGTAGGCCGCCTGCCGGACCTGGCTGGGCGCGGCCACCGCCGACTGGGTGCCGATGAACACGACCGAGCCGCCGCGCTCGCGCAGTGCGGGGAGGCACGCGCGGGTGAGCTGCAGGGTCCCGATCAGGTTGACGTCGAGAACCCGGCGCCAGGAGGCGAAGTCGGCGTCGGCGAGGCCGCCGAAGTGGGTGTCCAGGGCCGCGACGTGGACGACGGCGTCGATCCGTCCGAAGCGCTCCACGGCGAGAGCGGCCAGCGCCGCGCAGGCGGGGTCGTCGGCGATGTCGGTGGAACGCCAGGCCGTACGGGCGGCTCCGCCGCGCCCGGCCTGCGCCGCCTCGATTTCCGCGGCGACCTTGGCGAGGTTCTCCTCGGTGCGGGCGCCGAGGACGACGTTCGCCCCGTCGCGCGCGGCGCGGACGGCGATCTGCTGGCCGAGGCCGGGTCCCACCCCTGACACCACGACCGTACGGCCTTCCAGAAGCAGCATGTCCCGACCACCCTCCCGGTATCTGATGGTGCGTCAGCTTAGGTGGGGCGGCGGGGGAAGACCAGGCCCGTGCACGCTTCCTTCGGCCGCTGCCGCTCAGCTGTCGAGCAGCAGCCAGAAGCGCTCCGTCAGCTCCTCCGGTCCAGGCGGCGGCTCGGCCTCATCCGGGCTGTCGCCGCCCCACAGCGCCCCGGAGGTGTGGCCCTCGTCGTGGAGCACCCGCAGCGCGTGGTCGATCCACTCCCGGCCCAGCGTCGGGACCAGTCGTGCCAACGCCTTCGCCTGCGGCTGCCAGCGGCCGTCGATCGCGCGCTGGAGCAGCACCTGCAGCTCCTCGCCCCGTCCGGTCGCGGCCACCAGGGCGCGCGGGGTCAGCCGCAGCGCCTGTGCCAGCAGATAGGTCTCGTCCTCGTCACCGGTCCACCGCGGGGTGGCTTCCAGCTGCGCGTACACCCTCGGCGTGAGGCCGAGCTGGCGGGCGAGCTCCTCCGGCGGCAGGCCGAGCGCCAGTCGGTGGTCGCGGATGCTCACAGCCCGTCCGCCCATCAGCTGGCCCGGCGGGCACCACAGGGCGCGGGCCAGGGCCACCAGCTGAGCCTCACTGGGGAGCAGCTCTCCGGTCTCCCAGGCGATGACCTGCGGCGGGACGGCGTACACCCCGTGCGAGGCCATGGCACGCGCCACCATCACCGGGCTCAGCCCTAGAACGCCCCGCGCCGCACAGGCGGCGGCGGGGTCGAACGGCACGGGGGCGGCGACAGGTACTGACGTGCGTCTTCGCATGTCGGCTGACGATATGTCCGACTCGCGGTGATGCCCAGGATCGGATCCTCCCAAGCGACCGCCGCAAGCCCGGGTCCGATGTGTCGGATCCGACGGTCGACTGCGGGCCGCAGCCGGGCCGTCTATGGAAACCTCACCTGATCTGACGTACCGTCAGCCAGTCTGGGGACGACGGCTGCGGAGGTCTGGTATGGCAGGCGACGAGGAACTGACGGACGACCTGGGGCAGTACGCCGCGCTCGCCTCACGCGGGCCCTACGGCGTGGAGATCGGTTCGGCGCTGATCACCATGGTGGAACCGCACCCCGGACACGAGTACGGCTACAACCGCTGGTACGAGGACGACCACTTCTACGGTGGCGCGATGGCCATGCCCTGGATGTTCGCGGGCCGGCGCTGGGTGGCCACCCGCGACCTGCAACTCCTGCGGTACCCGGAGAAGTCGGCCGTCGCCGAGCCGGTCACGGCGGGCTGCTACCTCTCCGTCTACTGGCTCACCAAGGGCCGCCACGAGGCGCACATGCGCTGGACCGTCGCGATCAACAAGCGGCTCAACCGGGACGGCCGCGTCTACCGCGACCGGACCCACGTCTTCACGTCCTTCCAGGAGCACGCGGGCGTGGCCTACCGGGACGGCGCGGCCGGTCCGCGGGACGTCCATGCGCTGGACCACCCGTACGCAGGGCTGGTGCTGCAGGTGATCGACACCCCCGACGCGGAGCAGCGCGACCGCCTGTTCGACTGGCTGCTGGAACGCGGCCTGCCCGGCAAGCTCCGCAGCGGCGGCCCGGCCGCGATGTGCGTGCTGTTCCGGCCGCTACCGCTGCCGGTCGACAAGATGTCCTACGTGAAGCCCGTGGACGGCACCGACACCAGGATCACCCTGCTCTGGTTCCTGCAGCAGGACCCCCGCGCCTGCTGGGACGCCTTCACCGGCCTCGACGCGCAGGTGGCGGAGGCGGTCCCGGGCGCGCGGGTGGAACTCGTGGCGCCCTTCGTCCCGACGCTGCCGGGCACGGACGTGTACGTGGACCAGTTGAGGTGAGGGAGAGTCAGCGAGAGACCCCCTCCCATCCACTCAGGATTCGGACGAGGGGGCCTCAGGGGCCTGCGACCTGCTCCCCAGGTCGTCAGCGCCCGTCGAAGGAGTCGCTGCTCACTTCCTTGATGAAGGCCGCCCACGCCTCGCTGGTGAAGGCCAGCGAAGGCCCCATGGGGTCCTTCGAGTCGCGTACCGCCACGCCGGTGTGCGGGGCCGCGACCTCCACACACTGACCGTTCCCCGAGTAGGAGGACTTGCGCCAGTTGAGGCTGTTGGCGTCGTTGGGGTTGCTCTGGTTCATGAGATTCCTGCTCCAGACTCAGTGCTCGTCCCCGTCAGCCGACACAGGATGCGCTGTGCCGCGTCGTGGGTTCTCTCGACTTGTGGCTACTGTGCCCCCGGAAGCGTGCAGTCGGCAAAGGAGCGAGCGTAAGGGCCCCCCAGCTGGGGGGAACTCTGCCTGATTCGGTCGAGATTGGAGTACTGCGGCTGTATCCTCCGCGCGGTCACCTCGTGAACGACTTGGCGATCTTGTCGATCAGGTCGCGCGTGTGGTCAGGATTCAGCGCCTGGGCACGAAGGTGCTCGTACATCATCGAGTAGAGCCGAACGTCAGTTTCCTTCTCCAGGTACAGATCGCTCGTCACCCCTTCGAGGTACACGACGTTGGCATCGAGTGCGTCCTGGAACTCGAGGATGGAGAACGTTCCGCTCATCCCGGGGTGTGCGCCGACGCTGTAGGGGAGGACCTGGACGGTGATGTGGGGTTGGAAGCTTCGCTCGATCAGGTGCTCCAACTGCTCCCGCATCGTCGCCGGGCTGCCCACCTCGCGGTGGAGCGCCGCCTCGTCGATGACAGCCCACAGCCGCAACGGGCTGTCCGGGTCCTTGATCAGATCCTGCCGGACCATGCGGATGTCGGTTCGCTTGTCGATCTGCTCGGGTGTCGCCTCGGGTTGGATGCCGGCCACGACGGCGTGGGCGTATTCACGCGTCTGCAGCAGCCCCGGCACAAAGAGCGACTCGTAGTTCCGTACCGCGATCGCTTCGGCCTCCAGGCCGATGTAGACGCTGTAGGGGACGTCTCCGAAGGCGTGCCACCAGCCGCGCTGGCGGGATTCCCGAGCCATCGTCATCAGGCCGTCGACCATGGACTCGTCAGTGACGCCGTAGACCTCGCAGAGGTCGCGGACGTCGCGCTGGCTGATGCTGCGTCGGCCGTTCTCCAGCCGGCTGATCTTCGACTGGGAGACCAGCAGTTGCTGGGCCACGTCCTCAGCGGTGAGACCCTTCTGCTCGCGCAGCCTGCGTAGCTCCGCGCCGAGCCTGCGACGGCGGACGGTGGGATTGATGCTGGCGGACGACACAGGTCCTCCGGCTCTCGTCTTGGCGGCAACGGGATTGGTTGGAATCCCTTCTCTCCAGCAGGATGCCACCGTGAGGGGTCCTCATGTGGGCCAATCCGCTGGGATCAGGGCGCGCGCGCAAACGCCGACCGCCGCCCCCCGCCGCGAGGGTGGTCGCGGCAAGGGACGGCGGTCGGCGGATCAGGAGGGGTCAGCGCGCGGCGGCACGCACCATCCCCGGTAGTGCGGAAGGGCGTCCGGTCGGCCGGGCAACCGGCCGTCCGGGGGCGGTACCCCGGACCTGGGGCGCGGGAAGACCGTTCTGCACGTCCATGACGGCGTGCGCGACCATCCCGCCAAGCGGGTCGTACCGGATCAGGTCCCGGAGGCGTGACCTCGAGGAGCGACCCTCGTTACCCGGGTAGAGATGCTTCCCAAGACCCACGGCGTGGGCCAGGGCTGCCAGCGCGGCGGTCCGGGGGTCCGGGGGTACTCCGGTCCGGATGGCCGTGTCCAGCCGTTCCTTGATCGCGCTGTTCGTGCAGTCGTCGGACGCCTGGTACCGCGTCGTCGGCAGTACCCCGCACACCTGTCCGGGCACTGCCCGCACCATGTCGCACCGCTCCAGGTGCGCCAGGTACGTCTGGCGCAGCCCCAGGCGGGGCCCGCCGATCCAGTGCACGGCACGCACCGCACTGCCACGTCTGCGCAGCAGTTCGAGCGCGTGGTCCAGTGTCGGGTCGCCGGTCGGTCGTGGATTCACCACGGCGATCCGGTCCCCGTCCGGGACTATTCTTCCAGCCATGGCCAGCTCGACGAGCTGTGCCCCGGCCAGTCCGAGGTCAAGGGTCTGCGGTTGCGCGGTGGTCCCGGTCTGCGGGTCCAGCGCGAGCAACAACAGTTCCTCGGGAATTGTTCTGCGGCTCTTGCCCATCCAAGCCTCCCCGCGTGGATGAAGACAGAGTGACGCCTCTCACACCCTGCTGTCGAGAGTGCCTCGAGAGTGACACGACACCGTGATCTCGGGAACCGTCCCGGCGAGCCTCACGTCTGCCAGTGGAGTGGCTGGTACGACAAAGGAATCGCCGGTGAGAGCCGCTGCGAGCCAGCGTTGTCGTGGTTGTGAAAGAAACTTGAAGGAGGGGCGTCCGGTTCCGGGCGCTTCTTCGGGCGTGCGAGGAGGTTGGGTTACGTGGGCGAGTCCCCCGACAGGGTGGAGCGGAACGGCGAAGCGGGCGGGAGTCGGGCGGCGAAGCCCGAAACCTGGCTCGCTCGGTCCGGCACGGCCGAGGCCGACGCCGAGGCCGGAGCCGCCGCCAGGCGGGACCCCCGGGAGAGCGTGCGCGTCTCGCCTGCCCCCGGCGCGGGCGCGGATGACCGCGTCGCCGAACCCACCAGCCACGAGGTGCGCGTCGACTCGCCCACGACGGCACTGCGCGTTGCTCTGGACGAGCCCACCCGCACGCTCCGCCAGTCCGCTCCCCCGGACGACGGCGCCCGGGAGCATGTCGAGCCCGACGCGGACGGCCAGGCGCCGCGGGCAGAGCAGGAGGTAGAGGTATACGCAGAGGCAGACGCAGAGGCAGAGGCAGAGGTAGAGGAGCAGGAAGAAGCGGTCGCCGCCGATCCCGGCACCCCACCCACCGACACCCCTCCGCCCCCCGCCCCAGCCCCGACGTCGGCTCCTGCCTCGGCTTCAATCTCAACCCCGGCTTCGACCTTGGCTCCGACCCCAACCTCGGAACCGACTCCGACCGCGCCGACGGAGTCGACCTTGTCTCCGGCTTCGGCCCCATCCCCGGCCTCAGCGGCGGCTCCCACCCCGGCTTCGACCTCGGCCCCAACCCCGGCCTCAGCGGCGGCTCCCACCCCGGCTTCGACCTCGGCCCCAACCCCGACCTCGACTCCGATCCCAGCCTCGCCCTCGACCACGACCACGACTTCGGCCCCAGGCCCGACTCCGACCCTGACCTCGGCCCCGACGTCGGTCGCAACCCCAGCCCCGACCTCCCCGCAGACCCCAGCCCCGGCCTCCGCGCCGACCCCAGCCCCGACCTCCCCGCCGACCCCAGCGCTGGCCTCGGCTCCGACCTCCGCGTCGCCTTCGGCCCCGGCCTCCGCGCCGCCCTCGGCTGCACCGCCCGCGGAGCGCGCCCCGCACGCCCCGCGCGGCTCGCACCCGGCAGGCGCGCGGGCGTACGGCGAAGGGGCGAGCGCAGCGGCGATCGCCGCTGCGGCCGAGCAGACCCGGCCCATGTCGCAGGTCGCCCCGCCCCTCCCCGACACCGCAGTCTCCCCCGCCGAGCACCGGCCAACTCCCGCCGCGATCCAATCGTGGGACGCCTCGCCCTCCCCCGAGACGACCTCCGAGGCACTGGAGATCCTGGCCACCCTCAGCAGCCGTCCGGCCTCCCCGCTCCGCCGCGCGATCAAGCGGATCAGTCTGTGGGGCGGCCTGCTGTGCCTCGTCCTGGCGATCCTGGCCGTGGTCCAGGTGCTGCGCCCGCTGCCGAAGGTCAACCTCCGGCTGACCGCCGACTCGACCTACGCCTTCACCGGCTCCACCCCGGCCCTTGCCTGGCCCGCCAGCGGGCAGGCGACCGCCGAGGTCCCCGGTCTCGGCACCCTCGGGCACAGCGGCTCGGACAACCCGGTGCCGATCGCCAGCGTGACCAAGGTGATGACCGCTCATCTCGTCCTCAAGGACCACCCGCTGAGCACGGGTGAGCCCGGGCCGACGATCACCGTCGACCACCAGGCCGCGCAGGAGTACACCACCGGCCTGGCCGGCGGCGAGTCCGTGATGAAGGTCACCGAGGGTGAGCAGATCAGCGAGTACCAGGCCCTGCAGATGCTGCTGATCCCCTCGGCGAACAACATCGCCCGCCTGCTCGGCCGCTGGGACGCGGGCTCTGACGCCGCGTTCGTGACGAAGATGCAGGCCGAGGCGACGGCGCTGGGGATGTCCAAGTCGACCTACACCGACCCCAGCGGCCTCGACGGAACCACCAGGAGCACCGCGAACGACCAGCTCAAGCTGGCCGGAACGGTGATGCAGGACCCGGTCTTCCGGGAGATCGTCAGCACCCCCTCGTTCACTCCGCCCGGGAACGCGTTGACGTACAACAACAACAATCTGCTGGGCAAGAACGGCGTCATCGGCATCAAGACCGGCTCCAGCAGCGCGGCCCTCGGTTGCCTGATGTGGGCGGCGCAGCAGCAGATCGGTGGCACCACGCAGACCATCGTGGGCGTGGTGCTGAGCCAGCCTGCCTCGAAGAGCACCGGCGGCTGGCTGCCCTCGGTGCTGATCAACAGTCAGAAGGTCGTCGTCAGTGCCGAGGGCACGCTGCAGGCGCACACCGTCGCGAAGAAGGGCGACGTGGTCGGCTACGTGGACGACGGGCTCGGCGGCAGGACCCCGGTCGTGGCCTCCAAGGACGTGACGGTCGTCGGCTGGAGCGGGCTGTTGGTGAACGTCACGCTGGTTGCCGCCGACGGCGGGGTTCCGCACACCGGCACGGCGGGCACGACGGTCGGCATGCTGGAGGTGGGATCCGGGCAGAACGCCCAGAAGATCCCGGTCACGCTCCAGCGCGAGCTGTCCCAGCCCTCCCTCGGAGCCAGGCTGACCCGACTCGGGTAGCCGCTTCCCTCCTTCTCCCAGTGACCCGGTGCACCTGTGCACCGGGTCACTGCCGTTCGTGCGGGTGCGGTGATCCATTCAAATGCCCACATAACGGCACCAGGTGGGACCACCGGCGGTGACGGGCATCACAAACCATTGTGGTTTCAACGGCCGCCTGCCTAGCGTGCGAGGCGTCCGCACTTATGCGGAACAGACACCTCCGGAACGCCGAGTCCTGCCACCGGAGGCGTCGAGACCCGACACACCGCACCACGGCAGGAGCGGGGGACCCAGGTAAGTCGCCGCGATCACGCGATCGCGGCTAGGGGTGAAGCCGTGCAGCGCACGGCCGGGCAACTCCAGCCCGAATCCGACAGCTCACCTCGTAGGCGTGGGAGAGGAACTCTTCTTCATGCTGTCCAGCACCGGGCGCCGTCGTGCCCCGAAGGCCCGCCGCAACACCACCCAGCGCCTTATCGCCTCGGCCGGCCTGACCGGCGTCGGCCTCGCCATCCCCCTGGTCAGCGCGACCACCGCCTCTGCCGCCTCCGTCTCGACCTGGGACGCGGTCGCCCAGTGCGAGAGCACCGGCAACTGGTCGATCAACACCGGTAACGGCTACTACGGCGGGCTCCAGTTCTCCGCCTCCACCTGGGCCGCGTACGGCGGCACTCAGTACGCGTCCTCGGCCGACCAGGCCACCAAGGACCAGCAGATCGCCGTCGCGGAGAAGGTCCTCGCCTCGCAGGGCCCGACCGCCTGGCCCGTCTGCGGCCCGCAGGCCGGCCTGAGCCAGGGCGGCGCACCCGCCTCCGTCAACACCTCGTCGTCGTCCACGACCTCCTCGTCCTCCTCGGCGTCCGCGTCCTCCGGCGCCACCACTCCTTCCACCCACTCCGCGTCCACCTCTTCGACCACCACCCCGTCCGCCGGCACCACCGCCGGCAACTACACCGTGGTCTCCGGCGACTGGCTCTCCACCATCGCCGGCAAGGAGCACGTCTCCGGTGGCTGGCAGCGCCTCTACGCCCTCAACAAGTCCACGCTGACCGCGGGCCCGAACGTGATCTACCCCGGTCAGCGTCTCTCCCTCGGCGGCGGCGTCGCGTCCAAGTCCTCCACCAGCTCGGACGCCGGCTCCAGCACGAGCTCCAGCACCACCGCCAGCACTGACGCCGAGTCCGGTTCCGACGCCGCCTCCGCTGCCGCCTCCCACTCGGCTTCCGGCTCCGGCTCGGCGGTCACGCAGGCCACCCAGGCCGTCTCCGCCGCCACGACCAGCAGCACCGTCAGCGGCAACATGGCCGCCGCGGTCGCTTTCGTGAAGGCGCACGTCGGCGACGCCTACGCCTACGGCGGCACCGGCCCGTCCAGCTGGGACTGCTCGGGTCTGGCGCAGGCCGCCCTGGCCCAGGCCGGGATCTCCATCCCGCGCACCAGCCAGGAGCAGGCCTCCGCCAGCACCCGCGTCTCGCTGAGCTCGCTTCAGCCCGGTGACCTGCTGTTCTGGTCCAATGACGGCACCGCTGCCGGTGCATACCACGTCGCCGTCTACGTCGGCGGCGGCGAGTACGTCGAGGCCGCCAACCCGGGCGCCGGTGTCAAGACCGACACCATCAGCAACTGGGCGCCGGACTTCGCCGGCCGCATCAGCTGATCGCAGCTCTCCTGCCTCACCGCCCGGCATCGTGCCCCTGCAGCCGACGAACCGTCAGCCGCAGGGGCACGATGCTGTCGGCTGGGCCGCCGCCGCTGACGCGGAGCGACGTCTCGCAAGCGCGCCTCGCGCCTCCTTGCCGGGCATCGCGGGTCGGCCGTGGTTCGATATGAACCAGTTCGCGGTATTCGCTTCCCGCCCGTTTCGCGCGCCCGGCCGAGTCGCGGCCGGTGTGCGGCGCTGGTTTCCTGGAGCAGGCGCCCGGTCCGCTTCGCGGGGAGGCGTTCACCCCGGTTCACGCCGAGCCAGACCACAGGAGAGGGCGCACCATTGCACACCATCGAACTGACGCCGGCCGTGTTGGAAGACCTTCGGCGTCCCCGGCGCTACCCGGCCGTGTCACTGCTGATGGCCACGCACCGCCGCGAACCCGACAACGCACAGGACCCGATCCGGCTGCGCAACCTGCTGGCCGAGGCGAAGAAGCGCATCGCGGCCGACCCTGAGGTCTCCCGGGAGAGCCGGATCGACCTGGAGCGGCAGCTGGACCAGGCCGCGTCCCAGGTCGACCTGGTCCATGCCGAGGACGGCCTGCTCATCCTGGTCGCGGCCGGTGAGCACCAGGTGTGGCAGTTCGCCGCGCCCACCGCCCCGCCGGAGCGCGTCCTGCTGGAGTCCACGTTTCTGACCCGGAACCTGATCGCCGCCCGGCAGTACCGGCGCCCGTACTGGGTGCTGACCCTGTCCTTGCAGGCCGCCCGACTGTGGGAGGGCACCGAGGACGCGTTCGCCCCCGTCACCGGACACGGGTTCCCGGTGGAGCCCGAGATCCCCGACCCGCAGGACGCGATCCCCGGGCCGAACTTCGGCAACCGTCCCAGTTCAAAGCGCGACGAGCGGGTGCGCCAGTACCTCCGGTCGGTCGACAGCGCGCTCGGCAAGGCCCTGGCCGCGGAGCGGCGGCCGGTCTTCGTCGTCGGTGCGATCGGCGACGTCACCCGCTTCGAGGAGGAGTCGGACCATCAGGTGGACGTGGCCGGCCGGCTGGACCACGGCGGGCTCGACCAGGTGACCGGGCACCAGCTCGCCGAGCTGCTGCGCCCCACCTTCGCCGCACACGCGAAGGCGCGGACCGCGTGGGCCCTGGACCGGCTCGACGCAGCCCGCGGGCAGCGCCTGTTCGCCGGCGGCGTCGACGAGGTGCGGCAGATGGTGCGGGCCGGACGGGTCGCGCTGCTGCTGGTCGAGGAGCACCTGCAGGTGTCCGCTGAGGCGGTTGGCGAGCATCTGGTCGTCCCGTCGGGCGGCACGACCCGGGCAACCGTGGACGACGTGGTCGACTCGATCGTCGAGGCCGCGGCGGACTCGGGAGCAGAGGTGCGCTTCGTTCCCGACGACACGCTCAGCGACGACGGCCGCATCGCCGCTGCGCTGCGCTACTGACGGCTACTGGCTACTGGCGGCTGCTGACGCGTGCCGCAGCCCCGCCGCCCGCCCCGCCCTCTTTCCGGGGCCGGCGGCGGGGCTGCGGCACGCGTCAGCCTGGTCCGTGCGAGAAGGGGTTGCCGAGGCTGCTGGTCCTCAGGGCAGCCCGCCGGGCCTTGAGATGCTCCTCGCGTGCGGTCCTGGCGGCGGCGCGAGTGGCGTGGTGTGCGGCCCTCACGTCGGCTCCCGCCGCGTCGGCCGGGACTCGGGTGAGGGTGCCGTGGTGCCGGGCGGCAAGCTCGTCCGCGACGGCGGCTCTGACCTCGACCGCGTCGACGAACAGGGCGGTGCCGCCGACGGGGATTCGCTCGCTGAGCATGCGCAGGTGATCCTCGATGCCGCTCTCCGCGTGCGTCGTGTCCACCTTCGTGTCCACGACATCGCCCGCCGCAAGGCCGGGCGTCCAGCCGAGCAGGACGCCCAAGGGGCCGCCCACGACGGCGATCACGTTCCCCAACAGGCCGCCTGAGAGGCTGTCCGCGTCCCCGGGCGTCGAGCTGAACGTGTCGGCCGTGCGCAGCACTCCGTCGCCGTCGCGCTCGACGACGGCGGCCTGGAGCAGTCCCGGCAGGAGATCCGTGATCTCGGCGAAGGCCTCGACAGTCTGGTCGCGCTCGGGAAAGGCGAACAGCAGGATGTTGCGCTCCTGGCTCATGACGTCACCTCACATCGCGGGCTCCGCCCTCAGATCGCGTGCTCCGCCGCGCGGACGCTGCCTCGGAGCGAGAAGGCGATGCAGACCTCGACGACGCCCACAGCCAGCAGCCACCAGCCGGCCAGCAGCGTCAGTGCCGAGACGGATCTGAGCGGCTCGACGACCAGCAGGATTCCGCCCAGCACGGTGATCAGGCCCAGGAACATCTGCCAGCCCCGGGCCGGCATGCCCGGTTCCGAGACCGCGAGCGCGACCAGCGTGACGCCGCGGAACAGCCAGCCGAACCCGATCCACAGCGCGAGCAGCACGATGGACTGGTCGAAGCCGCGGAAGCAGATCAGGCCCAGCATGATCGACAGTGCGCCGCCGACGAAGCTCAGCACCCTGGCGGCGGTCTGCACATGGATCGCGAAGGCCACGATCACCTGGAGAATCCCGCTGACCAGTAGGTAGATCCCGAACAGCACGCCAACGACCCGCAGCGTCTGATGCGGCCAGGCAAGGATCAGCACGCCCAGTGCGATCGAGCAGAGGCCGGCCGTCAGAACGGTCTGCCATGCGGAACGGGCCAGCACCGCCAGCGGCGTGGCAAGCGAATCATCCAGTTTTGCACCCATGTCAGCATCATCCGGCGGTCCCTTCGGTGCCGCCTGTCGAACCGGCACCACACCGGCCGACCGCGCCGGTCGTTCCGGTGGTCGCCCGGCTCGCGTTCGGCCGAACGGCCGAGCCCGGGTCCGTCCGCCGTGCGCGACCGGTCAGGGACTCCAAGGATGGGGCACGAGCGGGTGCAGAGCCGTCGGCCCACCTGCGGACCGCTGCGGGCGGCCGTCTTCACCAGCCGGACTCACAAGGGGAAGGGACCCAAGCGATGGTGCGTTATCCGACGAGTGGCGACCGCGCGGTGGCTGTCGATCTGGGTACAGCCCAGATCCGCATCTACCGAAAGGGTGACGGTGTCGTGGTGGACGAGCCCAGCGTCGTGGCGCTCGACCACCACACCAGCACGCTCTGCGGCATCGGCCTGAACGCCAAGAGCATGCTGGGACGGACCCCCGCCGCGATCACCGCGTGCCGACCGCTCGACTGCGGCATCATCATCGACTTCGAGGCCGCCCGGCTGCTGCTGCGCTACTACCTGGCCCAGGTCCGCCGCTCCCGCTACGCGATGCGCCCCATCGTGGTCACCGCCATGCCGGTGGGCCGCACCGGCATCCAGACTCGCGCGGTCGCCGAGGCGTTCCGGCAGGCCGGTGCCGGCGGCGTGCATGTCGTCGACGCGCCTTTGGCCGCCGCGGTGGGGGCCGGGATGTCGGTGCAGGGACCGGGCGGATCGATGGTGGTCGACATCGGGGCCGGGACCACGGACGCGGCCGTGCTCGCGCTGGGCACGATCGTCACGGCGCAGTCGCTGCCGGTGGCCGGGAACGCCTTCGACCAGACGCTCATCGAACACGTGCGCCAGCATCATGCCCTGCAGCTGAGCTCAGTGGCGGCCGAACAGCTGAAGATCGCCGCAGGATCGCCGGAGGCGCGCGCCGACGGCAAACACCGGATCGAGGTCCGCGGCCGCGACTGCGCCAGCGGCCTGCCCAGGACGCTGCAACTGCCCGCGGACGAGATCCATGAGGCGCTTGAGCCCCCGATGCGAACGGTGGCCCAGTCGATCCACGAGGTCCTCGGCCAGGCCCCGACCGACCTGGCCGTCGACGTCATGGAACGGGGCATCGTGCTGACCGGTGGAAGTGCCCAACTTCCAGGACTGGACGAGGAACTGGGGCGCCGCCTGGGCGTGCCCATCATCACCGCGGAGGAGCCGCAGTTCGCCACGGCACGCGGGCTGGGCGCGTGGATCGAGGGTGCGAAGGCCTCTCGGCGCCCGCTTCCGCAGCTCGCCTGAGCCGGAGGCGGCACTGTCGCTCCCCAGGTCGTAAGGTCACAGCCCGGTGCCGGGCGTCGCCACTGCCCAGGTCGGCCATAAACCGTTTCACTGAGTGCGTACTACCATCTTGATCAGCCACTGCCCGACGCATGCTCGATGAGCGCTGCCGTGACAGGCTCCAGAATGAACTGATTCACTGGACGGCAAAGGGCCCCCGGCTCGATGACCGGGTAGTTCGTTGATCATGAGGACGGGGCGCGTGGTTCGCAACGCAGGCATCAAGGACGTCGCGCAACAGGCCGGGGTCTCGGTGGGCACGGTTTCCAATGTGATCAACCGACCGGAACTCGTCTCCGAGGACACCAGGATCCGGGTTCAGGCCGCCATCGCGCGCCTCGGCTACGTCCGCAGCGAGTCCGCCCGCCAACTGCGGGCCGGGCAGAGCCGCATCGTGGCCCTGCTGGTCCTCGACATGGGCAACCCCTTCTTCGTCGACGTCGCCCTCGGCGCCGAGCGCACGGCCCGGGCCGCAGGACTCGGCGTCATGCTGTGCAACAGCGCGCAGAGCCCCGCCGAGGAGGCCGACTACCTCTCGCTGTTCGCCGAGCAGCGAGTCCGCGGCGTCCTGGTCACCCCGGCCGACAGCTCCGGACGCAACCTGGAGGCGTTCCGGCGCCACAACATTCCCTTCGTCCTCGTCGACCGGCAGGACACCTCCGCCCAGGGATGCTCGGTGTCCGTGGACGACGTCGCCGGCGGCGCTCTGGCGCTCCGGCACCTGACGGCGAGCGGACACCGCAGCATCGCCTACGTCAGCGGGCCGCCGCACCTGGCCCAGATCCGCGACCGTCGCACCGGCGCCCTCGCAGCACTCGCCGAGGCCGGACTTCCGCCGGAGAGCCTGGTCGAACTGCCCACCGAGCGCCCGGACGTGGCCGCGGGCCGCGACGCCGGCGCCCGCCTGCTGGGCCTGGCCTCCCGTCCCACCGCCGTCTTCTGCGCCAACGACCTGCTCGCCCTCGGTCTGCTCCAGGCCATGTACAGCGCCGGCATCTCCGTCCCGGGCGACCTGGCCATCGTCGGCTACGACGACATCGAGTTCGCGGCGGCAGCCGCCGTCCCGCTCACCTCGGTACGCCAACCAGCCGCCACCATGGGCACCCTGGCCGCCCAGTTGCTGCTGGAGGAGACCGGTGAGAACGCCGACCAGCACCAGCACCGCCAAGTGGTGCTCCAACCCGAGCTGGTCGTCCGCAGCTCCAGCGTCACCCGGCGCTGAGCCGCCGCTGAGCCATCGCTGAGCCGCTGCTGAGCCGTCGCTGAGTTGTGACTGAGCCGCCCGCGGACCTCAGTAGCTGGTCAGGCTGGAGCTCCGGACCACGAGTTCCGGCTGGAGTACGACCCGTTGGTGTCGGTGCTGGTCGGCGGCAGGACCGGTCTCCTCCAGCAGCAGCTGTGCGGCCATCGCGCCCATGGCGGCGGCGGGTTGGCGTACCGAGGTGAGCGGGACCGCCGCCGCGGCGGCGAACTCGATGTCGTCGTAGCCGACGATGGCCAGATCACCGGGGATGTTGACCCCTGCGGCGAACATGGTCTGGAGCAGGCCGAGGGCGAGCAGGTCGTTGGCGCAGAAGACGGCGGTGGGACGGGAGGCCAGGCCCAGCAGCCTGGATCCGGCGTCGCGGCCCGCGGCCACGTCGAGCCGGTCGACCGGGACGTCCACGAGCGCGTCCGGCGTCAGCCCGGCCTCCGCGAGCGCGGCGAGCGCCCCCGCGCGTCGGTCGCGGACCTGATGCAGGTGCTCCGGACCGCAGACGTAGGCGATGCTGCGGTGACCCGCTGCCACCAGGTGGCGCGCGGCGAGCGCGCCACCGGCGACGTCGTCCACAGAGACCGAGCACTCCCCAGCCCCGCCGCCCACCCGGTCCACCAGCACGAAAGGTATGTTGTGCCGGCGAAATCCCTCCAGGTTCCGTCCGGTCGGATCGGCCGGAGTGATGAGCACACCGCGCACCCGCTGCTCCGCGAACAGGGAGAGGTACTCGGCCTCCTCCAGCGGACTCTGCGCGCTGTTGCAGACCGTCACGCCGAGGCCGGCCGCGCGGGCGGTGCGCTCGGCCCCCCTGGTCAGCTCGACGAAGAAGGGGTTGCCCATGTCGAGGAGCAGCAGGGCAACGATGCGGCTCTGTCCGGCGCGCAGTTGGCGGGCGGACTCGCTGCGCACGTAGCCCAGGCTCTCGATCACGGCCAGCACCCGCAGCCGGGTCTCCTCGGAGACCTTGTCCGGGTGGTTGATGACGTTGGACACCGTGCCGAGCGAGACGCCCGCACGCCTGGCCACGTCCTTGATCCCGACCATGTCTGCCACGTGCTGTCCTGCCAGTTTCACGCCGCCATCCGAGGCACTGTGACCTCGGGCAGGGCTCGTCGTCGTATGGGTGAGTGACGGTCAGGCGAGATGGAAGATCTCGGCCAGCGGCACCATCGCGGCGTCCGGGGCCGCTCCGTCCAGAGCCTCGAAGAACTCCGCCATCTCCGCCTGCCAGCGTTCGTTGACCTCGGTCCGCGCCATCAGGCCGCGCGCGCGGTCGAAGTCCTCGGTCTCCAGGTATCCGACGAGCAGCCCGTCGTCGCGCAGGAAGAGCGAGTAGTCGGTCCAGCCGGCGTCGGTGAGAGCGGCGAGCAGCTCCGGCCAGACCGCGCGGTGGCGGGCTCGGTACTCCTCGAGACGGTCCTGACGGACCTTTAGCAGGAAGCAGACCCGCTGCACGGTGTTCCTCCTTGTCCGGAGGGCGCCGCCACCGGTGGCACGCGGCGGCGCCCTCCTCGGGCCTAGCAGCGACTCAGAAGTTGAACTGGTCGATGTTGGACTTGTCGAAGACGGTGGGCTGGCCGAGCAACACCACGCCCTTGTCCCCGATGGTGAAGGTGCCCAGGTCACCGGCCTTGAAGGTCTGCCCGGCGGCGCCGGTGATCTGCCCGGAGGCCAGCGCGGTGGCGGCGTAGGCGGCGAGGCTGCCGAGCTTGGCCGGGTCCCACAGCTCGAAGCCCTGGACCGTGCCGTCCTTGACGTAGGAGCGCATGTCGTTGGGCGTGCCCAGGCCGGTCAGCATGACCTGGCCCTTGTACTTGGATCCGGTCAGGTACTGGGCGGCGGCCTTGATGCCGACGGTGGTGGGGGAGATGATCCCCTTCAGGTTCGGGTACTGCTGCAGCAGGCCCTGGGTCTGCTGGAACGAGGTCTGGGCGTCGTCGTTGCCGTAGGCGATCTTGACGAGCTTCATCTTGGCGAACTTCGGCTGCTTCAGCTCGTCCTGCATGTAGCCGATCCAGGTGTTCTGGTTGGTGGCGGTCTGCGCCGCCGAGAGGATCGCGATGTCGCCGGTGTAGTTGAGCTGCTTGCCCAGCAGGTCGACCTCGCTGCGCCCCAGCGCTTCGGAGCTGGCCTGGGAGACGAACAGCTGCCGGCAGTCGGGGTTGGTGTCGGAGTCGTAGGTGACCACCTTGATGCCGTTGGACATGGCCTGCTTGAGCGCGGTGCACAGCGCGCCCGGGTCCTGCGCGGACACCGCGATGGCGGAGACCTGCTGCTGGGTGAGGGTGTTGACGTAGGAGACCTGTCCGGCGGTGTCGGTGCCGCTGCTGGTGCCGACCTCCTTGTAGTTCTCGCCGAGTGAGCTGAGGGCCGCCTTGCCGCCGTTGTCGGAGATGGTGAAGTAGGGGTTGTTGACCTGCTTGGGCAGGAACGCGACGGTCAGGCCGGTCTTGGTGGCCGCGTTGGGGGCCGCGGACGCCGACGAGCCGGCCGGGGCGCCGGTCGTGGCCTTGTCGGTACTGGTCTTGGTGGTCCCGCCGCAGGCGCTGAGGCCGAGGGCGAGTGCGGCGGTTGCGGCGAGGGCGATTCCGGTGCGGCTGGTGGAGGTGAGTCTCTGTGACATGGCGGTGGTGTTCCTCTCGCTGCTGTGGCAGCAGATGGGCAGGCTGACGCCTGAACCGGATGGGTGACGACGACGGTTTCGGGCGGGCGGACGGGACTCGCTCCCCAGGTGGTTAGGTGGCCGACGCTGCTGCTTCCGGCGCCGGGCTCTCCGGCGCGGTCTTCCCGAGCCCTATCGCTCCCCAGGTCGTTAGCTGCCGGGCTACCCGGGGGCCGAGCACGGAGGTCACCAGCAGCACTCCGGTGACCACGATCTGGGACTGGGCGGACACGTTGACCAGGCTCATCACGTTCTGGAGGGCGCCCAGCAGGAACACTCCGGCGATCGCGCCGCCGACCGTGCCCCGGCCCCCGTCGAAGTCGATCCCGCCGAGCAGGACCGCCGCGACGACGGACAGTTCGAGCCCGGTGGCGTTGTCGTAGCGGGCGCTGGCGTAGTGCAGGGCCCAGAACACGCCGGTCAGCGAGGCGACGAAGCCGGTGGCGACGAACATCGACAGTTTGAGCCGCTTGACCCGGATGCCGACGAACCGCGCGGCCTCCTGGGAGGCGCCCACGGCGAAGAGCGAGCGGCCGATCCGGGTGGCGTGCAGAACGACGACCGCGACGATCAGCAGGACCGCCCAGGGGATCGCCGCATAGGGGACGAAGGTCCCCGCGATCCGGCCGGAACCGAAGTCCAGGTACTGCTGCGGGAAGTCGGTGACCGAGTTGGCGCCGAGGACGATCTGCGCGATGCCGCGGTAGGCGGCGAGGGTGCCGATGGTCACCGCCAGCGAGGGCAGCCCGAGGCGGGTGACCAGCAGGCCGTTCACCAGTCCGCAGGCGATGCCCAGCAGCAGGCAGATCGGGATGATCGTCTCGATCGCCATGCCGCCGTTCCACAGCGCGCCCATCACGGCCCCGGAGAGGCCTGCGGTGGAGCCCACCGAGAGGTCGATCTCGCCGGAGACCACCAGCATCGTCATCGGCAGGGCGATCATCGCGATCGGCAGCGTGTTCCCGATGAGGAAGGAGAGGTTGAGGGCGTTGCCGAAGTTGCCCACGAAGGAGAACGAGCAGACCAGCAGGACCAGCAACAGCACTCCGACCACGGTGTCCCAGCGGACGGCTCCGCGCAGGCGGGCGGTGATCGCGGTGTCAGCCATGGCGGGCACTCCTTGTCTCCGCTGCCCTCTTGCGCAGGACGTTCGCCACCCGGAGGGCCACGACCCGGTCCACGGCGATGGCGAGGAGCAGCAGGATTCCGTCGATGGCCTGGACCCAGACCGAACTGACGCCGATCGAGGGCAGGACGCTGTTGATGGAGGTGAGCAGCAGCGCGCCCAGGGCCACCCCGTACACGCTGCCCGACCCGCCGGTGAAGGCGACGCCGCCGACCACCACAGCGCTGACGACCGTGAGCTCGAAGCCGCTGCCGGTACCGGAGTCGACGTTGCCGAAGCGGGCCAGGTACAGCGCGCCGGCCAGACCGGCCAGCGCGCCGCAGGCGACATAGGCGGTGAGGATGCGCTTTCGGACCGCGACGCCGGCCAGCCGCGCGGCCTCGGGGCTGGACCCCAGGGCGTAGAACTCCCGGCCGCTGCGGTAGCTGCGCAGGTAGTAGGCGACGGCGACGAGCACCAGCGCCGCCAGGACCGCGAGGTACGGGACGAACGCCAGGCCGTCATGGCCGAACGAGGTGAACCCGGAGGGCAGATCGCCGGCGGTGATCTCGCGGGAGCCGACCCAGATCGAGTCGACGCCGCGGATGATGTAGAGCGTGCCCAGGGTCACCACCAGCGCGGGGACCTGACCGATGCTCACCAGAAGCCCGTTCAGCGCCCCGAAGGCGGCACCCAGCACGACGGCGATCAGGGCCGCGACGACGGGGTTGCCGCCGGACTCGAGGAACGAGCCGGCCGCGAAGGCCGAGACCCCCAGCACCGAGCCGACCGAGAGGTCGACGTTGCGTGTGATCACCACTATCGCCTCGCCGACCGCGACCAGGACCAGGATGGTCGCGTTCAGTAGAAGGTCCTTGACGCCCTGCTCGGACAGGAAGGCGCTGTTGTCGATCTGGGTGGCCGTCAGCATCAGTACGAGGACCGCCAGGATGGCGAGCTCGCGCATCTTCAGCACGCGGTCCACCAGCGCCCGCGGGGCGGGGGCCGAGAGCTGAACGGGTTCCAGCGTCGTCGTCATGCCGCCCTCCTGGTCACGCCGGTGGCGGCCGCCATCACCGACTGCTCGGTGGCTTCGGCCCTGGGGATCTCGGCGGCGATCCGGCCTTCGTGCATGACCAGCACCCGGTCGGCCATGCCGAGGATCTCGGGCAGGTCCGACGAGATCATCAACACCGCGACGCCTTCTGCGGCCAACTGGGACAGGAGCCGGTGCACCTCGGCTTTGGTGCCGACGTCGATGCCGCGGGTCGGCTCGTCCACGATCAGCACGCTGGGGGCGGTCGCCAGCCACTTGGCCAGCACCACCTTCTGCTGGTTCCCACCGGACAACGTGCCCACGACGTCGGCCAGCCGGGCGTACTTGACCTGGAGTCTCACCGCCCAGTCCACGGCCCTGCTGCGCTCGGCGGCACGGTTCATCAGCCCGGCCCGGGAGGTCGCGCGCAGCCCGGTCAGCCCGATGTTTCGCTCGATCGACATCTCCATCACCAGGCCCTGAGCCCTGCGGTCCTCCGGGACCAGCGCGAGCCCCGCGGCCATGGCCAGGCTCGGCGCGCCCGGCCTGAGTGCCCGGCCGTCGACCGACACCTCGCCGCCGTCCCAGCGGTCCACACCGAACACGGCCCGGGCCACCTCGCTGCGCCCCGCACCCACCAGCCCGGCCAGGCCGACGATCTCGCCCCGGCGCACCTCGAACGACACGTCGGTGAAGACGCCCTCCCTGGTCAGCCGGCGCACGCTGAGCGCGACCTCGCCGATCTCGGTGGCCTGCTTCGGGTAGAGCTCGTCCAGGTCGCGGCCGACCATGCGGCGGATCAGGTCGTCCTCGCTCAGGCCTTCGACCGGCTCGCTGGCGATCCACGCGCCGTCCCGCAGGGTGGTGACCCGCTGGCAGAGCGCGAAGACCTCCTCCAGGCGGTGCGAGATGAACAGGACGGCCGCACCCTGCTCGCGCAGGGTCCGCACCACGCCGAACAGACGGCCCACCTCGCTGCCGGTCAACGCGGCGGTGGGTTCGTCCATGATGAGGACGCGGGCGTCGAACGACAGTGCCTTGGCGATCTCGACGAGCTGCTGGTCGGCGATGGAGAGCCCGCGCGCCGGCTGGTCGGGGTCCAGGTCCACGCCGAGCCGCCGGAAGAGGTCGGCGGTCGCGGTCCTGACGGCGCGGTGGTCCACCCGGCCCAGCGAGCGGCGGGGCTGGCGACCCATGAAGATGTTCTCGGCCACGGAGAGGTCGGGGAAGAGAGTCGGCTCCTGGTAGATGACGGCCACACCGGCGTCGCGGGCCTCGGCCGGGCCGTGGAAGACGACGGGGGCGCCGTCCAGCAGGACCGTGCCCTCGTCCGGCCGGTGCACCCCGGCCAGGGTCTTGATCAGCGTGGACTTGCCCGCACCGTTCTCACCTGCCAGGGCGTGCGCCTCGCCCGCATGCAGCTCCAGCGACACGTCGCGCAGGGCACGCACG
Organism: Streptacidiphilus sp. MAP12-16; assembly: GCF_041262165.1. Taxonomy (NCBI): domain Bacteria; kingdom Bacillati; phylum Actinomycetota; class Actinomycetes; order Kitasatosporales; family Streptomycetaceae; genus Streptacidiphilus; species Streptacidiphilus sp. MAP12-16. Next base: position 258,671 of record NZ_JBGCBY010000001.1, read on the forward strand.
GCGCCGAAGGACTTGCTCACCCCCTTGAGCGCGAGGACCGGAACCAGGTCCGGGTCGGGGAGGGTCATGGGGAGTCTCCTGGGTCTCCAGGCCGGGGGGCCTAGGGGTGAAATGTTTCAACGGAGTTGCCGTGAAGTTAGCCGTGGCCCTCGGGAGCGTCAAGGGATGCCCGTCGGTCCGTGCGAGGGCGTGATCGGCCGGGGTATCGGCGGGCATACCCGGGCGGGCGCTCCGAGCTGCGCAAATGCCGCAACGGCTGACTCCATGGGCGTTTGACACGATTCAGTAACGTCGCCTGCGGACGGTGCCTGGAGCCGGGCCTGGTCGCCTGGTTCCCGGGCTCCGGCTGAGTGGATGGGCCCCGCCTGTACGGCCCTGGGGTTGAAACGTCATCAAAGTGTGGCCGGCGGTGCGGCGGTCCGGAGTGCCGACCGCCTACGGGGGTGAGCCCTTGACGAGGTGCCGAGCGGTCGATAGCTTCGGACCACTGAAACGATTCACGATGTTCGATCGGCTCGCGATGGGCCGTACTGAGCGCTTACCAAGAGGTGACCATGACTGACGTGTCGGCCGTGAAGGCGGCGCTCAAGTCCCAGCGGATCGAGACTCCGTCCTGGGGCTACGGGAACTCCGGCACCAGGTTCAAGGTCTTCGCGCAGCCCGGCGTGCCTCGCGATCCGTTCGAGAAGCTGGCGGACGCGGCGCAGGTACACGCCGCGACGGGGGTGGCTCCGGTGGTCTCGCTGCACATTCCCTGGGACCGGGTCGAGGACTACGGCAAGCTCGCCGAGCATGCCGGGGGGCTCGGACTGCGACTGGGCGCGATCAACTCCAATGTCTTCCAGGACGACGACTACAAGCTGGGCTCGGTGACCAACCCGGACCCGAAGGTGCGCCGCAAGGCGATCGACCACCTGCTGGACTGCGTCGACATCATGGACGCGACCGGTTCACGCGACCTGAAGCTGTGGTTCTCCGACGGGACCAACTACCCGGGCCAGGACGATGTCGTGGCACGTCAGGACCGTCTGTCCGAGGCACTCTCCGAGGTGTACGCACGGCTGGGGACAGGGCAGCGGATGCTGCTGGAGTACAAGCTGTTCGAGCCGGCCTTCTACACGATGGACGTTCCGGACTGGGGCACCGCCTACGCGCACTGCGTGAAGCTGGGGGAGCGGGCGCAGGTCGTGGTGGACACCGGGCATCACGCGCCGGGCACCAACATCGAGTTCATCGTCGCCTTCCTGCTGCGCGAGCGGAAGCTGGGCGGCTTCGACTTCAACTCCCGCTTCTACGCGGACGACGATCTGATGGTGGGCTCGGCCGACCCGTTCCAGCTGTTCCGGATCCTGCACGAGGTCGCCAAGAACGGCGGCTTCGACGAGGCGACCGGGGTCGCGTTCATGCTGGACCAGTGCCACAACATCGAGGCGAAGATCCCCGCGATCATCCGCTCGGTGATGAACGTCCAGGAGGCCACCGCCAAGGCTCTGCTGGTCGACCGTGCCGCGCTCAGCGCCGCGCAGCGGACCGGGAACGTGCTGGACGCGAACGCGGTGCTGATGGACGCCTACAACACCGACGTCCGCCCGCTGCTGGCCGAGGTCCGCGCGGAGCAGGGCCTGAACCCCGATCCGATCGCCGCCTACCGGGCCACCGGCTGGGCCGAGCGCATCGTCGCCGAGCGGGTCGGCGGGGAGCAGGCCGGCTGGGGGGCGTAGTCCGCGCGCCTCGACCCGACCGCGGGCCGTACCGCAGCGCCCGTCGAGGCGTCGGCGCGGCCCGCAGCGCCACTGCCTCGCCGTTGCCTCTCTGGTGCCCCTCCCTGCCACCCCCTGCCACTTCGCTTGCCTCTCCCTTCCACCTCCCTCCCCTGCCCGGGACCACCGAAGGATCTGCTCACCATGACTGCCACCCCGCACCCCGAGGTCGACGCGCTGCTGGCCCGTTCGAACCGGCTGGGCGCCGACCCGCGCAACACCAACTACGCCGGCGGCAACACCTCCGCCAAGGGCACCGGCACCGACCCGGCCACCGGCCAACCAGTGGACCTGGTCTGGGTCAAGGGCTCCGGCGGCGACCTGGGGACCCTGACCGAGTCGGGCCTGGCCGCCCTGCGCCTGGACCGGCTGCGCGCCCTGGCCGGTGTCTATCCGGCGGTGGAGCACGAGGACGAGATGGTGGCCGCCTTCGACTACTGCCTGCACGGGCGCGGCGGCGCGGCCCCGTCCATCGACACCGCCATGCACGGTCTGGTCGACGCCGCCCATGTGGACCACCTGCATCCGGACTCCGGCATCGCGCTGGCCACCGCCGCCGACGGGGAGAAGCTGACAGCCCAGTGCTTCGGCGACACCGTGGCCTGGGTTCCGTGGCGCCGTCCCGGATTTCAGCTCGGCCTGGACATCGCCGCGATCAAGGCGGCCAACCCGCAGGCCGTCGGCTGCGTCCTGGGTGGCCACGGCATCACCGCCTGGGGTCTGACCAGCGAGGAGGCCGAGGCCAACTCGCTGTACATCATCCGCACCGCCGAGGAGTTCCTGGCGGCCCAGGGCACGGCCGAGCCCTTCGGCCCGGTACTCACCGGCTGCGAGCCGCTGCCGGAGGACGCCCGCCGCGAGCGTGCGGCGATCCTGGCTCCGCTCATCCGTGGCCTGGCTTCTAGCGATCATCCCGTGGTGGGCCACTACTCTGACGCCGCGCCGGTGCTGGACTTCCTCTCCCGCGCGGAGCACCCGCGCCTGGCGGCACTGGGCACCTCGTGCCCGGACCACTTCCTGCGCACCAAGGTTCGCCCGCTGGTCCTGGACCTGCCGGCCGGCGTGCCCCTCGGCGAGGTGACGGAGCGTCTGAAGACGCTGCACGCCGAGTACCGGGTCGAGTACCAGGCCTACTACGACCGCCACGCCACCGCCGACTCCCCGGCCATCCGCGGAGCGGACCCGGCCATCGTGCTGGTCCCCGGCGTGGGCATGTTCTCCTTCGGAAAGGACAAGCAGACCGCCCGCGTCGCCGGAGAGTTCTACCTCAACGCGGTCAACGTGATGCGCGGCGCGGAGTCGGTCTCGTCGTACGCGCCGATCGAGGAGTCGGAGAAGTTCCGGATCGAGTACTGGGCGCTGGAGGAGGCCAAGCTGCAGCGGATGCCCAAGCCCAAGCCGCTGGCGTCCCGGGTCGCCCTGGTGACCGGTGCGGGATCGGGGATCGGCAAGGCCATCGCGCACCGGCTGGCCGCCGAGGGCGCCTGCGTGGTCGTCGCCGACCTCAACGCCGAGAACGCCATCGCCGTCGCGGAGGAGCTGGGCGGCCCGGACCGTGCCGTGGCCGTCACGGTCGACGTCACCTCCGAAGAGCAGATCACCCGGTCGTTCGCCTCGGCCGCGCTCGCCTTCGGCGGAGTGGACCTCGTCGTCAACAACGCGGGCATCTCCATCTCCAAGCCGCTGCTGGAGACCACCGCCCGCGACTGGGACCTGCAGCACGACATCATGGCGCGCGGCTCCTTCCTGGTCTCCCGAGAAGCCGCCCGCATCATGATCGAGCAGCGCCTGGGCGGCGACATCGTCTACATCGCGTCCAAGAACGCCGTCTTCGCCGGCCCCAACAACATCGCCTACTCCGCCACCAAGGCCGACCAGGCCCACCAGGTCCGGCTGCTGGCCGCGGAGCTGGGCGAGCACGGCATCCGCGTCAACGGGATCAACCCCGACGGCGTCGTGCGCGGTTCGGGAATCTTCGCCGCGGGTTGGGGCGCACAGCGCGCCGCGACCTACGGCATCGAGGAGTCCGAGCTCGGCGAGTTCTACGCCCAGCGCACCCTGCTCAAGCGCGAGGTTCTGCCCGAGCACGTGGCCAACGCGGTGTTCGCCCTCACCGGCGGTGACCTCACCCACACCACCGGCCTGCACATCCCCGTCGACGCCGGCGTCGCCGCGGCATTCCTGCGCTGACCCGCGCCCTCCTCACAGCCCGACGCTGCTCGACCGCTCGACCGCTCGACCGCTCGACCGCTCGACCGCTCGACCGCTCGACGCTGCTCGACGACCGTGCTCGACGAAGGTGAACTCCGTGCCCGCTCCAGCCCGCTCCTCCGCCTTCCCGACCGCCTTCGCCGCCGCGGACCTCGGCGCCACCAGCGGCCGGGTCATCGTCGGCCGGGTCGGCCCAGGCAACCTGGACCTGACGGAGAGCCACCGCTTCGCCAACACCCCCGTCCAGCTCCCCGGCGGCCTGTACTGGGACGTCCTGAGCCTGTACCAGGGCGTCCTGGACGGGCTCCGCGAGGCCGCCCGCAGCACGGACCTCGCGTCCATCGGCATCGACAGCTGGGCCGTGGACTACGGCCTGCTCGACGCCTCCGGTGCGATGCTGGGCAACCCCCACCACTACCGCGATCCGCGCACCGAGGCGGTGATCGAGCAGGTGTGGGCCAACGTCGGCGCCACCGAGCTCTACCGCATCACCGGCCTGCAGCACCTGCCCTTCAACACCGTCTACCAGCTCGCCGCCGCTGCCGGCACCCCGCAACTCGCCGCCGCCCGCACGCTGTTGCTCATCCCGGACCTGCTCACCCACTGGCTCACCGGGAGCATCGGGGCCGAGGCCACCAACGCCTCCACCACCGGCCTGTACGACGCGCGCACGGGCACCTGGTCCAAGCCCGTCGCGAGCGGAATCGGCCTCGACCCGCAGCTGCTGCCACCCCTGCGCCGCCCCGGCGACCCGGCGGGGACGCTGCTGCCCGAGGTGGCCGCCTACACCGGGCTGTCCGAGGCGACGCCGGTCACCGCAGTCGCATCGCACGACACCGCGTCCGCGATCGTCGCGGTCCCGGCCACTGGCACCGACTTCGCCTACATCTCCTGTGGCACCTGGTCCCTGGCCGGGCTCGAACTCGACGCCCCCGTGCTGACCGAGGACTCACGTGCGGCGAACTTCACCAACGAGCTCGGCATCGACGACACGGTGCGCTACCTGCGCAACATCATGGGACTGTGGCTGCTGAGCGAGAGCCAGCGCACCTGGGCGTCCAGGGGTCTGCCCGCGCACCTCCCGGAACTGCTCGCCCAGGCCGCCCAGGCGAGGCCCTTCGCCGCCCTGGTCAACCCGGACGCACCGGAGTTCCTCGCCCCCGGCGACATGCCGGCCCGCCTCGCGGCGTACTGCGCACGCACGGGACAGACGCTCCCGGACTCCCAGGGGGCGGTCGTGCGCTGCATCCTGGAGAGCCTGGCGCTCGCCCACCGCCACGCCCTGACCCAGGCAGCCCAACTGGCCGGACGTGACGTCACGGTGGTCCACCTGGTCGGCGGCGGCAGCCGCAATGACCTGCTGTGCCAGCTCACCGCGGACGCCAGCGGCCTGCCCGTGATCGCCGGGCCCACCGAGGCCACCGCACTCGGCAACATCCTGGTCCAGGCCCGGGCCCACGGACTGGTTCAGGACCGCGCCGCGATGCGCCGCCTGGTCGCCGAGACGCAGCACCTGCGCCACTACACCCCGCGGGGCGACGAGAGGGCCTGGGCCGCAGCCGCGGCCCGGGTCGGCCTCGCGTGATCCCCGGCCCGAACCGGGACTTCCCGCGCCCGAACCGGGACCTCCCGCGCCCGAACCGTGAACCTCCCCGCCCGAACCGGGACCTCCCCCGCGCGAAGCGCCATCTCCCCCGCCCGAACCGGAACCCCAAGGAGTCGTGATGCGCGTCGCGCTCTTCGCCACCTGCGTCAACGACGCTGTCTTTCCCGCAACGGCGGTGGCCACCGTCAAGCTGCTGGAGCGTCTCGGCGTGGACGTCGACTTTCCGACGGCCCAGACGTGCTGCGGACAGCCCCAGTTCAACACCGGCTACCGCCGCGAGACCGAGCCACTGGTGCGCCGGATGGGTCGGGCGTTCGAGGGCTACGACTACGTCGTCTCCCCGTCCGGCTCCTGCGTGGCCATGGTTCGCGACAACTATCCGCGGATCGGAGCGCGGGCTGCAGGGGAGGGCAGGGGCTCGGAACTCTCCGACATCAGCGAGTCCCTCGCGCCGCGCACCTACGAGCTCACCGAGTTCCTGGTCGACGTGCTCGGGGTGACCGACGTGGGCGCGTACTTCCCGCACGCCGTCACCTACCATCCGTCCTGCCACGGCCTGCGGATGCTGGGCCTGGCGGAGCGGCCACGGCGGCTGCTGGAGGCGGTCAAGGGCCTGGAGCTGGTCGAGCTGCCCGGCGCGGAGGAATGCTGCGGCTTCGGCGGCACCTTCGCCGTCAAGAACCCGGACGTGTCCGCCGCGATGGGCACCGACAAGGTCCGCAACGCCGCAACGACGGGTGCGGAGGTGCTGTGCGGGGCGGACAACTCCTGCCTGATGCACCTGAGCGGGATCCTGCACCGCCAGGACATCCCGCTCCGCGCCGTGCACATCGCCGAGATCCTGGCCGGAACGGAAGCGGAGGTCCTCGCGTGAGTGGCACCTACCTGGGGATGCCTTCCTTCCCGGAGGCGGCGAGAAGCTCGACCAAGGACGTCCAGCTGCGGGCCAACCTCACCCATGCCACCCGCACCATCCGGGACAAGCGCGCCAAGGCCGTCGCCGAACTCGACGACTGGGCGCAGCTGCGCCAGGCGGGCAAGGAGATCAAGGACCGGACGCTGCGTCACCTCGACCACTACCTGTTCCAGGTCGAGCAGGCCGTCACCGCCGCCGGCGGCATCGTCCACTGGGCGGAGGACGCGGCCGAGGCCAACGCCATCGTCGCCGACCTGGTCAAAGCGAAGGGCGAGACCGCCGTGGTCAAGGTCAAGTCCATGGCCACCCAGGAGATCGGCCTCAACGAGGCCCTCGCCGCCGAGGGCATCACCGCCTACGAGACCGATCTGGCCGAGCTGATCGTCCAGCTCGGCGACGATCTGCCCTCGCACATCCTGGTCCCCGCCATCCACAAGAACCGCGAGCAGATCCGCGACATCTTCGCCGACGCCATGGGCCGCTGGGGCAGGCCCGCCCCCGGCAACCTGACCGACAACCCTGCTGACCTCGCCGAGGCCGCCCGCCTGCACCTGCGCGAGAAGTTCCTGCGTGCCAAGGTCGCCGTCTCCGGCGCGAACTTCGTCGTTGCCGAGACCGGCACCCTGGTCGTGGTCGAGTCCGAGGGCAACGGCCGGATGTGCCTGACCCTGCCTGAGACGCTGATCTCCGTCGTCGGCATCGAGAAGGTCATCCCCACCTGGCGGGACCTCGAAGTCTTCCTGCAACTGCTGCCCCGCTCCTCCACGGCGGAGCGGATGAACCCCTACACCTCCACCTGGACCGGCACCACCGAGGGCGACGGGCCGTCCGAGTTCCACCTGGTCCTGCTCGACAACGGCCGCACCGCGACCCTCGCGGACGAGGTCGGCCGCCAGGCCCTGCGCTGCATCCGCTGCTCCGCCTGCCTGAACGTCTGCCCGGTCTACGAGCGCGCGGGCGGCCACGCCTACGGTTCGCCCTATCCCGGACCCATCGGCGCGATCCTCACCCCGCAGCTGCGCGGGATCCAGAGCGAGGTCGACGCCTCCCTGCCCTACGCCTCCTCGCTGTGCGGAGCCTGCTATGAGGTCTGCCCGGTCGCCATCGACATCCCCGAAGTCCTGGTCCACCTGCGCGAACAGGTCGCCGAGCAGGGCGGCAGGGGCCACCGCCTGGAAAAGCTCGCGATCAAGGGTGCCGGCTGGATCCTGGACCACCCTGCCGTGCTCGCGGCCGGCGAACGCGCTGCGTCCCGAACCCGCAAGCTGCACCCCAAGCGGCTACCCGGGCCGGGTATCGGCCCCTGGACCGAGAGCCGTGACCTGCCCGACCTGCCCGCCGAGCCGTTCCGCGACTGGTGGAAGAAGCACCGCAACCCCAAGGACGGCAGATGAACTCCCGCCACCGGATCCTCGCCCGCGTCCGCACCGCCCTCGCCGACGTCCCCGCGGACGAGACATTCGACACCGCCGGTTGCGAACGCACCTACCTGACAGCACACCTGCCTGACGACCCGTCGGCGTTGCTCGACCTGCTCCACGTCAACCTGGTGGACTACCGGGCCCGGGTCCACCGCACCACGGCGGCGAACCTGGCCGCCACCATCGCCACCCTGCTCGCCGCCCGTGGCACTCGCACGGTCGCACTGCCCGTGGGACTGGACGGCGGCTGGCTCACGGGCGTCACTGCGACCCTGCTGCCCGACGACGGCACGCTGACGGCAGCCCGCCTGGACACCGTCGACAGCGTGATCACCGGCTGCGCCCTGGCCATCGCCGAGACCGGCACCATCGTCCTGGACGGCGGCCCCGGACAGGGCCGCCGCGCACTCACCCTCGTCCCGGACCACCACCTCTGCGTCGTCCGCGCGCCCGACCAGATCGTCGCGTCGGTCCCGCAGGCGCTCCCCCGACTCGACCCGCTCCGCCCGCAGACCTGGATCTCCGGACCCTCGGCCACCAGCGACATCGAACTCGCCCGCGTCGAGGGCGTCCACGGCCCACGCACCCTCGACGTCATCCTCATGTCGCCCGAAGGCCGGTCCGGCCGCAGCAAGATCGCCGAAACCTGTACGCAGGCAGCACCCCGGACCGGGTACGCTAGCCCTCGACCGCTCCCGCAGTGGTCACCGGGGCCGAGCGGGTCTGGTGAGGTCCGATGATCACATCGGAATTCTCCACCACATACCCACCCGACCCCGCGCCTCAGTAGCTCAGGGGATAGAGCACGGCTCTCCTAAAGCCGGTGTCGCAGGTTCGAATCCTGCCTGGGGCACACCACGCCGCCGACGCGGCAGACACGACGAAGGGCCCGTTCGGAGGCTTGATCCTCCAGAACCGGGCCCTTCTCTGCGAAGCGAACGACCAGAGCCGGTGATCCGCGCCGCGCCACTTACGCGCCAGATTGCTCCGGCGGCTCGGTCGAACGCACGCGAATCGGGGTCACGTCAGCGACGGACCACGATCCGCACCCACGACGGCCGGGTCATCCTCGACCATGGCCAGCAGGCGAGCTGAGAGCCGCCGGACGGCATGACCTCGGAAAGCATCCGTTGAGGGTGACCAAGTGATCGGCTCTCGAAGTCATCAGCGGGTTGACCTGATGTATTTCGGCCGCGCGAAACTCCGCTCCTGCGCGTCCGCCTCACAACAGCAAATGCCGCCGGCTGTCAGCTCGGCTACTCCTGCCGGGGGCGGTTCAGCCGCTGAATCACGGTGACCCCCGACTCGGCTGGCGCGCCGCCACGTTCGGGGTCGGGCTCGCGGGAGACCACGGTGAAGCCCAGTCGCCGAGGTACCGCCCCGCTGGCTGTGTTCGCCTCGTCGTGGTGGATCTCGACGTGGGTCACCCCGGGTAGTGCGAAGGCCGCCTCGACCAGGGCGGTCACGGCCATGGTCGCCAGCCCTCGCCCGGTGGAGTCGGGGTGGATCCAGTAGCCGATCTCCAGACCGCCGGGGCCGATCCGCCGCATCAGGCCGCAGGATCCGACGGCCGCTCCCTCGCAGACGATTTCATAGTCGAAGGCTCGACCAGCATCCCAGTCCTGCTGCGCTGCTGTCAGATGCTGCACCAGGGACTCCCTGCTGTATCCGGACGCCCACGGCATCCATGGCCGCAGATGCTCCAATGACTCGACCACGACGCGGTGCTGCTCGTCCACGTTGTCGAGGCCCTTGCGCCGCAGCTCGACCTGGTCATGTATGAGTGTCTCGGCAGGACGATCTTCCATGCCGCGATCCTGCCTACCGACCCGAACCAGTGCAAATGAATTGCGCGCCGCGCTCCTGGGTCGCGAAGCTGACCCGAACCCTGATTGCGGTGGGAGGCCATCGGAACGGGCAGCGGAGTCCGTTCCGTCCACAACGCCCATACCACCGCAGCCGAAACTCCTCTCCAAGCCGCCTCCGCCTGACTGCACGTCACCCTCCCCCGCAGGACTTCCGGGAGCCGACCACTAAGATGCGGTGCTCATGGGGACCTCTGACGCAATCCGTCCCACCGACAACGTGATGTCGTCCGCTGAGATCGCGGTGAACAATCTGGATCTCGACGCATTGCGGCAGTTCCTAGACACGGGCGGCGATGTCAACGACCGGGCCTGGGAGGGCTGGACGCTGTTGATGTCCGCCATCGACTCCGAGGCTTGCCTCGCCGACGACGGTCAACCGTTGCGTGTCGAATGTACTGCGCTGCTGCTCGCTCGTGGCGCTGACACCGGATTGGTGAAGCATGACGGGTCGACGGCCTTGGAGATCGCAGACGAGAGGGGGCACTGGCTCGCCGCCGAACTGATCCGGGCATGGGATGCCAGCAGTCGGGCTTGAAGCCTCTCCCCTCCATCAAGGCACCCCACGCCGCGCACAGAGCGGCGCGGGCCGCCCGGCCGCCCGCCGGGCTCGGGCCCGCGCTCTTGTCTTCGCCCCGCGCGGCCCGGCCCCGCGCGCGTCCGGCGGCTCGCCACACAGACCAGCAATGAACCAGGACGACGCCCACCAGGGCCGAGGCAGGCCCCAGACCACGGTCAGACCGATGCGTCCGGCGGGGGCGCTCCGGCTCCGGGACGGCCACGGTCCGGCCGGCGCGCACCAGTTGCTCGTGGCTGAGGTGGGGCTGCCATCCCGCCTGCCGTCGTCCCAGGCGGAGCCGAGCAGCCGGGCCCCCTGGTGTCCAGGTCGTTCGTGCAGTGGCGCGCTCCACCTGGACACCGGGCAGACGGGATGGCATCAGGGACCGTCGTGGTTCCTGCGGAGCGATACAGTGCGGCACCAGAACGAGGAGGCGGAACGTTCGATGCAGCTCAGGATGGGTGACACGCTTCTAGGGTCGATCATCGTGGAAGAGCGAGACATGCCATGGTGGCTCGGACGATTCGAGGCGGCACCCGAGTTCGACTCGGTTCGACCGCTTTTCGATGACTGGTCGCGGGCAGTGAAAGCCGCTGACGACGGTGCCATGGATGCGGCATTCAATGCGCTACGGGACCTGGGGCTTGTGATCGATCGCGCAGACGGGGCGCCGATCAGCCGCTTCTTTCTCTACATAGACGCTGACCGCGTGCGTCTCAGGTACTGACGGCAGTGTGACGGCAACGTCAACGGACACCACGGTACTTCACGGACACTCGTGGACAAACGATGACAAGCCTGTCCAGCCCTTCCGAGCGATCACCACGTCTGACGGATTCGCCTGAAAAGCGAAGGTCGATTCGGAGGCTGCACCTGACCAGGGTCGATCCCTGTCCTCGCTGAGTCGGGTCATCCATGATGACCACGTGAATCAATGGCTGAATGCCCGCAGCGGCTGGACGATAGCGCTCTGTTGCTGGGGATGCACGTTGACGGGTGCCCTGATCGCGATGGTGACGTCGCAAACGTTTTTCCATCCCCCTCACCGCTCTCTCGCTTCCCAGCTGATGTGGATCTTCGCTGGATCGCTCTTCTGCGCGATCTCGGGCGCTCAAGGCACGCTGAGGCGTCGCAGGCGCGAGAACCGGAGCCAGGGAACCCCTATGTGATCACCCAGTGTGCTTCGGAATCGGAGCGCCCAAGGCTGGGCCGTCGTTGGGCCGTGCGAGGGCAACCAAGGGTGCACAACGGTGGCAACCGCCGATCGTTCCCGTGCAGCTCAGGTGCGAGATCGTCAGTTGGGCTGCAGGTCACAGACCGACGCGTTACTTCTTCGGTTTCTGTTCCTCGGGCAGGCCGTCGATCACCACGAGGGAGCCGTCAGGCTCAAACCGCAGAACACGGGAGCAGCGAGCTGCTTCGGATACTCGATCGGTCAGCTCGGGCTGAAGCTCTTGGAAGCGTTCTTGGAGGAGATCCAGGGCCTCGTGAAGTGAACACCCCTGCGACTCGCGAATGGTCCTCAATGCGGAGATCGTTCGCTTCTCCAAGATGTCGCGATCTACGCTCTCTGGCAGTTCTTCCACAGCTCCTCCGGAGGGGTCCAACATTGGAGTAGAGCAAGACCACCCGCATTGGTCAACTGAGTTGAGCGGGCCCGTCATCGTCGGGCACGTGGACTCGTGGAAGCTTCCGCCCGGCAAGGCCGCGTTCTACGCGCTCGGCGCCGCGCAGAAGGGGGACGAGGTCGACGTCGCCCGAGCCGACGGCACCGTCGTCGTCTTCGTCCACTACGCCGGCCACCGCCGGAACTGACCGGGCGTCAGTCGGTGCGGGTCGCGCTCCACGCAGCGGCCGCGGGCAGTGGGCGCAACGGGCCGCCGCCCGGCTGCCCCTGCCGCGGCCGGTGACGCTCGGTCTCGCCGGTCCGTTCGCACGGCCGGCCCGTACGGCGGCGATGCTGGCCGCCGTCGCGTTCGGCACGATGACCGCGACCTTCGCGCTGGGCCTGACCTCGTCACTCAACGCCGTCGGCGCGGCCGAGAACCGCGGCGACTCCACCGCAGCGGTCCTGGTCAGGACGTTCGGCCCGCCGACCGGAGGCGTCGGCGGCCCCGGCGGGGCGGGGGCGGCGACCGGCGGTATCACGCTGCTCTCCGCCGCCGACGACCTGCGGGTGAGCGCCGCGATCCAGTCGCAGCCGGGCACCGCGTCGTTCTACGGGGAGCGGGCGGGCAGGCCTCGGTGCCGGGTGTTCCGGGCTCGGTCCAGGCGAACCTCTACCAGGGCGACTCGCTCGTGGGCGCCCCCGAGATGATCTCCGGTCACTGGCTCACCGGCCCGGGAGAGGTCGTCGTGCCCACCCACTTCCTGGCCTCGACCGGCACCAAGGTCGGTGACACCATCACCGTGGCCGACCACGGGGTGACGGCGCGGGTCCGGATTGTCGGTGAGGCGTTCGACCCGGGCGACAACGGGATGAGGATGAACCTGGACATCTCCACCTTCGCCTCGGCCAAGGACGGAATCCCGGTCGACACCTACCGCATCGCGCTGAAGCCCGGCGTCTCGGCCGCCGACTACACCGCGAAGCTCAACTCGGCGGTGCGGCCGCTCGGCGCCGACGCGCAGGCGAACACCGGTTCGCACGGCCACGCGATGATCCTCGTCCTGGAGGCGATGGCCGCGATGCTCACCCTGATGCTGGTCACCGTCGCCGGGCTGGGGGTGCTCAACTCGGTCGTCCTCGACACCCGGGAGCGCGTTCACGACCTGGGCGTCTGCAAGGCGCTCGGAATGTCGCCACGGCAGACCACAACCCTGGTGATCGCCTCGGTGATGGGCGTCGGGGTGGTCGGCGGGGTCGTCGGGGTGCCGGCCGGGGTCGCGCTGCACGACTACGTGCTGCCGGTGATGGGACACGCTGTGGGCAGCACCCTGACGCCGCAGATCATGTCCGTCTACCACGCGCTGGAGCTGGTCCTGCTTGGGCTGGCCGGAGTGGCGATCGCGGTCCTGGGCGCCATGCTGCCGGCGAGTTGGGCGGCCAAGGCTCGAACCGCTGTCGCCCTGCGCACCGAGTAGCCATCTCGGCAGAGCGCTGCCGCGGTGTCCCGCACGTCGTGGACGTGTGGGACACCGCGGCCTGCTACGTGCGGCAGTGGGAAAGCGTCACACTGCGGACTTGCCGTTGCGGCGGCGGAGCGCGAAGGTGCCGCCGAGGGCCGCGGCGGCCAGGAGGGCGGCGCCGCCCGCGCTCTCGACGGAGTCCAGACGCGTGATGCTGCCGCCGATGCCGGTGCGCACCGGGCCGAGGGGGGCCGCTGGGGTGGTCGAGGGGGTGGTCGACGAGATGGTGAGCTCGGTGGTGCCCGTCTGGCCGTTGCAGCTGAAGGTCACGGTGTACTGGGCGCCGGGCTTGGCGGTGGAGTCGACCGTCGCGGTGGCGGAGTGCCCCTCGTTGAGGGTGACGGTGTCGAACACCCCGGAGGACACGGTGACCGAGGGGACCTCGCAGCCGGTCGCGTTCAGGGTGACCGTGCCGCCGGGTGCCACGGTGCCCGGGGACACGGTGAAGCCGAAGGAGGTGATGGTGCCACCGCCGCCCTCGGCCAGAGCCAGCGGCGCGGACAGGGCGAGGACCGCGGTGCTGACCACAGCTATCGATGCTGCAGGAGTGGTTCGCATCTGCATTCTCCCAACCCGAGGCGCATCGCTCGGGTGTGTCCCGCAGTAGCGCTTCGACTACGCCTCGTCTCCGGCGACGCTAGGGAGCACACCCGCAGGGCGCGACGCGGATGGGGCATCCGGGTGACCGGTTGTCCGCACCGTGCCGCGTGCTGCGGGTGTGCTCCCTACCTCCTGCTTCCTACTTCCAGGTGTCGTTGAGCGTGGCGCTGCCGGAGGCCGGAGTGGTGGTGCTGCGGTTGCTGCCGCTCTCCCAGGTGACGGTGCCGCTGGCGTCCTTCTTGATGTACTTGTACTCGACGTATGTGTTCGGGGGCAGGGACAGCGTGCCGGTCCAGACCGGGTAGCTCGCGGAGGACAGCAGGACGGCGTTGCTGGTGTTCCAGCCGCCGAGGGCGGGGATGGAGCCGACGACGTAGACGTTCTGGCCCCAGACGGTGGTGGCGTTCTCGCTGAACGTCTCGCTCACGACCGAGGAGGCGGAGACCACGTCGGAGGTGTCGAAGGCGACCGAGTCCATCGCCGGGACGGTGACGCTCGCGTTGCCGCTCCCGTTCACGACGAACGTCGGGCCGCTGCAGCTGCCGCCGCTGACCGCGCCGTGGACGATGTCGCAGTAGGTACCGGCCGCGAGGCCGGTCGCGAAGGTCTTCGTCTGCGCCGAGCTCTCGTTGTTGATGGCGATCCAGCCCTGGTTGCCCCGGCTGAAGGCGATCAGGTTGGATCCGTCGTCGTACCAGTTGGCCACCGACTGCCCGGCCGTGTGGTTGTGCCAGGCCACAAGGTGGTTGACGCCGGTGATCCGGTCGGTGCACTCCCAACCGCTGCCGCAGGTGGTGCCGGTGACGAAGCCGTTGCTGTCGGCCGGGGGCGAGTCGTCGCTGTTGGTGAAGTCGAATCCGGCGTAGACCTCAGGGGTTCCGTAACCCCAGGCGAGTTCGAACTCCGTCGCGAGCGTGTTGGCGGCGCCCGACTTGTAGCTGAGCGTGGAGCCGTCGCGCTCGGTGTCGTGGTTCTCGACGAAGGTCAGTTCCTTGTTGGCCGGGAGCAGGCCCCAGGAGGAGCCGAAGGTCTTCAGGTTGGCGATGCTGCCGGTGAACTGGGCCTTCAGGTCGTCGGCGTAGTCGAAGCCGAGCAGGCTGCCGGTGCCCTCGAAGGCGGAGGGCGCCAGCTGCCCGGTGCCTCCGGCCGCCACCTCCTGGGCGACGTATGGGGCGGTGCCGTCGGCGGTGGTGTTGAGCTTGCCCTCGATGGCGGCGAGGTCGGTCTCGCCGATGTGCTTGGCCGCGTCCACGCGGAAGCCCGAGACGCCGTACCCGATCAGCTTGTTGAGGTATCCGGCGATCTGGGTGCGGACGTAGTCCGACTCGGTGCGCAGGTCGGCGAGGTTGTCGAGCTCGCAGTGGGTGACCTCGGTGTAGTCGTTCCAGTTGTGGATCTGGCCGTCCGACTCCGGGCAGTCGGCCGGGTAGTGGTGGAAGTCGGCGGTGGAGTAGAGCCCTGGGTAGGTGTACTTGCTGTACCCGGTGACGCCGCCGTACGAGCTGCTGCCCTGCCCGGTCATGTGGTTGATGACGGTGTCGACGTACACCTTGACCCCGGCGGCGCGGCAGCTGGAGACCATCGAGGCGAACTGGGTCTCGGTGCCCATCCGGCTGTTGAGGTTGTAGTCGACCGGCTGGTAGATCTCCCACCAGGGGTGGCCGGAGACGGTCGTCGAGTCCTCCGGTGGCGCGACCTGCACGCCTCCGTATCCGGCGGGGCCCAGCACGGTGGTGCACTCGTTGGCGACCGACTTCCAGTTCCACATGAACAGGTTGGCGATGACGTCGCTGCTGTTCATCGCCGCGTGGGCGGTGCCCGCCGAGGCGGCCAGGGTGAGCGGGACGATGCCCGCGGTGAGCAGGGCGCCGGAGGCGAGGACGGCGCGAAGCCTCGCGCGACCTCTGCCGGCGCGTCCTGTTCCGGGTTGTGGAGCGCCGGGTTGTGGAGCGGTCGTCGGCTCGGACTGGTGGCGCATCGGGGACTCCCGTGGGGGTGGGGGCGCACGGCAGGGTGGGGTTTCGCGCGCCAGGTCGGTCCGCCGTCCAGTGCGTTGCTTCGAGGCGCGCGCAGTGCGTGGGCACGACCCTGCTCGCGCCGGAGAGGGCGCGTCAAGGGTGCTGCAGCAAGTTCTTGCAGGGCTTTGCGCAATCTTCGGCCCTGCTGTGCGCGTCGTCTGGACACCCGGCTCCTCGGGAACCTCCGCTCCCTGGAACAAACGGGCCAGGCTCGCAGGTTCCAGCGAGCATGACGACTGCTCCCGGCGCTACCGCCCCCGACGTCCTCCGCTACGCGGCCTTCACCACGGACCCGTCCGGCGGCAATCCGGCAGGTGTCGTGCTCGACGCGACCGGCTTGGACGACGCCACGATGCTCGCTGTCGCCGCCGAGGTCGGCTACTCGGAGACCGCCTTTCTCACTCCCGCGACGGAGACCGCCCCGCTGTCGTTGGCTCCTGGACGGGCGTTCGACGTCCGCTATTTCAGCCCCAGGGCCGAGGTCCCGTTCTGCGGCCACGCCACCGTCGCCACGGCCGTCGCGCTCGCCGAGCGCATCGGCTCGGGCGAGCTGCACTTCGCGACCCGGGCCGGATCGGTGCCGGTCGAGGTGGTCGGTGGACCGGACGGAACCCTGCGGGCCACCCTGACCAGCGTCGCCCCCCACGTGGACGCGGTCTCCGAGGCGGACGTCGCCGAGGCGCTGGACACCCTGGGCTGGAGCACGGACGACCTCGACCCGACCCTGCCGCCCCGGATCGCCTACGCCGGCGCCCGGCACCTCGTCCTGGCCGCGGCCACCTGCGAACGCCTGGCCGAGCTGGCCTACGATTTCGACCGCCTGGCCCGCTTCATGACGGACCGCGACCTGACCACGCTCCAACTGGTGTGGCGACAGGACGCGCACACCTTCCACGTCCGCGACCCCTTCCCGGTCGGCGGCGTCATCGAGGACCCGGCGACCGGCGCGGCGGCGGCGGCCTTCGGCGCGTACCTGCGCGAGCTCGATCAGGTCGGCCCCGCCGCCGAGCTGACGCTGCACCAGGGCGACGACATGGGACGACCCGGCCTGCTCCGGGTGGAACTCCGGGAGGGTGACCTCCGCATCCGGGTCTCCGGCACGGCGGTCCCGATCACCGCCGCCGGCTGAGCCGCCGCTCGCCGAGCGCACGCACACAGGAGGGTGTCGGTGGCCCCGGCTCGCGACGCCCGCACCGCTTTCGGCGGAAGGCCGCCGGGGATCGCCGGGGGCCGCCGGGGGCCGCCGGGGAGTGTCTCAGCTCCCCGGCGGCCCCGTGGTGTCCGCTCAGCCGGGGCTGGTCTTGGCCTTGGTGAGGTCGTAGACCGTCACACCGTCCACCGTGCTGGACGTGTAGTGCGCAGCGACCCAGGTGGCGATCTGCGACGAGTAGGTGCTGCCGCTGCTGCCGCCCATGCCCGTGCTACCGCCGATGAAGTAGTGGATCTTTCCGGCGCGGACGTACTGCTCGAACTGGGCGAGACTGGGGGCGGCGTCCGTGCCGTTGAAGCCGCCGAGGGCCATCACCGGGTCGCCGGTTGCGAGTTGGTAGCCCGCTGAGTTCTGGGAGCCGACGGCGGCGGCGACCCAGGTGTACGTGCCCGCGTCGGCCTTGAGGAGGGCGGTGATCGCGCTGCCCGGGCTGGAGCCGTTCAGGAGAGTGCCGAAGCCGCCCATCCCACCGCCCATGCCGCCCGCGCGACCCGTGCCGGCCGTTCCGCCGGTGCCGGCCTGACCCGTTCCGGCGCCGGGGGCCTGTCCGGTCGTCCCCTGGCCCTGGCCCGCGCCCTGCGGCGGCGTGCCGGGGAAGCCGCCGCCTGCGCCGCCCGGGCGCACACCGGTCCGCCCACCCGCACGACCCGCGCCCCCGCCGAAGCCGCCGCCCCCGCCCCCGCCGAAGCCACCGCCCGACACCGTCGGTCCCGCGCTGGGCAGCGAGCCGCCGTGCGCGGTGCCGACGGTCTGGATCGTGTACGCCGCCGGTCCGGCCAGCGACGCCGCCAGGCCGATGATGGCGAGGGCCCGGCCGAAGCCGGCCGGGAGATGCCCGACGAAGACCAGTCCCAACGCGGCCAGCAGGCCCACAATCAGCACGGTGTACCGCAGCCACGGGAGCCAGTCCGCACTTCGCTCCAGCAGCACGAACGACCACACCGCCGTCGCGCCGACGACCACGGCCAGCCCGATTGCGGCGAACCAGCCGCGTCGCTGCTCCCAGAGCAACCCCGAGCCCATGCCGACCAGCGCCGCGATGTAGGGGGCCAACGCGACGTTGTAGTACGGGTGGAAGATGCCCTTCATCAGACTGAACGTCAGAAACGTCGTCAGCAGGGCCAGACCCCAGAGCACGAACGCCGCGCGTCGGGCGTCGACGCGCGGGCGGCGCCAGGTGAGGAACAGGCCGGCGGCCAGCAGCAGGAACGCCGCCGGGAGCAGCCAGGCGATCTGCCCGCCCATCTCGGAGCCGAAGAGGCGGCCGAGCCCGGTGCTGCCCCACATCCCGGTGCTGGTCGCGCCCCCGCCCCCACCGCCCACGCTGCCGGTCTCGGAGCCGCTGAGGCGCCCGAAACCGTTGTAGCCGAAGGTGAGTTCCAGGAAGCTGTTGTGCTGGCTGCCGCCGATGTACGGGCGGTACGCGGCAGGCGTCAGCTCCACGACGGCGACCCACCAGCCGCTGCTCACCACCAGCACCAGGGTGGCGATCAGCAGTTGCCTGATCCGGCGCCACAGGCCGGTCGGGGCGAACAGCAGGTAGGTGAGACCCAGCGCGGGCAGGATCAGGAACGCCTGCAGGGTCTTGGTGAGGAAGGCCGTGCCCACGCAGGCCGCGGCGAGCACCAGCCAGCGCGTCTGCGCCTGCTCCTGGGCCCGGAGTACGGCGTAGCCGGCCAGGGCGAGCAGCAGCGCGAGTAGCGCGTCGGGGTTGTTGAAGCGGAACATCAGCGCCGCGACCGGGGTGAGTGCGAGGGCTGCGCCGGCGATCAGCCCGGCGGCGGGGGAGAAGCGGCGGCGTACGGCCGCGTACACGACGGCGACGGTGGCGACGCCCTCCAGGGCCTGCGGAGCGAGGATCGACCAGGAGTGGACGCCGAAGATCCGGGTGGAGATCTCCATGACCCACAGGGACGCCGGGGGCTTGTCGACGGTGATGAAGTTGGCGGCGTCGGAGGAGCCGTAGAACATGGCCTCCCAGCTCTTGGTGCCTGCCTGTACCGCCGCCGAGTAGAACTGGTTGGCCCAGCCCGAGGCGCTGAGGTCCCAGAGGTAGAGGACCGCGGTGACGAGGAGGAGGCCGAAGAACGCGGGCCGAACCCAGCGCGGGTCGCCTGCGGCAGGCGGCGCGGGTTCGGCGACTGGCCCAGGGGCAGGTGGTTGGGGATCGACCCGGAGCTGCGGGGCGGTCTCGGTCATCGGGCACCTTCTCGTCGAGGGGCTGGGTGGTCCCCCTCAATCTCGCCGAGCGCGCTGTTGTCGAGGTGTGCCGATGCTGTGCGGGGACTGTCAGTTCGCGGGCGCGGGCGCGGGCGCGGGCGAAGGCGCGAGCGCGAATCCGGGCCCGGATCCGCAGATGGGCAGCCGCACGGTGAAGGCGGTGTCGCCCGGGACGCTCCGTACGCTGACGTCGCCGCCGTGGGAGGCGGCGACAGCCGCGACGATGGCGAGGCCCAGGCCGGTGCTGCCGGCCGCGCGGGAACGGGAGCTGTCGCCACGGGCGAAGCGCTCGAACACGGTCGGCAGCAGTGCGGGTGGGATACCGGGGCCGTCGTCGGCGATCCGCAGTTCGCAGCGGTTCCCCTGCGCGGTGACCGACGCGGTGACCGTCGTGCCGGTCGGCGTGTGCTTGCCCGCGTTGGCGAGGAGGTTGACCAGGACCTGGTGCAGCCGGTGCGTGTCGCCGTTCACCATCACCGGTTCGTCGGGCAGTTCGACCTGCCACTTGTGGTCGGGCGTGGCGGCGTGGGCGTCGCGGACCGCGTCCACGACGAGGGGCGACAGGTCGACGGGCTCCCGCTCCAGCGGGCGCCCCGCGTCGAGGCGGGCGAGCAGCAGCAGGTCCTCGACGAGGCGGGTCATCCGCGCCGCCTCGGACTCGACCCGGCTGAGCGCGTACGCGGTGTCGGGAGGCACGGCCTCGTGTCCGCGCCGGGTGAGTTCGGCGTATCCGGCGATGGACGCCAGGGGGGTGCGCAGCTCGTGGCTGGCGTCGGCGACGAACTGGCGGACCCGGGTCTCGCTGGCATGGCGTGCGGCGAGGGCGTTGGCGACGTGGTCGATGAGTCGATTCAGCGAGGAGCCGACTTGTCCGGCCTCGGTACGGGTGTCGGTGTCCGCGGCGGGCACGCGGACCAGCTTGCCGACCTCGCCCCGGTCCAGCGGCTGCCGCGAGATGCGCACGGCGGTGGCGGCGACCCGGTCCAACGGCCGCAGCGAGAGCCGGATCAGCGCGAACGAAAGAAATCCGGCCACGATCAGGCCCGCGACAGTGACCACCGCCTCCACCGCGATGAGTTGGCTGACCGTGGATTCGCTGCTCGCGAGCGAAACCCCGACGACCAGGGTCTCGCCGTTCACCTGCTGCGAGCTGACCAGATAGTCGCCCAGAACGGGCAGGCTGATCCTCTCGTTCTGCACAGCACCGGCGGCTGCATCCAGTGGCGCCGCCTCACTGTTGGTGACCTGCGTCACCGATCGTTGCGGTGCGGTGCTGGTGTCAGTGCTGTTGGTGATGGTGCCCGCCGTAACGGCACCATCACTGTGTATCCAGGCACCGAGCGTGGAGTCAGGCAGACCCAGGAGGAACTTCAGGCTGTCGGCCGGCTGGGGCACAGAGGGGCTGGGGCCCGGTCCGTCGCCGGCGGAAGTGAAGCGCATCGTCTGACCGAAGGCCTGCTGGAGTTTGACCTCCGCGGCAGCGTTCAGGTTCTGCTTCAGGTTCAGCGTGGTGGCGAGCGCGATCGCGCTGCTCACCACGGCCAGCATCACCGTCGTGGTGACCAGCAGTCTGGTCCGGAGGGACCAGGTTGACCAGCGGCGGAACCGGCTCGCAGTCATCTCATCGCCTCGGCGTGCCCGCGCCAGCGTCCGCGGGCTTGAGGACGTACCCGGCGCCGCGCATGGTGTGGATCATCGGTGCGCGTCCGGCGTCTATCTTGCGGCGCAGGTAGGAGATGTACAGCTCGACGACGTTGCCCTGTCCGCCGAAGTCGTAGGACCACACCCGGTCCAGGATCTGCGGCTTGCTCAGCACCCGGCGCGGGTTCCGCATCAGGAAGCGCAGCAGTTCGAACTCGGTGGCGGTGAGCCGGATCGAGTCGTCGCCGCGGAACACCTCGCGGCTGTCCTCGTCCAGGGTGAGGTCGCCGACGACCAGCACCGACTCGGCCCGCGCGGCAGCCGCGCCCGAGCGGCGCAGCAGCCCGCGCAGCCGCGCGACGACCTCCTCCAGGCTGAACGGCTTGGTGACGTAGTCGTCGCCGCCGGCCGTGAGTCCGGCGATGCGGTCCTCGACGGAGTCCTTGGCGGTGAGGAAGAGCACCGGCACGTCGTGCTGGTCGGCGCGCAGGCGGCGCATCACCTCCAGTCCGCTGAGGTCGGGCAGCATCACGTCGAGGATCACCGCGTCGGGGCGGAACTCGCGAGCGGCGCGCAGCGCTTCCGCGCCGTCGCCGGCGGTCGCGGTCTGCCAGCCCTCGTAGCGCAGGGCCATGGAGAGCAGGTCGGCCAGCGGGGCCTCGTCGTCGACGACGAGGACGCGCACGGGGCTGCCGTCGGGGCGGCGAAGATCGGCGGGGGCCGCCTCGGCGGCAGGGGGCATGGTGGTCATGCCGATACCGTGCCCAGGCCAGATGAGAAAGACATGAGCCGAGTCTGTGGCGGCCCTGTGGATTTGGTGCCGATCTTGTGTTCCGAAGCCGTCAGTCCGGTCAGAGCGCCGAAGTCACAGCGGTCACACCGGTCGCAGCTGTCACAGCAGGCCCAGATCGCCCAGTTCCTTGTGCAGGTCGCTCCGGCTGGGGTCGACGGCGGTCGACGTCTGCGCCGACGAGCGCGTCGGCGTCTGCGCCGGCAGCAGCCCGCCCGGGGCCGGGCCTGCCGCCGCCGGTACCGCCCTCGGCCGTCGGTCGCGCAGCAGCCATGCCCCGATGATGCCGCCGACCAGCCCGCCCAGGTGGGCCAGCCAGCTCACCCCGGGGGTGCCGGGCAGTGCGATCGTCACCAGGTAGGCGAAGGACGCCGCCATCACCACGCCGATGAGGGTGTCGATGAGGTGCCGGTCGAAGATGCCGCGCAGCACCACGTACCCGAAGTAGCCGAAGATCAGCCCGCTCGCGCCGACCCCGAGGGTGTTCGTCCCCTGGAAGATCCACACGGCGAATCCGCTGGTCAGGGCGACGAGCAGAGTCAGCCACAGGAAGCGCACGACGCCCCGGTAGGCGGCCAGGAAGCCGAAGACGAACAGCGGCCCCGAGTTGCCCTCGATGTGCTGCCAGCTGAAGTGCAGGAAGGGCGCGGTGAAGATGTCGGGCAGCCGGCTGGGCTGTTGCGGGACCAGCCCGTAGTCCTGGTCGAGCTGGTAGTGCCCGGCCCAGTTGACGATCTGCACGGTCCAGATGACCACCATGAAGGCGAACATCACGAAGAACGCCTTCCGGGCCTCCGCGATCATCTCCTCGGCGGTCTGCGGACCGGAGTGCGCCCCTGAGATCTGCCGCCAACCCTGCAACGCGCGCATGTGCGTACCCCCTTCCCGCCCAACTCTACGGCGGTGGGGGCCCGGTCCGGCAGCCCTACAGGGCGCTGATCCCCCAGTGGTGCGCCACACGCTCGCCGGGCTCCAGCCGGACCACGTCCTCGCCGGTGGCCAGGGCGTTCGGCGGGCAGCTCATCGGCTCCACGGCGACGCCCGCGCGACGGTAGGCGCCCGGCAGGCCGTCTCCCGAGTAGAGCTGCAGCCAGCCGATCTCCTCGCCGACCCACAGCTCGGCTCCGCGGCCGCCGTCCGGGCTGGTGAGCCGGACCCGGGCGCGCCCGTCGGCGTCCCGGTGCAGGTCGGTGAACGCCGTGTCGAGCCGGGTGTCGCCGATCGCCCTGGCCTTCCGGAAGTCGTACCCGGTGCCGCCCACGTCCTCCCGCCCGGTCGGGATCAGGCGCTCGTCCACCGGGATCCAGGTGTCCGCGGGGAGTTCGAGCACCGCGTCGTCCAGGCTGCCAGGGCCCAGACCCAGCGTCAGGTACGGGTGCGCGCCGATGCCGTAGGGGGCGGCGGTCGGGCCGACGTTGCGGGCGGCGACCTCGACGCTGAGCCCGCCCTCGCCCAGCCTGTACGAGGCCGTCAGTTCCAGGATGTGCGGGTAGCCGTGCATCGGGTAGAGCCGCAGTCCGAAGCGGACCGACGCGGCGTCCTCGGCGACGACCCGCCAGGGGAGCCAGCGGACGAAGCCGTGGCTGGCGTTGTGGGTGGCCGGTTCGCTGATGTCGAGCTGCTGCTCCTGGCCGTTGAACGCGTACCTGCCGTCGCGGACCCGGTTGGGCCACGGAACCAGCAACTGCCCGGCGCCGCCCGGAGGCGCCTGCCCCACCGGGTACTTGACGACCAGGGGACGCCCCCGGTGGCTCAGGCCCCGCAGTCCCGCGCCTACCCCGGTGAGCACCGCACGGTAGTCCCCGTACTCGATCACCTGTTGCGGGCCGGTGGGGGAGAGCGGTTCGGACTGCTCGTTACGGGGCGTTCGGTTCGCGTCAGCCATGACCACATCGTTGCACGAACAGGCACATCACAGACGCCCCAACGGTCGCGTTCCATCCCTTGATCTTCGCAGGGAATCCCGGCCTTCAGGCCGGGCGGGAATGCCATCCCTGGCCCGGAGGCGCGAAGCGCCGGAGCACAGTGCGCATTGTCGGTGGCGTGTGGCATGTTGCTCACATCAACGACCGAAGGGGGTGGGTTGGATGCTCCGTGCGTACAAATTTCTCCTGCGGCCCACCGTCGGTCAGGCCCAGGCGCTGGGCGAGATGCTGCGCGATCACTGTTCCCTCTACCACGGGGCTTTGCAGGAGCGCCGTGACGCCTTCCGGCACGTCTCGAAGACGAGTGTGAAGTACGGGATGCAGTCCGCGCAGCTCAAGGAGATCCGGGTGTTCGACCCGGAGCGTCAGGGCCGGTGGTCGTTCTCCTCGCAGCAGGCCACGCTTCGCCGTCTCGACAAGGCGTTCGCGGCGTTCTTCCGCCGGGTCAAGTCCGGCCAGACGCCCGGCTATCCGCGCTTTCGCGGTCAGAGCTGGTTCGACACGGTGGAGTTCCCGAAGGACGGGGACGGCTGCCGCTGGAACGCGACCCCGCACGACCCCGTTACTCGTGTCCGCTTCCAGGGTGTCGGGCACGTCAAGGTCAACCAGCACCGGACCGTGGTCGGCAAGGTCAAAACCGTCTCGGTCAAACGCGAGAGCCGTAAGTGGTTCGTCGTGCTGACCGCCGAGCAGGAGCAGCCCGAGCCGCTGCCCGCGACCGGCAGCGTCGTGGGTATCGACCTGGGCATCGCCAACTTCCTCGCCGACTCCGGCGGCCGGTTCGTCGCGAACCCCCGGCACGCACGCGCCGCCGCCGCGAAGCTCGAAGCCGCACAGCAGGCGCTGTCCCGGTTCCCGCGTGTCGGGCGGGACAAGCGCACCGGCAACCACCGGCGCGCGGTGCAGAAGGTCGCCGCCCTGCACGGCAAGGTGCGTCGCCAGCGGCTCGACCACGCGCACAAGACCGCCCTCACCCTGGTCCGTGAGCATGACTTCATCGCGTACGAAGACCTCAAGATCCGCAACATGTCCCGCGCTGTCGCGCCCAAGCCCCACCCCGAGCAGCCAGGCGTGTTCCTGCCCAACGGGGCAGCCGCGAAGACTGGACTCAACCGCTCGATCATGGACGCCGGTTGGGGGGTGTTCCTCACGATCCTCACCAGCAAGGCTGAAAGCGCCGGTCGGGAAGTGATCGCCGTGGACCCCCGCAACACCTCCCGCACCTGCCCCGCGTGCGGGCACACCGCGAAGGAGAACCGGCCCACCCAGGAGAGGTTCCACTGCCAGTCGTGCGGCCACAGCGCACACGCCGACACAGTGGCAGCCACCAACGTTCTACGGGCCGGGCTGGTCCGTCGCAACGCCAACTCGGCATAGCGAGAAGCCCCCGGCTTTAGCCGGGGGAGGAGTCACAGCAACTAGTGCTAGCGTTTCCCAGCATTTGGCATGTGTTCGATTGGCGGGGGTGCCAGTCACGGCCGTCGGCAGCGCTGCGGACGGCGTTCGCGCAGGCGGGGAACAGGCCGGGGCATCACGGCTGACCCGCACTTGAGTTCAGGGCAGGGGCACAGCGTTGACAGCAAGACGTGGTCGAAGCACGGCTCGGCATGGACGGTCGAAATCGCGGGTATGGGCCGGCGCCGCTGTCGGACTAGCCGTCTCGGCACTGGTGATAGGCGCGGTGGCCGAGGCTGCGCCGGGCAAGCTGCCGGCACCCGTGGCCAGCCCCGTCCCCGCCTCCACACCGGCGGCGTCCGTCTCGCTGCAGTCGGACTTCACGGCGGCGGCGGCCGAGTTCCACGTCCCGGTCGGCGTGCTGCTCGCCGTCTCGTACCAGGAGACCCTCTGGGAGTCCCACCAGGGCCGGCCGAGTGCCACCGGCAACTACAACGTCATGGGGCTCACCCAGGTCAACGCCTCCGACCTCCGGCCCCTGTCCGACGCGGAGAAGAAGGCGGACCTGGACGCCCGGGGTGACGGACGCAAGCGTCCCGCACCCACCGGCAAGCTGCTCGCCCAGGTCGACACGGTGGACACCTCCGTCCCCGCCCTGCACACCCTGGACGCGGCGGCGGCGCTGACCAAGCAGCCCGCGGCGGCACTGCGTGACGACATGCGGCAGAGCGTCCGCGGCGGCGCGGCCCTGCTCGCCTCCTACGAGCAAAAGCTGAACGGCTCGCTGCCGACCGACCCGGGCCAGTGGTACGCGGCGGTCGCCACGTACTCGCAGGGTCAGGACGCCGGTACCGCGCGGCAGTTCGCCGACCGGGTCTACACGACGATGGCGCAGGGCGCGTCCCGCACCACGAGCGACAACCAGTCGGTGACGCTGGCTGCCCTGCCCTCGGTCCGGCCGCAGACGTCAGCGACGGCCCGGCTCGGACTCGCCCCGCGCGACGCCGGAGCGACCGCGACCGCCTGCTCGGACATCCCGAGCGGGCTGACCTGTGGCTTCGTCCCCGCCGCAGCGAGCAACTTCGACGTGGCGCAGCGCCTCACCGACGGCGACACCATCCGCTACATCGTCCTGCACGACACCGAGGGCTCGGCGACCGGAGCGGTCACCACCTTCGCGACCGCGAACTCCGGGGTCAGCGCCCACTACGTCGTCGCCGCGACCGGCGGCGTGACCCAGATGGTGCAGGTGAAGGACAGCGCCATCCACGCCGACAACAAGACCGTCAACATGCACTCGATCGGCGTCGAGAACGAGGGCTTCGCGCTGCAGTCCGGCAGCTGGTTCTCCGAGCAGGAGTACCAGACCTCCGCCGCGCTGGTGAAGAACCTCGCCAAGAACTACGGCATCCCGCTGGACCGGGACCACATCCTGGGACACGACGACGCGCCGTACGCACTCGACCTGCCCGCGCTGGGGTCCGCGAACCCCGTGGTGAGCCAGCACTACGACCCGGGTCCGTACTGGGACTGGAGTCACTTCATGACCCTGCTGGGCGCTCCGCTCAGCGGCAACGGCACCGCCGTGGTCGGTGGCACGGTGACCGTCGCCCCGCCGTACACGGCGGCCAACGAGCCTGCGCTGACCGGCTGCACGGACCAGAACCACAATCCGGTCGCCTGCACCGCACGCCCCGCCAACTTCGTCTACCTGCACAACGCCGCTTCGGCCACCGCTCCGCTGATCGGCGACTCGCTGCTGAACTCGGTCGGAATGGCGTCCGCCGGGACCACCGGCGGTGACGTCAGCGACAAGGCCGTCTACGGCCAGACCTTCGTCGTGGCCGACATCGCGCCTGACTGGACCGCGATCTGGTTCGGCGGCAAGAAGGCCTGGTTCTACAACCCCGGTGGCCAGAACGCCTATGCGAACAGCAATCCCGCGCTGACCCTGATCTCCCCCAAGGCCAGTGCGGCGATACCGGTGTACGGACGCGCCTATCCGGAGACGTCCGCGTACCCGGCCTCGCTGAGCACGCTCGCCGCCTCGCCGCTACAGCAGCTCACTCCGCTGCCCTACACCATTCCCGCTGGGCAGGCGTATGTCGCTGCGGCCGAGGTGGCCGGCGACTACTACAACTACGACAACAACGGCTGCAGCCCGGCGACGGCCTGCACCGAGCTGATCGGAACCACCCAGTACTACCCGATTCGCTACAACCACCGGATCGCCTACGTGATGGCGTCCGATGTG
The DNA here is from genome assembly GCF_041262165.1 of Streptacidiphilus sp. MAP12-16. Taxonomy (NCBI): domain Bacteria; kingdom Bacillati; phylum Actinomycetota; class Actinomycetes; order Kitasatosporales; family Streptomycetaceae; genus Streptacidiphilus; species Streptacidiphilus sp. MAP12-16. Next base: position 286,191 of record NZ_JBGCBY010000001.1, read on the forward strand.
CAGACCACGGTCCCGCTGACCCCGCCGACCGGCACCTACGTGCCGGTCACGCCGACCCGGGTGCTCGACACCCGGAACGGCACCGGTGGCTTCAGCCAGCCGGTGGGCGTCAACTCCATGATCGCCCTGCAGGTCGCCGGCACGGCGACGGTGCCGGCGACCGGGGTGACGGCGGTGGTCATGAACGTGACCGCGACCGGCGGCAGCGCCGACAGCTGGGTCACGGTCTCCCCCGACGGACCGTCACGGCCGAACACCTCGAACCTGAACTTTCCCGCCGGGCGGACCGTGCCGAACCTGGTCACCGTCCCGGTGGTGAACGGGAAGGTGGACTTCTACAACGCCCACGGAACCGTGAACCTCCTCGCCGATCTGGTCGGCTACTACACCAGCACCGGCGGCGGCTCGACCCTGGTCAGCGCCGGGCCGACCCGGGTACTCGACACCCGGTCCGGAATCGGCGGCTTCAGCAAGCCCGTGGGGGACAACAGCACGATCAGCCTGCAGGTCGCCAACGTGAACGGCGCACCGGCGAACACCACCGCCGTGGTCATGAACGTGACCGCGACCGGCGCCACCGCCGACAGCTTCGTGACCGTCTACCCGGGCGGCCAGGCCCGCCCGAACACCTCCAACCTGAACGTCGGCCCGGGCCGTACCACGCCGAACCTCTCGATCGTCCCGGTGGTGAACGGGAAGGTGAACTTCTACAACGCCCACGGCACGGTCAATCTTTTCGCCGACGTCACCGGGTACTTCACGAGCGACGCTGGCTCGGTGTTCCACACCCTCAACCCGACCCGGCTGCTCGACACCCGCTACGGCGTCGGCGGTTACGCCGCGCCGGTGGGCGCCGGCGCCACGATCGGACTGCAGGTCGCGGGCAACTCCGGGATCCCGCTGAAGGGCGTGACCGCGGTCGTCATGAACGTGACCGCGACCGGGCCGAACTCCTGGAGCTTCGTGACGGTGTACCCGGACGGAACGAGCCGCCCGAACGCCTCCAGTCTCAATGTCTCGCCCGGTCTGACCGTGCCCAACCTGGTGATCATCCCGGTCGTCAACGGCCGGATCGACTTCTACAACTCGAGCGGGAGCCTCAACCTGTTCGCCGATGTGACGGGCTACTTCACCTCGAGCTGACCGGAACTGCCCCGCGCGCAGAGGTCCGCTGACGGACGCCCGCCGCCCCCGCGATCGGTTCGCGGGGGCGGCGGTGTCTGTCGCCTGCGGTTCTATGCGACAAATCGGACAATAGATCGTAGGTTGAACGAGACGGGCGGGCGACCGGCAGGGTGAGGGTCGCCCTATCGATCGTTCAGCAGCGCAGCCGCCAGTGCTGCCCATCTCACATCGGCACGGCCTGGACAGAGCGCCTACTGGCGATTAACTTAACGTTCGTTCGACCAGTGCAACCGGGCAGCTTGGACAGCAGGGAAGGGAGCGCCATCGTGCGCCGCACCGTATTCACCGAGGACCACGAGGCGTTCCGGGAGACCATCCGCGACTTCATCACCAAGGAGGTCGTGCCGGTCTACCCCGAGTGGGAGCAGGCGGGTCGCGCTCCCAAGGACTTCTACCTGAAGCTCGGCGAGCTGGGCGTCTTCGGCATCGAGGTGCCGGAGGAGTTCGGCGGCGCGGGGATGCACGGCTTCAAGTACCAGGCCGTCGTCACCGAGGAGTGCGCCCGCGCCGGCGTCAGCTTCGGCAGTGCCGGGGTGCACACGGGCCTGTGCCTGCCCTACCTCATGGAGTACGGCAGCGACGAGCAGAAGAAGCGCTGGCTGCCCAAGTTCGTCTCCGGCGAGATGATGACCGCCATCGCCATGACCGAGCCGGGTACCGGCTCCGACCTGGCCGGCATGACCACCAACGCCAAGCTCTCCGAGGACGGCACGCACTACGTTCTCAACGGCGCCAAGACCTTCATCACCGGCGGTGTGCAGGCCGACCTGATGCTGGTCGTCGCGCGCACCTCCCCGGCCACCCCGGAGAACCGCCGCACCGGCCTGTCCATCCTCTGCGTCGACACCACCAGCGAGGGCTACACGGTCGGCCGCAAGCTGGACAAGATCGGTCTGCGCACCTCGGACACCGGCGAGCTGTCCTTCGTCGACGTCAAGGTCCCGGTCGAGAACCTGCTCGGCGAGGAGGGCAAGGGATTCTTCTACCTGGCCCACAACCTGGTCCAGGAGCGCCTGGCCATCGCCGTCGGCGCCTACGCCGCGGCCCGCGCCGCCGTGGACCTGGCCGTGGCCTACACCAAGGACCGCAAGGTCTTCGGCCAGGCCGTCGCCGAGTTCCAGAACACCAAGTTCGAGCTCGCCGCCTGTGAGGCCGAGGTCGACGCGGCCCAGGCCGTCGTGGACCGCGCCCTGGAGCACTTCGAGACCGGCGACCTGACCGCCTCCGACGTGGCCAAGGCCAAGCTGTTCACCACCGAGGTCTGCTCCCGGGTCGTCGACAAGTGCCTGCAGCTGCACGGTGGTTACGGCTACATCCTGGAGTACCCGATCGCGCGCCTCTATACGGACAACCGCGTGTTCCGCATCTACGGCGGCACCAGCGAGGTCATGAAGCTCGTCATCGCGAAGTCCCTCGGTCTGTAGCTCCCCAGCTCGTAAGGCCAACTGACGCACCCCCATCCCCGGTACGGCCGGACGGCGCCCCCAGTGCCCTCCCTTCGTACCGGGGTTTCTGCTGCTCTGCGGCTGTTGCGCCGGCCCCTTGGGCCCCTTGGCCCGCTTGGCCCGCTTGGGCGCGCCTGCGACGCGGAGAGCGGGGCGAAATGGACAATAGGGTTAAATCTCCCATATTTGTCCGAGCGGAAGGTCGCGACCATGGAGACTGGCGGTTCCCCTCGTTCGCCCCGCAGGCCCGGCCTGGTCCTCGCCCTGGCGGGCGCGGTGCTCGCGGCGGTGGCGGGGTGCACCAGTGCGCCGTCCTCGTCCGGTTCCGCCCCCTCGCCGAGCGTCAGCAACGACCTTCAGACGGACTACCAGAACACGGTCAAGGCAGTGCTTCCCTCGGTCGTGCAGATCACCGCGCCGAACAGTCTCGGCTCGGGCATCGTCTACGACAGCCAGGGTGACATCGTCACCAACGCCCACGTCATCGGCACCGGGAACAGCTTCCAGGTGACCCTGGCCAACAGCTCCACCGTGCTCGACGCGACGCTGGTGTACTCCTATCCGGTCAGCGACCTCGCCGTCATCAAGCTGACCAAGCCGCCATCGAACCTCAAGCCGGCGACCTTCGTCGACAGCAGCAAGGTGGAGGTCGGCCAGATCGTGCTGGCCATGGGCAACCCGCTGGGACTGGAGAGCAGCGTCACCCAGGGGATCGTGTCGGCCGTCGGACGCACTGTGTCCGAGCCCGGCAGCGCGGGCTCGGCCGGGGTGACCATCCCCAACATGGTGCAGACCTCGGCGGCGATCAACCCTGGCAACAGCGGCGGGGCCCTCGTCAACCTCTCCAACCAGATCGTCGGGATCAACACGCTCGCGGCAATCTCCGCCGGCGAGAGCGGGGCGCAGGCGCCGGGTATCGGCTTCGCGATCCCGAGCTCGGCGGTGACCAATCTGGCCAATCAGATGATCAAGGACGGCAAGGTCACCAACTCCGGCCGTGCCGCCCTGGGCATCACCTCACGGACCGTGCTGACCAGCGCCGGGGACACCACGACCGGCGCGGGCGTGGTGTCCGTCATCAGCGGCGGGCCCGCCGCGCAGGCGGGGATCCAGCCAGGTGACGTGATCACGAAGATCGGCAACACGGCCATCCTGAGCTCCGGTCAGCTGAGCGAGACGCTGGCCGGTCTGCAGCCCGGGCAGAAGGTCCAGGTCAGCTACGAGCGCGGTGGCAACGCGCAGACGACGACGGTCACCCTCGGCACGCTCTGACCCCTCCGCCCTGGCCGCCTGGTCCCGACTTTTCTGCCCCGCCTCCCCGCGTGCGCGCTGCCTATCCGCGCGGGGAGGGGAAGTGCCCCGCTGCTCCTCGGAGCGGCGGGGCACTTCCATCTGCGGACGAGGGCACCAGCGCGGACGCGGACACGAGCGGACAGGGACACCGGCGGACGCGGATCCGCCCGAGCTGGAGTGCTGCCGACGCGACTCCTGACGGATCGTCAGATCGGCGCTAGCCTGGCGGACATGGAGAGCTTCCCCTGGATCATTTCGGTGGACGACCACACCGTCGAGCCGCCGCACGTCTGGCAGGACCGCCTGCCCGCCAAGTACCACGAGGTCGGCCCGCGCATCGTGCGCGCCCCGCTCGCCGAGATGACCTTCGTCGGGGGCCGCTTCGCCCCGCGGATGGGCGAGCCCGGTAGCGACGGACCGCTCGCCGACTGGTGGGTGTACGAGGATCTGCGCCGCCCGCTCACCAGGCTTGACACCGCCGTCGGCTACCCCAGGGAGGAGGTGCGGCTGGAGGCGATCACGTACCAGCAGATGCGGCCCGGGTCGTTCTCGATACCCGAGCGGCTGGAGGACATGGATGTCAACCATGTCCAGTCGGCCCTGTGCTTCCCGACCTTCCCGCGCTTCTGCGGGCAGACCTTCACCGAGGCCAAGGACCACGACCTCGGGTTGCTGTGCGTGCGCGCGTACAACGACTGGATGGTCGAGGAGTGGTGCGGTCCGTCGGCGCGGGGACGCATGATCCCGCTGGCCATCGTGCCGCTGTGGGACGCGGAGCTGGCCGCGGCGGAGGTGCGCCGCAGTGCCGCGCGGGGCGTTCGGGCGGTCTGCTTCAGCGAGATACCCCCGCACCTGGGCCTGCCGAGCATCCACACGGACGCCTGGGACCCGTTCCTGCGTGCCTGCGAGGAGACCGGCACGGTCATCGCCATGCACATCGGCTCATCGTCGCGGATGCCCTCCACCTCGGCGGACGCGCCGCCGGCCGTGGGGTCGACCATCACCTTCGCCAACTGCTGCTTCTCGATGGTGGACTGGCTCATGTCGGGGAAGTTCGACCGTTTCCCGGGCTTGAAGATCATGTACGCGGAGGGCCAGATCGGCTGGATCCCCTACATCCTGGCCCGCGCCGACGTGGTGTGGGAGGAGAACGCGGCCTGGGGCGGGGTCGCCGACAAGGTGCTGACCCGCCCCAGCGAGCTGTTCGCCGAGCACATCTACGGGTGCTTCTTCGACGACCCGCACGGCGTCCGGAACCTGGACGCTATCGGGGCGGCGAACGTCCTCTACGAGACGGACTATCCCCACTCGGACTCGACCTGGCCCAGGAGCCGCGAGGTCGCCGAGTCGCAGATGGGCCACCTGGAGGCCGACGTGGTCGAGCAACTGGTGCGCGGCAACGCCATCAAACTGCTGGACCTCACGCCGGAGGGGCTGTGGAAGGGGTCGGCCAGTGCCTGAGAACGCCGCGCCCGAGAACGCCGTGCCTCAGAACGCCGCGCCCGAGACCGCTGTGAGAGAGACCGCTGTGAGAGAGACCGCTGTGACAGAGACCGCTGTGGCAGAGGCCGCTGTGGCAGAGGCCGCCGCGCCCGGGACCGTTGGGCCCGAGTTCGGTGTCCAGCTTCCCGTGCAGTCGCAGAGCACGATCTACGTCGAGCCCTGGGAGACCGAGGCAGGCCCCGCCGAACTCGCCCAGGCCGCGCAGGCCGCCGACCGACTCGGCTACGCATACGTCGCCTGCTGCGACCACGTAGCGATCCCCCGCCGCCTCGCCGGGCCGATGGGCGCGACCTGGTACGACCCGGTGTCCACGCTCGCCTGGCTGGCCGCGCTCACCACCCGCACCCGGCTGCTCTCGCATGTCGCCGTGGCCCCGCTGCGGCATCCGCTGCTGTCGGCGAAGCAGTACGCCACGCTGGACCTGCTCAGCGGCGGCCGGCTGGTCCTCGGCGTGGGCGCGGGGCACGTCCCCGAGGAGTTCGCCGTGCTCGGGGTGGACTTCCACCGGCGCGGGGCGATCCTCGACGAGACGCTGCAGGCCCTGGACGTCGCGCTGCGCGACGAGTACCCGACGCACGAAGGCCCGCGCTTCCCCTTCACGGGCCTGGCGCTGAGCCCCCGCCCGGTGCAGCGCCCCCGTCCACCGCTGTGGGTCGGCGGTTCCTCGCCGCGCGCGGTGCGCCGCGCGGCCACCCTCGGCGAGGGCTGGCTGTCGCAGGGCGACTCGCTGGCGTCGCTGCCCGCGCAGCTGGAGCTGATCCGCTCCGCCCGGGAGCAGGCCGGTCGGGGCGGACCCTTCGCGGTGAACGTCATCCCCCCGACGCTCTTCGTCGGCGAACCGGGCTGGGACACCGGCTCGCGAACCGTCACCGGCAAGCCCGAGCGCCTCGCCGAGCTGCTCCGCGCCTACGTCGAACTGGGGGCCACGCACCTGCAGTTGCGGCCGCGCAGCCGAAGCCTGGCGGAGTACCTGGAGCAGCTCGAGGCTGTCGCCACCGAAGTCCTGCCGCTCGTGCGGTGACGGTGGACCCGAGTCCCCGGACCCCGCGACCCCGGACCCCGAGACCCCGAGACCCCGAAGAGGAGCCCTTCATGCCCAAGCTTGACGGCCGTACGATCCTGATCACCGGTGCCGCCCGGGGTCAGGGCGAGCAGGAGGCGCGGCTGTTCGCCGCCGAGGGGGCGCGGCTCGTCCTCGCCGACGTCCTGGACGACCAGGGCGAGGCTCTTGCCAAGGAGTTGACCCAACAGCTCGGCGAGGACCGGGTGCGCTACCAGCACCTCGACGTCAGCAGCGAGACGGACTGGGCGGCGGCCGTCGAGACCACCCTGTCCGTGTTCGGCACGCTGGACGGGCTGGTCAACAACGCCGGCATCCTCCGCTTCAACGAACTCGTCAGCACCCCGCTGGAGGAGTACCTGGCGGTGGTTCGGGTCAACCAGGTCGGCTGCTTCCTCGGGATGCGCGCGGCCGCGCCGGTGATCGAGGAGGCGGGGGGCGGCACCATCGTCAACACGGCCTCGTACACGGCGCAGACCGGCATGGCCCTGCTGACCTCGTACGCCGCGACCAAGGGCGCGATCCTCAGCATGACCAGGGTGGCCGCGCTGGAGCTGGCGGCCAAGGGGATCAGGGTGAACGCGATCTGCCCTGGCGCGGTGGACACGCCGATGTCGAACCCGGCGAACGCCTTCGCCGGCGGCTCCGGTGCGCCGGTGATGAGCGCGGAGGACGCCGCCTCGCTGGCCGAGGCCACCGCCGAGCTCTACGCCAAGGTCGTTCCGATGCGGCGGATCGGCCGTCCCGACGAGATCGCGAAGCTGGCGCTGTTCCTCAGCTCGGAGGACTCCTCCTACATCACCGGCCAGCCGGTGATCGTCGACGGCGGCTGGCTCGCGGGCGTCTCCATTGGCTGACGGTGCGTCAGCTATTGACTGGTCCGCACCCCGATGTCAGAGTCGGGCTATATCTGATGGGTCGTCAGATTCAGATTCTATGGCTCCAGACTTCGCGGAAAACATGGACAGGACGGTGAACCAATGGAGTTCGGCATCTTCATCCAGGGCTATGTGCCCAAGAGTCGCTCCCAGGTCGACCCGCAGGCAGAGCACCATGCCCTGATGGAGGAAATGGACTACGTGGTCCAGGCCGACAAGGCGGGCTTCAAGTACGCCTGGGTCACCGAGCACCACTTCCTGGAGGAGTACTCCCACCTCTCCGCGAACGACGTGGTCATCGGCTACCTCACCCACGCCACCGAGCGCATCCACCTGGGCTCCGGGATCTTCAACCCGCTCGCCAAGGTCAACCACCCGGTGAAGGTCGCCGAGCGGGTCGCCATGCTCGACCACCTCTCGGCCGGCCGCTTCGAGTTCGGGACCGGACGCGGCGCGGGCAGCCACGAGATCCTCGGCTTCATGCCCGAACTCACGGACATGAACGGCACCAAGGAGATCTGGGAGGAGACCATCGGGGAGTTCCCCAAGATGTGGCTCCAGGACGAGTACCAGGGCTTCCAGGGGAAGCACTGGTCGCTGCCGCCCCGCAAGGTGCTGCCCAAGCCGTTCGGTCCCGCACACCCCGCCATGTGGTACGCGGCGGGCAGCCCCTCTTCGTACGAGATGGCCGCCCGCAAGGGCCTCGGCGTGCTGGGCTTCAGCGTGCAGAAGGTCTCCGACATGGAGTGGGTCGTCAACTCCTACAAGAACGCCATCCGCGACGCCGAGCCCGTGGGCGCGTACGTCAACGACAACGTGATGGTGACCTCGACGGCGATCTGCGCCGAGACCTCCAAGGAGGCGCGTCGGATCGCGGCCGCCGGCGGGCTCAACTACCTGCAGTCGCTGCTGTTCCGCTACCACGACACCTTCCCCCGCATCGAGGGCATCCCGGTGTGGCCGGAGCTGATCCCGGAGTACACCGAGGAGCTCATCGACCTCCTGGTCCAGGAGGAGCTGATGATCTGCGGGGACCCGGACGAGGTGCTGCAGCAGTGCAAGCGCTGGGAGTCGGCCGGGGCCGACCAACTGGTGTTCGGCCTGCCTATCGGCATCCCGCCGGAGGCCACCGCGACCACCATCAAGCTGATCGGCGAGCACGTCATCCCGAAGATCGACACCGATCCGGTGCACCGCACCACCCGCTTCCGCCAGGCCGCCGGTCCGCAGTAGGGGTAGGCGCAGAACCTGGCGGAGTACGACCGGGCGGGTACGGAGCGGCGGCGGCCCGCTGCCTCGTACCCGCCCGCACCACGTCACCCCTGACGCCCGCACCACGTCACCCCTGACGCCCGCTCGCCGCGACTCCTCCGGAGGGACCGACCATGCTCGACCACCTCATCCAAGGCGCGACGCTGGTGGACGGAACCGGCGCCCCCTCCCGCAGCGCCGACGTAGGCCTGCGCGGCGGGCGGATCGTCAGCGTCACCGACGCCGGGCGCAACGAGGAGACCGCCGCGACCCGCGAGGACGCCACCGGACTCGTGCTCACCCCCGGCTTCGTCGACCCGCACACCCACTACGACGCGCAGCTGTTCTGGGACCCGTACGCCACACCCTCCCTCGGCCACGGCGTCACCACCGTCGCCGGCGGCAACTGCGGGTTCACCCTGGCACCGCTGAACCCCGCCCGTCCCGACGACGCCGACTACACCCGCCGGATGATGTGCAGGGTCGAGGGAATGGCTCTGGCGGCACTGGAGGAGGGCGTCCCCTGGGGCTGGTCCTCCTTCGGCGAGTACCTGGCCGCCCTGGACGGGCACACCGCCGTCAACGCGGGCTTCATGGTCGGCCACTGCGCCCTGCGCCGTTACGTCATGGGCCCGGACGCCATCGGCGGCGCGGCGAGCCCCGCCCAGCTCGAAGCGATGGTGACGCTGCTGCGCCAGTCGATGACGGAGGGCGCGTGGGGACTGTCCACCACCCAGTCCTCCACCCACTCGGACGGTGACGGAAAGCCCGTCGCCTCCCGCCATGCCTCCCGCGAGGAACTGATCGCGCTCAGCAGCGCCGTGGGGGAGCACGAGGGGACGCAGATCGAGGCCATCGTCGCGGGCTGCCTGGACCAGTTCAGCGACGAGGAGATCTCCCTCCTCGTGGACATGTCGGTCGCTGCCGGACGCCCCCTCAACTGGAACGTCCTCACCATCGACGCCGCCGTCCCCGAGCGCGTCCCGCGCCAGCTTCTCGCTTCCTCGCGCGCCCGCGCCGCCGGAGGCAGGATCATCGCGCTCACCATGCCCATCCTCACGCCGATGAACATGAGCCTGGGCACCTTCTGCGCCCTCAATCTCATCCCCGGCTGGGGCGACATCCTCGGTCTGCCCGTTCCCGAACGGATCGTCCGGCTCGCCGACCCGGACGTACGGGCGGGGATGCTGCGCCGCGCAACCAGTCCTGAGGCGGGTGTCTTCCGCCGCCTCGCCGACTTCGGGCGCTATGTCATAGGTGACACCTACTCGGCTGCGAACGCCGGGCTGAGCGGGCGGGTCGTCCGCGACATCGCCGCCGAGCGTGGCCAGGACCCGTTCGCCACTCTCGTACAGATCTGCTCCGCCGACGACCTGCGTACCGTTCTGTGGCCGATGCCCACGGACAACGACCTGGGGAGTTGGGAACTGCGCCGCTCCACCTGGCAGCACCCCGATGTGATGCTCGGCGGCTCCGACGCGGGCGCCCACCTCGACCGCATGTGCGGGGCCCCGTACACCACCCGCTTCCTCGGCGACTGCCTGCGGCGGCGCAAGCTCGTCCCGCTGGAGCAGGCCGTGCAGATGCTCACCGCCGACCCGGCCTCGCTGTTCGGGCTGCGCGAGCGGGGCACCGTCGCCGTCGGCAACCACGCCGACCTGGTGCTGTTTGATCCCGAGCGGATCGACGCCGGTCCCGCCACGCTCGTGCACGACCTGCCGGGCGACAGCCCCCGGCTCGATTCACGGGCCGAGGGCGTGGTCAGCGTGCGGGTCAACGGCGTGGAGACGGTCAGGGACGACAAGCTGAGCGGTGCGGTGCCCGGCACGGTGCTGCGCTCCGGCCGGGACACCCGCACGGTCGCCACGCGCTAAGCACCCTCCCAGAGCCTGCCCGCGAAGACCGGCCGGACCGGCCCTGGCGGTCAGCGCAGCAGTCCGCGTACCAGCGTCCGCTGCACGGTGGCCAGGCCGCGCACCACCCAGGGGGTGACGAACAGCACGATCAGTCCGACCGCGCAGACAGCGGCGATCTGCGGCACGCTGCTCAGGTAGACGGTGTGGCCGTGGTGGGAGTACAGCTGCAGGCCCGGCATGTCCGTGTAGGTGGGGAACACCCACTGCCACAGCGGGTAGCTGCCGTAGCCGAGGCCGATCGCCCACAGCGTCACCGTCAGCGTGAAGGAGAGGACGCCGAACGGCAGCATCAGCACGCCGTACAGCGCACCGCGCCAGCCGGTGCCGTCCTTCAGCGCCGCGACGATCCAGGCCATCAGCCCCGGGCTGCTCGGCCGTACCCGAGCGGGCGGGGTGACGTTCAGCTTCAGGCCCGAGTTCGCGCGTGCTCGCTCCATCGCCCCGAAGGCCCGGGCCCCGACGAGAGCGGCGGCGAGCAGCGGCATCCCCAGGAAGGTCACCACCAGGCCGAGGCCCAGGCTCAGCATCGTGACGATGGAGGAGAAGGTCACGATGCCGATCGGCAGGTTGAGCACCAGGTGCAGGCTCTCCCGCCAGGTGCGGGAGGTGAACGGCGCGGCCAGGAAGCCGGGTTGCGGATGTTGCCTCGACCCGGCGCCGTACTCGGAGGGATGCCTCGTGCTGTCCGCCGCCTCGCTCTTGGCCATACCCGTACCACTCATGGATTCCCGCTCTCCGCAGCTCGCTCGCCCGGCCTGCTCTCTTGTGTCTGCAAGCCTGCCGGGCGGGACGGGCAAAGGCATTGGGGCGAGTTGGTGTCTCCGGGTGGGGTTAGCCCCACCCGGGCGCCCCCACCTGAGCGGGGTCAGCCGAGTGGGGCCGGCGGCACGGTGTCAGTGGGTGTTCTTGGCCAGGCAGAGGACCAGGCTGTCACCGTGGCTGCTGGTCTGCGTGTAGGCGGCGTCGAGCCCGGCCAGGCCCTGGCAGTCGTCCATGTTGGAGCCGTTGATGGTCTTGATCACCTTGTAGTCGGCCTTGGCGTCCTTGCAGTCCAGCACCGAGACGTCCGGCTTGCTGTCGGTCCCGGCGTTGTGGACGCAGTCGCCGGCCGAGGCGGTGGTGGGGTCGCCGGTGGCGTAGTCGTAGGCGAACCAGGCTCCGCCGAGGATGACGAGGACGCCGAGACGGATCGCCATACGCCGCGCAAAACCGCTCTTCTTCGACGGTTGCGGTGCAGGGGTCTGGGCGGCGTAGCCGGGGTGGGTCTCGAAGGAGGGGGGCGTGCTCACGTGGGGACCTCATAGCGAATCGACAGGTAGGGTCGACGCACCTTATTGATCATCAGTTCGCTGCAGCCGCCCCGATGCCGAAAGGTTGTGCAGCAGCACCTCGATCGTGATCAAACAGCAGGTACAGGAGTTGAGGGCAGGTCAGCGTCCGCTGCCCGTGCGCCACGGCAGCTCGACCGTCACCGTCGTCGGACCGCCCACCGGGCTGTCGACGACGAACACGCCGTCCACGGCCCGGATCCGCTCCGCCAACCCCGCCAGGCCGCCGCCCGGGTTCTCCGTCGCCCCGCCGTTGCCGTCGTCCCGGACCTGCAGCATGAGTTGGTTGCCCGAGCGCCAGGCGTCGACCGTGGCGGTGCGCGCGCCCGCGTGCTTGGAGACGTTGGTGAGCAGCTCGCTGACGGTGAAGTAGGCGATGCCCTCCACCGCCGAGTCCGGACGCGAGTCGCGGTCCGCGCCGCCCGGCAGGTCCGCGTTGACCCGTACGCCGCCGGGCACGGTGCAGCGCGAGGCGACAGAAGACAGCGCGGCGTCGAGCCCGCGGTCCGTCAGGACGGCAGGGTGGATGCCCCGGGCCAGGTCGCGCAGCTCCTGCAGGGCGAGCTTCACCTCGCCGTGGGCGTCGGCGACCATCCTCGCCGCCGTCTCCGGGTCCTCCGTCAGCTTCTCCTTGGCCAGGCCGAGGTCCATCGCCAGCGCCACCAGCCGGGCCTGCGCGCCGTCGTGCAGGTCGCGCTCGATCCGGCGCAGGTCCGCCGCGGCGGAGTCGACGACCGTGCCCCGGTCCTGTTCCAGCTCGCGGACCCGTACGGTCAGCGCGGCGGGAGCGAGCAGCGAGGCGGCGAGCAGCCGGTCGACCGTGGACAGCCCGCGCGTGATCCAGGGCAGCACCGGCCAGAGCACGATCAGCGCGACCAGGGTGAGCGCGAAGGTGAGGACGCCCCAGGGCAGCTTGAGGAAGAGATACAGCGCGGTACGCCACGCCAGGCCGTCCGACATGACGTCGAACGTGCGCCGCCAGAAGTTGCCTCCCTCGCGACCGGCCCCGATGGGCAGCGGCTCGGCGATGTCCTCGTCCAGAAGCCCCCGGAGCAGGCCGCGCTCGATCGCGCCGAAGGAGCGGATCGCGACCAGCCCGCCGGCCAGCACCCAGAACCCCACGATGGTGAGGATCAGCCCCGCGCCGAGCGCGACGGCCGTGACGGTGAGGACGAAGCCGACGATCCCCATCGGCAGGTTGGTCATCAGGAACGCGACCTCCCGCCACATCCGCTGGTTGTAGCCGGGACGGCCCCGCTCCGCCTGTCGCGCGGGCGACGTTCGCGTGCCCGGCGTCAGGTCGGAGTCCTCCCGGGAGCCGGGCCAGGTGCTGTCGTGTGGCATGGGGTCCATCCTCGGTTACGCCGGTCGGCACAGGGGCGTCTCCTGCGAAACCAAGCCTGCCGGGGTGGGTGGCCGATGACGATGGGGCGGGTCGGCATCGTCGTAGGGGGGATAACCCCACCTCCGTGGGCGGCGGGGACATCTCGCGAGGTGGGTGCCATGCACACACTCGCTGCCTGTGGACCTAGACTCCCGTGCGTAAAGAACGTCATGGATACGTAAAGGCATCACTGCGCTGGTTGGTGCCTGGCGGGACCGGAGGCGACCGAGCATGGAGGCACTCGCGGCTGCGGCCGCGCCCCAGCAGACGGGCTATTTCCACGCCTATGCGGTGGTGGGACTGCTCGCGGTGGTCGGGGTGCTGTTCGTGGCGTCCGCGTTCGGTGCCAACCGCCTCCTGCGCCCGTACGCGCCGACGCAGGAGAAGCTGCTGGCCTACGAGTGCGGCGTGGACCCGGTGGGAGAGGGCTGGGCGCAGACCCAGGTCCGCTACTACGTCTACGCCTTCCTCTACGTGATCTTCGCGGTGGACGCCATCTACCTGTTCCCGTGGGCCACCGTCTTCGCCGCTCCGGGGTTCGGGGCGGGGACGCTGATCGAGATGTTCGTCTTCATCGGCTTCCTCGCCGTCGGCCTGCTCTACGCCTGGAAGAAGGGCGTCCTGGAATGGACGTGACCTCGCATTCGCATTCGCATGCGCACTCGACCGCCGGAGGACCGGTGCCCCTGGGCATCCCGGACGCCGCCCATCCTGGTGCTGCCCCGGAGCCGCGCACGCTCGGTCCGCTGGCCCGGCTCGCGCCGGACCCGGTGAAGGTGATCCTGAACTGGGGACGCCGCTACAGCCTGTGGTGCTTCAACTTCGGTCTCGCCTGCTGCGCGATCGAGTTCATCGCCGCGTCCATGGCCACGCACGACTTCATCCGGCTGGGCGTCATCCCGTTCGCGCCGGGACCGCGCCAGGCTGACCTGATGATCGTCTCGGGCACGGTGACGGACAAGATGGCGCCTGCCATCAAGCGCCTCTACGAGCAGATGCCCGAGCCCAAGTACGTCATCTCCTTCGGTGCGTGTTCCAACTCCGGGGGCCCCTACTGGGACTCCTACTCGGTCACCAAGGGCGTCGACCAGATCATTCCGGTGGACGTGTACGTGCCGGGGTGCCCGCCCCGGCCCGAGGCGCTGTTGCAGGGGATCCTCAAGCTGCAGGAGAAGATCGCCCACGAGTCGCTGGCCGAGCAGTACCCCGTGCCGGGGGCGGCTCTTCCGGCGGCCGCGCTGAAGCGCCCGCTCGTGGCCGGGCCTACGTCGCCGTCCACATCGGCCGACGGCCCGTCGGAAGGCGTCGCGCGATGAGCCCCGACCAGGCGCCGGGCCAGGTCCCGGACCAGACACCCGACGAGACCCCGGACCAGGGCCCCGACGAGGCCACGGGCCGGGGCCCCGACGAGGCCACGGGCCGGGGCCCCGACGAGGCCACCGACCCGTCGTCTGACCAGGCCACCGAGCAGGCCAGTGAGCAGGCTGCTGAGCAGGCCCGTGGCGGGATCCCCGCCGAGGCAGCTGCGGAAACGGTCGTGGAGGCGCCCGCCGACTCGCCCGCCGGGATCGCGGCCGCGATCGGCCCCTGGGCCACGGCCGAGGAAGCCTTCGCGCTGCTTACCGTCGACGTCCCGGCCGAGCACTGGATCGAGGCCCTGACCGCCGCGCGCGACCGCCTCGGTCTGGCCTTCTTCGACTGGCTGAGCGCAGTGGACGAGCTCGCGGAGGGCTTCTCCGTCGCCGCCCACCTCGCGCACGTGGGCACCCCGTCGGCTACTCCAAGCCGCACCACCTCTCCGGCCTCTCCGGCCTCTCCTATCGCAGGCCGTGCCCCGGGCCTGCGTCGCATCCTGCTGCGTACCCGCATCCCGCGGGACGCCGCCGCGCTGCCGACCGCGACCGGCGTCTACGCCGGTGCGAGCTGGCACGAGCGCGAGACCCACGAGATGTTCGGCATCGACTTCGTCGGGCACCCGCACCTTGCGACGCTGCTCCTCCCGGACGGCTTCGAGGGCCACCCGCTCCGCAAGGAGTTCGTCCTCGCGGCGCGGGTCGCCAAAGCGTGGCCCGGGGCGAAGGAGCCCGGGGAGAGCGACCACGGCACTGGCGACGGCGCCCCGACTCCCGCACGCCGTCGGATGCTGCCACCGGGTGTGCCGGACCCCAACGAGTGGGGACCGCTCGCCGGTACGCTCCCGCCGGTCCCGGAGCGGCCCGCCCGAGGCGCCGCGACACGTGGCGCCCGCGCGGCGGCGGGTGCGGGTGCGGGTGCGGCCGCGGGTGCCGAAGGCGTCGCAGGCGCAGCGCCCGCACCGGCGGAGCGTCCGGTGCGCGCGGACCGTCCGCGGCGTACCCGCAGCGTCGACCAGGGATCGGCCAGCCAGACCCCGCCGAGTCCGCCGCCACCCACTCCTGACGAGGAAGCGGCCGCACCGCCGTCCCCCGAGGCTCCCTCCCCCGACGCCCCGTCCCCCGAGGCTCCCTCACCCGACGCGCCCTGGCAGGTCGCCCCGCCCAAGACAGGAGACGACGCATGATCACCGCGTTTGAAGCGCTGCTGCGCTGCGTCGCCGCCCTGGCCGTCTTCCTGACCTTCCCCCTGATCATCGGTCAGACCGAGCACAAGGTCATGGCCCACATGCAGGGACGCCTCGGCCCCATGTACGCAGGCGGATTCCACGGCTGGGCGCAACTCGTCGCCGACGGGGTGAAGTTCGCGCAGAAGGAGGACATCGTCCCCGCCGGGGCCGACCGCCGCATCTTCCAGCTCGCGCCGGCCATCGCCCTGCTGCCCTACCTCTTCGTACTCATCGCCATCCCGGTCGGTCCGGGCGGCTTCGTCGGGCAGGCCCTGGACGCCGGTCTCTTCTTCGTCCTCGCGGTCATGGGCATCGGGATCCTCGGCAAGCTGATGGCCGGTTGGGCCTCCGCTAACAAGTTCTCCCTCCTCGGTGGAATCCGTACCGCGGCCCAGCTGCTGGCGTACGAGCTGCCGATGGTGCTCGCGGCGGCCTCGGTGGCCATGGCGGCGGGCACGGTGTCGCTGCCCGGTATCGTCGGCGCCTTCCAGTGGTGGTGGGTTCCGTGGCAGATCGTCGGCGGCTTCGTGTTCTTCACGGCAGGGCTGGCGGAGCTGCAGCGGCCGCCGTTCGACATGCCGGTGGCCGACTCCGAGATCATCTTCGGGGCCTACACCGAGTACACCGGCCTGCGCTTCGCGCTGTTCCTCCTTTCCGAGTACGCGGGCATCCTCGTTCTCTGCGCGCTCACCACCGTGCTCTTCCTCGGTGGCTGGCACGGCCCGCTCTCGGCGGACCTCGGCTGGTTGTGGACCCTGCTGAAGACATTCGCCCTCGCCTTCGTAGTGATCTGGCTGCGTGTCACCTATCCGCGGCTGCGTGAGGACCAGCTGATGCGCTTCGCCTGGATCGTCCTTGTCCCGCTCGCGCTCGCCCAGCTCGCCCTCACCGGCATCGTCAAGGTGGTGATCTCCTAGTGGCTCCCCTTCCCGGCACCCACTCCGCCAGGACAGGCTCCTCCGGCGGCTTTCCCGGTCGCGGCCTGGCCAAGGGCCTCGCCGTCACCCTGCGCACGATGACCAGGCGCACCGTCACCGACCAGTACCCGAATGTCCAGCCCGAGCTGCCGCCGCGTTCCCGGGGCGTCATCGCGCTGCTGGAGGAGAACTGCACGGTGTGCATGCTCTGCGCCCGCGAGTGCCCCGACTGGTGCATCTACATCGACTCGCACAAGGAGACGCTTCCGGCGGTCGAACCCAACGCCCGGGCCCGTACCCGCAACGTGCTCGACCGCTTCGCCATCGACTTCTCGCTGTGCATGTACTGCGGCATCTGCATCGAGGTCTGCCCCTTCGACGCCCTGTTCTGGTCGCCTGAGTTCGAGTACTCCGAGACGGACATCCTCGACCTCACCCACGAGCGGGACCGGCTCCGCGAGTGGATGTGGACGGTCCCCGCGCCGCCCGCGCTGGACCCCTCCGCGGAGGAGCCCAAGGAGATCGCCGCCTCCCGGAAGGCCGCGGACAAGCTCGCCGCCGCCGATGCTGCCGCTGCCGCCGAGGCCGCCGCCGCCAAGGCCGCTGCCGCCGAGGCCACCGAGGCCGCTGAAGCCGCCCACCCGGCTCCCGGAGAGGAGTCGGCTCCGTGACCGCCTTCCCGTCGCTGTCCTCCGCGGGCCACTCCTTCCTCTCGCCCACCGGCGTCGAGATCGTCTTCGTCCTGGTCGGCCTGGGCGTGCTCGGCGCCGCCCTGCTCACCGTCACCACCAAGCAACTGGTCCACGCCGCCCTGTGGTTGGTGGTGGCCCTCGGCGGCCTCGCCCTGGAGTACCTGCTCCTCACCGCCGAGTTCATCGCCTGGGTGCAGGTGCTGATCTACCTCGGCTCGGTCGTCG
The DNA here is from genome assembly GCF_041262165.1 of Streptacidiphilus sp. MAP12-16. NCBI lineage: Bacteria > Bacillati > Actinomycetota > Actinomycetes > Kitasatosporales > Streptomycetaceae > Streptacidiphilus > Streptacidiphilus sp. MAP12-16. Next base: position 303,849 of record NZ_JBGCBY010000001.1, read on the forward strand.
TCCTCCTCCTCTTCGGCCTGATGCTCACCAAGGCCCCCATCGGTCGCTCGCCCGACGCCGACTCGGGCAACCGCTGGGTCGCCCTCGGCGTCGCCGCCACCGCCGCCGCGACCCTGGTCACCCTGGTCGTGGACGCCTTCCGCAGCACCTGGATGGACCTCGCAGCGGGCAACGGAAGCACCAAGGCCAACGGCACGGTGCTGTTCCGCTACTGGGTCCTGCCGTTCGAGGCACTGTCCGTGCTGTTGCTCGCCGCTCTCGTCGGAGCCGTCGTCATCTCTCGCCGTCACCGAGAGGAACCCTGAGCCGGATGCATCTCGCCTACCCCGCCGTCCTGGCAGCCCTGCTGTTCTGCGTCGGCCTCTACGGAGTGCTCGCGCGGCGCAACTCCGTACTCGTGCTGATGTCCGTCGAGCTGATGCTCAACGCGGTCAACCTCAACTTGGTGGCCTTCGACGTCTGGCTGCGCGACACCCTCCACGCCGGCCAGGCGCTCACCCTCTTCACCATCACCATCGCCGCCGCCGAGATCGGTCTCGGTCTGGCCATCGTCCTCATGGTGTTCCGCACCCAGGGCACCGCCGACATCGACCGGCTCCGCGAGCTGTCGGACCGACCCGGCCCGCCCGGTTCCGGCGGTAGCGACAGCATGGCATCGACCACCGACAATCCCTCCGCCGATCCCGCCTCGGCGGAGACCTCCCAGGGGAAGGCCACCGTCGCATGACCCTCGCCCTGGCGGTGCTCGTCCCGCTTCTCCCCTTCCTCGGTGCCCTGGCCGGACTTGCGGCAGGCCGCCGCGCGCCTGGTCTGGTCCGGCCGCTGGCCGTGCTGCCGACCCTCGCTGCGGCCGCCCTCGCCGTCGCGGTGGCGTGCGAACTCGGCACCGGACGGCACCTGGACGCGGCCACCCGGCTCACCCCGACCGGCGGCATCCCCATCGACCTCGCCCTGCACCTCGACGGGCTCTCGACCCTCCTTGCGGTGCTCGTCGGGGTCGTCGCCAGTTGCGTGCAGATCTACTCCACCTCCTATCTGCGCGAGGACCCGCGCTACCCCTCCTACGCCGCACTGGTCTCGCTGTTCACCGCCGCGATGTTCCTGGTCCTCTACTCCGGCGACCTGATCGTCCTGCTCGTCGGCTGGGAGATCATGGGCATCTGCTCGTACTTCCTCGTCGGCCACCACTGGGAGCGGGAAGACGCCCGCTCCGCCTCCATCAAGGCGTTCCTGGTCACCAAGCTCGGCGACATCCCTTTCCTGTTCGGCATCTTCGTGCTCGCCGGTGACGCCGGAACCTTCCGGATCAGCGGTGTCCTCAACGCCGCCGCCGACGGGCAGTTGCACCACCCCACGCTCGCCGCACTGCTGCTGCTCGGCGGCGTCGCCGGCAAGTCCGCACAGTTCCCGCTGCACAGCTGGCTCCCGGACGCCATGGCGGGCCCCACCCCGGTGTCCGCGCTCATCCACGCCGCGACGATGGTCGCCGCCGGCATCTACCTGATCGCCCGGCTGCTGCCGGTGTTCCTCCTCTCCTCCGCAGCTCTGGTCGTGCTCGCGGTGATGGCAGCCGTGACCATGGTCGGCTCCTCCCTCTGCGCCCTCGCCCAGGACGACATCAAGCGCGTCCTCGCGTACTCCACCGTTGGCCAGCTCGGCTACATGGCCGGAGCCCTCGCCGCAGGCGACCGAGACGCCGCCGTCTTCCACCTGCTCAGCCACGGCGTCTTCAAGGCCCTGCTCTTCCTCGCCGCAGGCGTCGTCATCCACGCCGCGCACACCAACTCGCTCACCGCCATGTCCCGGATGCGCGGCCTGCGCAGCCGAGTCCCCGACGCCTACTGGACCATGACGATCGGCCTGCTCGCTCTCGCCGGCATCCCGCCCTTCTCCGGGTTCTTCAGCAAGGAGTCGATCCTCACCGCCGCCGAGCACGCCGCCCACGGCGACGCCCTCACCGGCGGACTCGGCCCCTCGAGCGCCGTACCCACCTCCGTCGGCTGGATCGTCCTCGTCGCCGGGCTGCTCACCGCCCTCCTCACCGCCATGTACGCCACCCGCCTGTGGCTGCTGGCCTTCCGGCCGCCGATGCCGCGCGGCGCCGCCGCGTACCGCTCGCGGGACGTCGACGAACCCCGCGCCATGCGCTGGCCGCTGTGGCTCCTCGCCATCCCCGCCGTCGCCTTCGGACTCACCGGCCTCCACACCAACTGGCTCCCCTCCTTCCTCGACGGAACCTCACTGACGCCCTCGGGCACCACCGCCGTCCTCGGCATCTGCGTCGCCCTCGCCGGTGTGCTCGTCTGCTACGTCGCCTGGCGGCACGCCACCACGCTCGTTGCCGACGCCCGCACTGCCCCGTCGGCCCGCGCCGCCCACGAACTCGACGACGCGACCCGGCCCATCGGCACGGCAGCCGAGCCGACGCAGGTGACCGCCGATCTCTCCACCGTCCCCGGTCGCAGCCTGGACCAGGCCCTCGCCGACGCCGACACGGCGGCCCACACCGCCGAGACCGACCACGCGCCCGACCCGGCCCGCCTCCTCCTCGGACCCCTGCTCGGCCCAGCGACCAACGGCTTCGGCCTCGACCGCCTCTATGCCGCACTCGTCGTCCGCCCCTTCCTCGGCGCGGCAAGCCTCGTCCGCTTCCTCGACCGCGAGGTCATCGAGACCTACCTGGCCGGTGCCACCGGAGCGCCCCGGCTTCTGGGCGCCGCGGTCCGCCGCGCCCAGAACGGCAACGCCCAGACCTACCTGAGCGCCCTCCTGGCCGGAGCCGTCGTCCTCGCCGTCCTCGTGGCGGTGGCGCAGTGACAGCCTCCGTGACAGGTTCCGTGGCAGCTCCCGTGACACGCCGTCAGCACGACCACCCCCGCTCCGGCCGCCCGGAGGCCACCCGATGAACGCCGTCCTCATCGCCCTGCTCCTGCTGCCCCTGGTCGGCGCCGCAGCCACCCTCGTACCCGGCCTCTTCGGCCCGAACGAGCAGACCGCAGGCCGCCGCGCGCTGTACCTGGGCGTCGCCGTCACCGGAGGCACCCTCCTCCTCGCCATCGCGCTCGCCGCCGGGTTCGACCGAGGGCACTCCGCCCGGACACAGGCCGTCACCGACGTGCGCTGGATCCCGGCCCTCAACGTGCGCCTGCACCTCGGCGTGGACGGCATCTCCCTGCCGCTGCTCCTCCTCACGGCACTGCTCACCTTCCTCTGCGCGGTCTACTCCGTCCGCAGGCTCCCCGACGGCCCCGACGTCCCCGGACCTCGCGGCTACACCGGTCTGCTGCTGCTCCTCGAAACCGGCATGCTCGGCACCTTCGCCGTGCTCGACCTGCTGCTGTTCTTCCTGGCCTTCGAGGTCGTGCTCATCCCCATGTACTTCCTCATCGCCCGCTGGGGCGGCGAGAACCGGGGCCCGGCCGCATCCCGCTTCATCCTCTATACCCTCCTCGGCTCCGCGATCATGCTGTTGGGCTTCCTGCTGCTCGGGCTCGACGCAGGCACCTTCGACATGACGGCGCTCGCCCAGCGCCACGGCAGCGGGCTCTCGCACACCACGCAGATCCTCGTCGTCCTCGCCATCGGCCTCGGACTCGCTGTCAAGGCGCCGATGTGGCCGTTCCACAGCTGGCTCCCCGACGCGCACACGGCCGCCCCCACCACCACCGGCTCCGTCCTGCTGGCCGGCGTGCTGCTGAAGATGGGCACCTACGGCTTCGTCCGGATCCTGCTTCCCTCCGCGCCGGAAGGTATGACGACCCTCGCGCCCTACCTGGCGGCTTTCGCAGTCGTCGGCATCATCTACGGTTCCCTCGCCTGCCTCGCCCTCGTTCGACCAGGTGCGAAGGGCGACCTCAAGCGCCTGATCGCCTACTCCTCCGTCGGCCACATGGGCTTCGTCCTGCTCGGCATCGCGACGCTCACCCCCGTCGGAGTCAACGGCGCGCTCTTCGCCAACATCGCGCACGGCCTCATCACCGGCCTCCTCTTCTTCCTGGTCGGCGCCATCAAGGACCGCTACGGCAGCGCCGACCTCGACCGTCTCGCCGGAGCCGGAGCCGGAGCCGGAGCCGGAGCCGGAACCGGCGCGGCCCTGTACGGACGCGCCCCCCGCCTCGGCGGGCTCCTCGCCTTCGCCGCCGTCGCCAGCCTCGGCCTTCCCGGACTCGCCGGTTTCTGGGGTGAACTCCTCGCCATGTTCGGCTCCTTCCAGCCCGCCGCTGGGCTCTCCCGCCCCGCCTACCTGGTCTTCATGGCCTTCGCCGGCCTCGGCACGCTACTCACGGCCGCATACCTGCTGAGCGTCGTCCGCCGGGTCTGCATGGGAGACCCGGGAGATCCCAGGGCGAGCGCCGAACCCACCACGCCACGCTTCGCCGACGTCCAGACCTACGAGTTCGCAGCCTGGACCCCTCTCGTCGCCCTCACTCTTGTCGCCGGGCTCTGGCCGGCCGTGCTCCTCGGCCTCAGCATCCCCGCCGTCAGGGCACTCCTCGGAGGCAGCTGAGCCATGACCGATCTCGCTGTCGCCGCGGCAGGTTCGCTCATCCAGTCCATCGACTGGAGGGCCATCGCCCCGCCGCTCACCACTGCCGTCGTCGGCCTCGGCGTGCTGGTCGCCGATCTCTTCCTGCCGGCGCGGCGTAAGCCGCTCCTCGGCTGGGTCTCCGTCGCGGGCCTGGTCCTGGCGCTGCTCTCGCTGCTGCCACTGCGCCACGGCGCCCGGGCGACCTTCTGCTTCAGCACCGTAGCGGGTGCCACTGACAACTCCGCCTGCTCCTACGTCGCCGACCGCTTCGCCGTGCTCTTCCAACTGCTCGTGCTCGGCGGTGCGCTGCTCGTCGCACTGATCTCGGTTCACACCGTGGAGAAGAACAGGCTGCCCTCCGGCGAGTACTGGTTCCTGCTGCTCAGCTCCGCTGCAGGTGCCGCGCTGCTGCCCGCGTCGCGGGACCTGGCGACCCTGGTGGTGGCGCTCGAAGTCACTTCGCTCCCGGCGTTCGCCCTGGTCGGTCTGCGCCGGGACGGCAGAGGCGGCGAGGCCGCGTTGAAGTTCTTCCTCTCCTCGGTCGCGGCCACCGCCGTCATGCTGCTCGGCGTCAGCTTCGTCTATGCGGCCACCGGCAGCCTGCAGCTGACCCGCATCGCCGCCGCGCTGCCGGGCGTTCCCGGCCAGCTCAAGACCCTTGCCCTGGTCGGTGCGGTGCTCACCCTGGTCGGCTTCGCCTTCAAGATCGCCGCCGTGCCGTTCCACTTCTGGGTGCCCGACACCTACGCCGGCGCGCCCATCGCGGTGGCCGCCTACCTCTCCGTCGTCAGCAAGGCTGCCGGACTCTCCGGCCTGGCGCTGGTCGCTGTGGTCGGTTTTCATCCGTACGGACGAACCTGGGGCCTCGCCCTCGCCGTCCTCGCTGCGCTGACCATGACGCTCGGAAACGCCGCGGCGCTGCGCCAGCGCTCCGACGCCCCGTACAGCGCCGTGCGCCTGCTGGCCTGGTCCTCCATCGCCCAGGCCGGGTACCTGCTGGTCCCCATCGCCGCAGCGGGCTACGGCAGCGCGAACGGCAGCGATCCCCTCGGCGCGACCCTGGCGTACGCGCTGATCTACGGTGTGGTCAACCTCGGCGCCTTCGCGGTCGTCAGCCTGGTCGCCGGTCGCATCGACGACTATCGCGGTATGTTCGCGGCCCGCCCGGCAACCGCCCTGGCCATGGCGTTCTTCCTGCTCTCCCTGGCGGGCCTGCCGCCAGGCGTGATCGGCCTCTTCGGCAAAGTCGTGGTCTTCCGTGCCGCCGTCGACGCCCACCTCGGCTGGCTGGCCGTGGTCATGGCACTGAACGTCGTCGTCGCGCTGTACTACTACCTGGCCTGGACGGCGAAGCTGTTCCTGCCGGCCGCAGCAACCGAGGACGCCTCAGGCGCCCGCCGGGTCCGCAGCCTCCCGCTCCCGCTCCCGCTCGCCGTGTGCCTGGGCCTCGCCGCCGTCCTCGGCGTGGTCCTCTCCGTCGCGCCGCAACTCGTGCTGCAGGTCGCAAGCGGTTCCCTCTTCGGCTGAGGAGGGCACATCCTGGGCGGTCGCCCGGGAGGTACGTGGGCCCTCGGTCGCGTTTGCGCGCCCCCGCTCAGCAGGGCACAAGGGAACCAGGGCATCCGCCTCGGCCGTTGAACCGGCGAGTAGACACAAGGGCTGTGAAGAAGACGCCCCTCATCGCACGTCTTGGAGGGCACCCGTGCACCGCCGGCACAACGGTCTGAAAACCGCCGCGCTCCTCGGCGGCCTCTCGGCGCTGATCATCCTGATCGGCGGCTTCTGGGGGCGTACGGGTCTTCTGATCGGGCTGGTGGTGGCCCTGGCTACAAACGGGTTCGCGTACTGGAACAGCGACAAGCTCGCCCTGCGCGCGATGCGGGCCCGCCCGGTCAGCGAGATCGAGGCACCGTGGCTGTACCGGATCGTGCGCGAGCTCTCCACATCCGCCCGGCAGCCGATGCCCCGCCTCTACATCTCCCCGACCGAGGCCCCCAACGCCTTCGCCACCGGCCGAAACCCGCGCAACGCCGCCGTCTGCTGCACCCAGGGCATTCTCGGAATCCTCGACGAGCGGGAACTGCGTGGAGTCCTCGGCCACGAGCTGTCGCATGTCTACAACCGGGACATCCTCATCTCCTCCGTGGCCGGAGCGCTCGCCTCGGCGGTGCTGTTCCTGGTCAACTTCGCCTGGTTGATCCCGGTCGGCCGGGACGACGACGACGGTCCGGGGCTGGTCGGACTGCTGTTGATGATGATCCTCGGCCCGATCGCCGCAAGCATGATCCAACTTGCGGTCAGCCGCTCCCGCGAGTACCAGGCGGACGCCTCCGGGGCCCAGCTGACGGGCGATCCGCTGGCGCTGGCGAGCGCCCTGCGCAAGCTGGACGAGGGCACCAGAAGGCTGCCCCTGCCTCCGGAGCCGCAGCTCCAGACCGCCAGTCACATGATGATCGTCAATCCGTTCCGTCCCGGCAGCGCGGGCGGCCGGCTGTTCTCCACCCACCCGCCCATGGCGGAGCGCATCGCCCGGCTGGAGCAGATGGCCGGGTACCTCAGGTAGGACCCGTCGGGTAGGACCCGGAGCCGCCGCCGGCAAGGCATCGGGACTGCTCGTCACCCACACTGATGAGAGGCGGCGCTCCACCGCCGTCCGGAGAGGCGTAGGAGGCTTGCAGGCCATGAAGATGATGAACCTCGTCCTGAACGTCATTTGGGTGCTCTTCTGCGGCTTCTGGATGGCCGTCGGCTACGCCATCGCCGGCATCATCTGCTGTGTGTTGATCATCACCATTCCGTTCGGCATCGCGGCCTTTCGCATCGCCGGGTACGTGCTGTGGCCGTTCGGGCGCACCACGCGTGAGCGGGCCGACGCCGGGCCGGCGTCCTTCGTCGGCAACGTCATCTGGGTGATCGTCGCCGGCCTGTGGCTCGCGATCGGGCATCTGGTCACCAGCGTCCCGCTGTTCCTGTCGATCATCGGGATCCCGTTCGGATGGGCGAACCTGAAGATGATCCCGATCTCGCTCATGCCGCTGGGCCGCGAGATCGTCTCCACGGAGCAGAAGTTCGGAACCTTCTGATCGTTTCCACGCCGGCGGCGTCACCGCGGGCCACCGACAGGGCGAGCGGTGCGAGGGTCAGGCACGCGGGCGTGTAGGCCAGCAGGTTCAGCCAGTAGAAGGGGCTGCTGGTGTCCGCCCCGAATCCCGTGATCCACACCAGTCCCGCCGCTCCGCGGACGGCCAGGCCGCCCGCGACGGCCGCGCTGACCAGAGCCGCAGGCCGCCCACCGCGCCCGTTCGCCCGTGCCAGGAGCAGCGTGGCCCCGGTGAGCAGTAGTCCCGCGATCGGCAGCAGCACCGGTGGCGTGAACTTCCCGTCGAGGTTCAGCACGGCCTGCGAGAGCGACTGCTGCGACGCCGCCGGCCAGGTCGCCCCCGTGGTCCAGTAGAGATGGATCGCGGCGTCGACCGTGAGCACGGTCGCCACGACGACACCCTTGGTGTGTGTCCTCATCAGTTCCTCCAGGAAGCGGGCACGCGGACTCGTCCAGGAGGAGTCCGCGATGCGACCGGACGTTCCATCGGACTCGCAGCGGACGACCCGGAGAACTCTTCGGACCGGAGGGAACCTTTGGCCGCGGTGCCCCCTCCTGTAGGTGTGACCCGGATCCGGAAAACGCCCGACGGCCGTGTGCCGGGAGGCGGGTATGGCGACTGACGACCTCCCAGGCCTGGTGCGGAGAGCCCAGCGGGGCGACACCATGGCGATGAGCGAACTGCTGGCCCGGTTGACCCCGTACGTCACCCGGGTCTGCGGCCCGATCGCGCTTGCGGACGGTGCCGACGCCGCGCAGGAGACGCTGATCTCGGTCTTTCGGAACCTTCGTTCGCTGCAGGACCCGGCAGCCTGCTACGGCTGGGTACGTTCGATCGCGGTCCGCGAGTCGGTACGGCTCGCCAAGCGGTCGGCGCGCAGCACGCCCATGGACGAGTTCGACCACCTGCCCTCCCGCGCCGATGTGGAACAGGCTGCGGACATCCGCGACGTCCTGGCCCGGCTGACCCCCGAGCACCGGGCGGTGATCGTGCTGCGCGATCTGGAGGGGCTCGAGGAGAACCAGGCGGCCGAACTGCTCGCCCTTCCCGTCGGCACGGTCAAGTCCCGGCTGCACCGGGCCCGTGACAACTTCCGGAAGGCGTGGAGCGCATGAGCACATCCTGGCCTGTGGCCGAGTTCGACCCGGTGCGCCGCCTGCGGGTACTCGCCGCAGGCATCGCCGGTGCCCGGGTCGCCGAACAGGTCATCCATGCGCCGTTTGAACAGGTCTGGGCGATCGTCAGCGACCTGGAGCACGAACTCGGCACCTTCGAGGCTGATATGCGTCAGGTCACCGTGCGGCGTGTCGGCGACGGCGTCGAGGCGTACGCACGGGGCCGACTGGGTCTCCGGGCCCGCTTCGACGTGGACCTCGGACCTGGCTGGTGCTGGATGCAGAGCCGCTTCCTCATGATCGGAGTCGCGGCCGCCCCCGTCCCCGAAGGCACGCTGGTCGCCGCGACCGGCGGGCTGCGCGTTCCCGGCCGGGCGGCACTGATCCCGATCGGAGTCGGGACCACGAACAGACGCGCCCTCCGCCGCCTCGCCGCCCGAATCGCCCGTCCGGCCTAGAACGGCCCCCGCTCTTCGATCGCTCAGACCTCGCCCGGCCCTCGCCCGGCCGCTTCGGCGGGCCGAGGGACGGCCTGTGCAGCTGACCCTGCACAGGCCGAGACCCGTCGCCCGTCTCCCTGGCGGGTCAGCGGTAGTTGACGAACTGGACTGCGAAGTCGAGGTCCTTGCCCTTCACCAGCGTCTGGACGGCCTGGAGGTCGTCCCGGCTCTTGGAGGTGACGCGCAGTTCGTCACCCTGGACCTGGGCCTTCACGCCCTTGGGGCCCTCATCGCGGATGATCTTGGCGACCTTCTTGGCGTTCTCCTGGGAGATGCCCTCCTCGATGGTGGCGAAGATCTTGTACTCCTTGCCGGAGAGCTGCGGCTCGGCGGCGTCCAGGGCCTTCAGCGAGATGCCCCGCTTGACCAGCTTGGTCTGGAAGACGTCCAGGACCGCGTTGACCCGCTCCTCGGAGTTGGCCCGCATCTCGATCTTGTCGCCGGACCACTCGATCGAGGCGCCGACGTTCTTGAAGTCGAAGCGGGTGGCCAACTCGCGGGAAGCCTGGTTCAGCGCGTTGTCGACCTCCTGCCGCTCGACCTTCGAGACGATGTCGAAACTGGAGTCGGCCATGATCAGTGAGTCTCCTTGAGGGTGCTACGACACGGATGGCGTCGGCGACCCCGGTACGGGGTCGCTGCCGATCCAGCCTAGCCATCGCGGGCCACCTGCGCCGTCCCCCTGGCATCCCGCCGGCGTCCTTCTCGGTCCGATCAATCGAGTGGCGGAGCACCCCCTGCGATCAGGTATTGTTTACGACGTCGAACGGGAGACCGCGAGACGATCCCTGGCGGGTTGCCCGAGCGGCCAAAGGGAGCAGACTGTAAATCTGCCGGCTATGCCTACGTTGGTTCGAACCCAACACCCGCCACGGTCAGCCGAACGGCCCTGTGACCAGCACCAACGGTCCAGGGCCGTTCGCATGTCCGCTGCCGTGACTCACCGTCATCCGCAGGCGCTTCCGCGTCCTGCCCAGGGCCCCGGACACTGCGGTCTGCACGGGGTGACAGGTCGGACGAGATTCTGCGAGAGTTGACCATGACTTCGGCTTCGACTTTCGGTGTTGTCGGCAGCGGCTGGCGCGCAGAGTTCTTCGTCCGCCTGGCCGGCCTGCTGCCGGACCGCCTGACCCTGGTGGGCGCTGCGGTCCGGCGCTCCGAGAAGGTCGAGGAGGTCGGTCGGCGGTGGAAGGTCCCGGTGTACCTCACGCCGCAGGACCTGGTGAGGCATCAGCGACCCGACTTCGTCATCAGCAGTGTGCCGTGGTCCGCCAACGCGGAAGTGGTTACCGCCTTGGTCGAGGCGGGTGCACGTGTGCTCAGCGAGACGCCGCCCGCGCCCGACGCGGATGGGTTGCGGCGGCTGTGGGAGTGCGTGGGCGGCGCCCGGGTCCAGGTGGCCGAGCAGTACCTGCTGATGCCGGGCCATGCCGCCCGCCGGGTCCTGGTCGAGCGCGGCGTCATCGGGCAACCCACCAGCGTGCAGGTCTCCTCAACGCACATGTACCACGCGGTGTCGATGATCCGTGGGTTGCTGGGCGTCGGCCTCGGCCCGGTGACCGTCTCGGCCACGCGGTTCCGTGCCCCGCTGGTCGACCCCCTCAACCGGGACGGCTGGACGGGCGATGACACTCCGACAGACGCGGCGACGACGATCGCCACCCTGGACTTCGGCGGGGCCTCGGGCCTGTACGACTTCACAGACAACCAGTGGCACAACCAGCTGCGGCTGCGGCGGATCCTGATCCGGGGAAGCCGCGGCGAGATAGCCGACGACACGGTGGTACGGCTGGCAGCAGAGCGCACCATCACCAGGTCGGCGCTGGTGCGCTCGCAGCTCGGGTACGACCTCAACCTGGACGGGTACGACACCGAGCACATCTCCTTCGAGGGCGGCGTCGTGTACCGCAATCCCTTTCTCGGCCTGCGACTCATGGACGAGGAGATCGCAATCGCGTCCTTGCTGACCGCGACCGGGGCCTGGGCCCGGGAGGAGGGACCGGAGCCCTACCCGCTGGCCGAGGCGTGCCAGGACCACCTGATCGCTCTCGCGGTGGAGGAGTCGGTGCTCAAGACCACCTCGGTGCGGACCGGCACCGAACCCTGGCACAGCCCGGAATCACGCACGTAGCAGTTGGTGCAGCGGTTCCGCTGCTCACGATGTCCAGAGAGTGCAGAGTGGGGCAGGCATGTGCCCGGGAGCCCCTGATCGGGCCCGGTTGTCGCAGGACCGTGGTAGAAAGCCAGTCAACCGGTGGGGGAGCACGGGAGGCTCAACGGAGGGGACAGGGGGCGCATATGGGCGAGACAGTGGCTGTACGTGAGGCCACGAGCAGCGACGTCGACGAAGCGGTCGCGCTGTGGACGCATTCGCATGTCGTCCGGCGCAATGGCAGGCCGCTGCCGGAGGCTCATATCGACTCTGCCCACCAGCGGATGGCAGCTCCCGGCGTCTTACTGCTGCTCGCTCACGAGACCGCGCGCGAACCGGGCCTGATCGGCACGATCATCGGAGTCCAGGGCTGCGAACAGGACGGGACCGGGACACCGATCCCGGGGCTGCTCCACATATCGCTGCTCAGCGTGGCGCCGGACAGGTGGGGTCAGCACGTCGGACGGCTGCTGGTCGAGGAGATGCTCGCCCGTGCCCCGGACCGTGGTTTCGATCAGGCTCAACTGTGGACCCATGCAGATAATCTGAGGGCCAACCGGCTCTACAAGGCGATGGCTTTCCGGCGGAGCGGCCGGGTCAGAGTCGATGACTGGGGCGAGCTCCTGGTCCACTACCGTCGCGGGTTGACGGTCTGAGGCCCCAGGGCCACTGCGCGGGCCGTCCCGCACGCCGACGCGGCCGACGGCTCAATCCGGACAGAGCGGACCGCTCCGCCCCTGCCGAGGCACCGCCGGGACGGTCGCCTCGGCGAACTCCCGGACTGCGCTCGTCCTGCTGACGACCCGTCCGCCGCGCAGCACCACCCTGCTGTGTCCCGCGGACAGCACACCCCGCAGGCAGTCTCCCCGTACCGCCAGGATGTCGGCGGGGAATCCGGCTGCGACCTGGACGGCGGGCAGGCCCAGCGCCGCCCTGGCCGTGCCGCTGACCGTCTCGTAGGCCGCCGTCTGGTCCAGCTCGCCCGACGCGGCGAGCAGGAAAGCCGCCTCCAGGGGGTCCACCCGACCCACCGGGTTGGCTGCGTCCCGCAGCGCCCCGCTTCCCGCCGCGATCCGCACCCCGCCCGTCCGGAGCAGTCGCACCGGCACCGGCCAGGCGGTCCTCCCTGCGCCCGGCGGTGACTGGGAGCCCCCAACGGCGCGCACGCCCGCGCCCGTCCCGACCTCCGCACCCAGGCCAACGCCCACGCCAACGCACGCGCCCGCGCCGACGCACGCCCAGCTCTGCGGCAGCGCTACCACGAACACCCCGGCGGAGGCGAGCAGTTCAACGGAGCGTCCGGCCACCTCGGGGGGCATCAGGCCGAGTGCGGCGCACGGTCCGATCACGGCCCCGGGGCGCAGCGGGCCCAACGCCGAGGCGAGCCGGGCGAGGCGCACCGGATCGGCGGCCTGCGTGTGCAGGTCGACCGGGCGGCGCCACTCCTCGGCAAGCGCGACGACCGCGGCCACATGCCCGTCCGGATCGGGATCGAGATCGGGACGGCCGCCGACCGCGTGCGCGCCCATCGCCAGTGACTCCCGGAGCACCGCTCGCCCGTCCGCGCCCGCGACACCGGCGAGCAGCCCCGGGAGGGCCACCACCTGAAGCTCCATCAAACCGTGCAGCGCCCGCGCCGCCTGGAGCGCGGCGGTGACTGCGGTGAGCCCGTGCCCGCCGCCGACGCGTACGTGCGTTCGCTGGACCGTCGCCCCGTAGCCGAGACCGCAGAGCGCAGCCTCGGTGATACGGCGCTGCAGGGACTCCAGGCACCGTCGACCGCCGCCGTTCCCGCCGGTGCCTGCCGGCGCGCATCCCGGAGTCGCGGTGAACGCCTCGTCCAGGTGGGCGTGGGCCTCGACCGGCGCCGGAAGGAGCAGGTATCCGGTGAGGTCCAGTCGTTCCGGGGCAGTGAGGCTGCCGGCGGTGCCGACCGCCTCGATCCGCTCGCCGCTGATGCGCACGTCCACCACGCGCCCGTCGGGCAGTCGGGCCCCGGACAGCAGCAGTGGCGGTCCGCCGGGCACTGTCTGGCCGCCTTGGAGCGCGTCGGCGGGCATGGGCTGCTCCTTCCCGCCGTGGTGCGGCTCTGCGCGCGACGCCCGGCCGGGGGCGCTCAAGATCGCTGAAGGGAGCCTAGGGCGAAGCCACCGGTGCACCAGGGGAGGCGCGTGCGGCGAGCGGCGGGGCGCATAAGTCGTACCGGGCCGGGGCGTCTTGGCGGCGGTCGGCCGCACCCGTCGGCGCGATTCCGGAACGAACGTCTGAGCTGCGCTGCAACGCCAGGGCGGGGTGGGTGACCGGGCCTGAACCCCGTGCGCCGACTGGGATTCGGCGGGGCGGAAACGGATTTCACGGATCGGCCGGGGAGCGTGTAATGTCTTCCTCGGCCAGCCCCTATAGCTCAGTCGGTAGAGCGTCTCCATGGTAAGGAGAAGGTCTGCGGTTCGATTCCGCATGGGGGCTCGGATGAGAGGGTGCCCCGCTTCGGCGGGGCCCTGATCGTCGTGGCGGTGTAGCTCAGTTGGTAGAGCAAGCGGCTCATAATCGCTGTGTCACCGGTTCAAGTCCGGTCACCGCTACCATGCCAGTTTGTAGCCGATTGTAGGGTCATCCTCCCGGTCGGCTACTCTTGTCTGTGTTCATAACGTTGTCTGTCTGAGGAAGGCACTCCTGTGGCCGCCACTGATGTCCGCCCGAAGATCACGCTGGCCTGCGTGGAGTGCAAGGAGCGGAACTACATCACCAAGAAGAACCGGCGTAACGACCCGGACCGTCTTGAGATGAAGAAGCACTGCCCCCGTTGCAACGCGCACACCGCGCACCGCGAGACCCGCTGAGCTCTGCGTTCCCACGCAGGGCCGGTGTTCTCCACCAGGCCATAGGTGAAGGCCGTCCCCATTCGTGGGGGCGGCCTTCACCGCGTTCCCGGCCGCCCCCGGCCGTTCTCGCCCGCCGCCCTCCCCGCCTGTCGTGTCGTCCCTGCCCCCCGAAGCCCTTTCGAGTGCTTCTGACCAGTGAGGAGCTGCCCATGCCGCTGGATCCCTCCTTCATCGGACGGACGTATCCGCCGACCACGCCGTACGAGGTCGGACGCGAGAAGATCCGCGAGTTCGCGGAGGCCGTCGGTGACGCCAATCCCGCGTACCTGGACGCCGATGCCGCCAAGGCGCTCGGCCACCCCGATGTGATCGCCCCGCCGACCTTCCCGTTTGTGATCACCTACCGCGCAGCGGCGCAGGTCGTGAACGATCCCGAGCTCGGCCTGGACTTCTCCCGGGTGGTCCACGGCGACCAGCGGTTCGTCTACTCCCGCCCGGTCCGGGCCGGAGACCGGCTCTCGGTCACCTGCGTCATCGAATCGATCAAGTCGCTGGCCGGCAACGACGTCCTCTCGGTGCGTGGCGAGGTCCACGAGGAGAGCGGCGAGCACGTGGTGACCGCCCACATGATGCTGGTGGCCCGCGCCGCCGAGGGGGAGTGACTATGTCCGCGAACGTGAACTACGACCAGGTCGAGGTCGGCGCCGAGCTTCCGGCCCAGTCCTTCCCGGTGACTCGGGCCACGCTGGTCCAGTACGCCGGAGCCTCGGGCGACTTCAATCCGATCCACTGGAACGAGAGCTTCGCCACAGCGGTCGGACTCCCCGACGTGATCGGCCACGGCATGTTCACCATGGCCGAGGCCATCCGGGTGGTCACCGACTGGCTCGGCGACCCGGGCGCGGTCGTGGAGTACGGCGTGCGGTTCACCAAGCCCGTCGTCGTTCCCAATGACGCCATCGGCGCGCTGATCGAGGTCTCCGCGAAGGTCGCAGCCAAGCTGGACGACCGCCGGGTGCGGGTGGACCTGGTGGCGACCAGCGCCGGGCAGAAGGTTCTGGGTATGGCCAAGGCCGTCGTGCAGCTCTCCTGAGCAGGCGACCAAACCGGTGCCCGGCGGCGGAGCTCGCAGCCGGGCACCGGACCGTCCGAAGTCGTCCTGGGTGGCCCCTTGACGAAGTTAGTAATCAACCACTAACTTTCTACTCATGGCGAAGACGAGCATCAGGATGAGCGCGGAGGAGCGGCGCGAGAGCGTCATCCGAGCTTCCATGATCGAGTTTGCCCAGCGCGGCTACAACGGCACCTCCACTCAGGCCATCGCGACCCGGGTCGGCGTCTCGCAGCCGTATCTGTTCCGGCTGTTCCCCAGTAAGAGGGCCCTCTTCGAGGCCGCGGTGCGCCGCTGCATGGAGGAGGTCCGGGATGCCTTCCTCGAGGCGTCCGACGGCCTGGAGGGCGAGGCGGCGAGGGATGCCATGGGCCACGCCTACTTGGACCTGGTCGCCGACCGCAGCCGGCTGATGATGCAGATGCAGATGTACGTCTCCACCGCCGCCGCCGAGGCGGCGGGGGAGGTCGAGGTGGGTGAGGCGGTACGGGAGCTGTGGACCGAACTCTGGGACTCGGTCACCGCCCGCGCCGGGATGAGCCCGGAGGAGGCGCGCGACTTCTTCGCGCAAGGAATGCTGATCAACGCAATGGTCGCCATGGGCTTCCCGCCGGAGCACCGCCTGTGGCAGGGGTTCAACTTCGAGGACGGTTGCTGATCGGTCCGCCCGGGCTGTTCGGCAGTGGCACTCCTATGCCCGCAAAAGTTATTGATCCATAACTAACCATGGTTCCCCCGTCGGGGGACTTCATCCAAGGGAACCGACATGCGTTCGAGAAACCCAGCAGTCTGGGCCTTCGTCATCACCAGCACCGCCGGATTCATGGCAGCGCTCGACAACCTCGTCGTCACCACCGCCCTCCCCTCGATCCGTGCCCACCTCGGCGGCGGAATCACCGACCTCGAGTGGACCGTCAACGCCTACACCCTCACCTTCGCCGTGCTGCTGATGCTCGGTGCCGCGCTCGGTGACCGCTTCGGCCGCCGCCGCGTGTTCATCATCGGCCTGGCTCTCTTCACCCTCTCCTCGCTCGGCGCCGCACTCGCCCCCGGTATCGGGGCGCTCATCGCCGCCCGGGCCGCCCAGGGGGTGGGGGCCGCGCTGCTCGCCCCGGTCAGTCTGACCCTGCTCACCTCCGCCGTCCCAGCCGCCAAGCGCGGCCTGGCCTTCGGCGCCTGGGGTGCGGTGAACGGCATGGCCATCGCCATGGGACCGCTGATCGGCGGCACCATCGTCGAGCACCTCTCCTGGCAGTGGATCTTCGCCCTGAACGTTCCCATCGGTCTGGCCCTGCTGCCGCTCGCCCGGCTCCGCCTGACCGAGAGTCACGGACCGAACAGCCGCCTGGACATCCCCGGTACCGCCCTCGCCAGCGCGGGCCTCTTCGGAATCGTCTACGCCCTGATCCGCGGCAACTCCGACGGGTGGACCAGCGGCACCGTCCTCACCGGGCTCGTCACCGGCGCGGCGCTGCTGGTCGGCTTCGTCGTCTGGGAGCTGCGAACGGGCGCCCCGCTGCTGCCCATGCGCCTCTTCCGCAACCGCGCCTTCGCCGCGGTCAACACGGCCTCGATGCTGATGTCCCTGGGCATGTTCGGGTCCATCTTCCTGCTGAGCCAGTTCCTGCAGAATGCCCAGGGCTACAGCCCGATGGAGGCCGGCGTCCGGATGCTGCCGTGGACGGCCATGCCCATGGTCGTCGCTCCCATCGCAGGGGCGCTGTCGGACCGGATCGGCGGACGGATCATCATCGCCACCGGCCTCGCCCTGCAGGCCGCCGGCCTGGTCTGGTTCGCCCTGATCGTGACCGCCCACGTGAGCTACGGGGCGCAGATCCCCGCGCTGGTCCTGTCGGGCACCGGCATGGCGCTCTTCTTCGCCCCGGTCACCACGGTGCTGATGGGTTCGGTCAAGCCCGAGGAACAGGGCATAGCGTCCGGCGCCAACAACGCCCTCCGCGAGATCGGCGGAGCCCTCGGGGTCGCCGTCCTCACCTCGGTCTTCACGGCCCACGGCGACTACAGCAGTGCCCAGCGCTTCGCCGACGGACTGACGCCCGCGCTGTGGGTCGGCGCGGCGGCCATCGGCGCCGCGACCGTCGCCAGCCTGATCGTCCCCAGGTGGAAGCGAACCCGCGACGGCGCGGCGACCACCGCGGAGGTGGCCCCTTCGCTCTCCGCCGTCGCCTGACCGCACGCGTGTGCCCTGCTCACCCCCCACCGAACCAGGGGGACGAGCAGGGCACACGCGTGCGCCCCCTTAGTCTTGGAGCGTGCAGGAACTCCAGGACGCCCCTCTCGCCCCGCTGACCACCTTCCGCCTCGGCGGACCCGCGCGCAGGCTGGTGACCGCCACCACTGACGCCGAGATCGTCGAGACCGTGCGGAGCGCGGACCGGTCCGGCGAGCCGCTGCTGATCATCGGCGGCGGCAGCAATCTGGTGATCGGTGACAAGGGCTTCGACGGCACCGCGCTGCATATCGCCACCCGCGGCTACACCCTCGACGGCACCAGGCTGGACGCAGCCGCCGGAGAGGTCTGGACGGACCTGGTCGGTGAGACGGTCCTGCGCCACGGACTCGCGGGGATCGAGTTCCTGGCCGGCATCCCGGGCTCCGTCGGGGCGACTCCCGTGCAGAACGTCGGCGCCTACGGCCAGGAGGTCGCCTCCAGCATCACGGAGGTCGTCGCGTACGACCGCAGGACCGAGCGGACGGTGACCCTGAGCAACGCCGACTGCGCCTTCTCCTACCGGCACAGCACCTTCAAGGCGGAACCCGACCGCTATGTGGTCCTGCACGTCCGCTTCGCACTCGAGGACGCTCAGGGCCGGTCCACCCCGGTCCGGTACGCCGAGACCGCCCAGCGGCTCGGCGTCGACCAGGGGCAGCCCGCGGACCTGCGGGAGGCGCGGGCGGCGGTCCTGGCGCTGCGGGCCGGCAAGGGCATGGTCCTGGACCCGGAGGACCACGACACCTGGTCGGCAGGCTCCTTCTTCACCAACCCGGTCCTCAGTGCCGAACAGTTCGCTGCGTTCCTCGACCGGGTGCGCGACCGGCTCGGTCCCGAGGCCGTTCCTCCGGCCTTCCCGGCCGCCGACGGCAGCACCAAGACCTCGGCGGCGTGGCTGATCGACAGGTCGGGCTTCAGCAAGGGCTACGGCACCGGACCGGCACGTCTCTCCACCAAGCACACGCTGGCCCTCACCAATCGGGGCGGGGCCACCACCGACGACCTTCTCGCCCTCGCCCGCGACGTACGGGACGGCGTCCACGCCGCCTTCGGCGTGTGGCTCGTCAACGAGCCCGTGCTCGTCGGCGTCGAGCTCTGACGGCCAGGCCGTAAGCCGGCTCTGCTGCAGAGCCGGCTCCAGCGCCGCGGAGCAGCGCAAGCTCAGCTGACCAGCCAGGCGTCGATCCCCGCGAGCAGCCGGGCTCGTACGTCCTCCGGCGCGCGCGAGCCGCGCACCGACTGCCGGGCCAGCTCTGCCAGTTCGGCATCGGTGAAGCCATGCACCTCACGCGCCAACTGATACTGCGCGGCCAGCCGGGAGCCGAACAGCAACGGGTCGTCCGCGCCCAACGCCAGCGGCACTCCTGCCTCGAACAGGGTGCGCAGCGGCACGTCCTCCGGTTTCTCGTACACGCCCAGGGCGACGTTGGACGCCGGGCACACCTCGCACGTGATCTGACGGTCCGCCAGTCTCTGCATCAGGCGCGGATCCTCGGCCGCCCGTACGCCGTGGCCGACCCGCCCCGCGCCCAGGTCGTCCACGCAGTCCCTGACACTGGTCGGCCCGGCCAGCTCGCCGCCGTGCGGAGCCGCGAGCAGCCCGCCCTCCCGGGCGATGGCGAAGGCCCGGTCGAAGTCCCGCGCCATCCCGCGCCGCTCGTCGTTGGACAGGCCGAAACCGACCACGCCCCGGTCCGCGTAGCGGACCG
Source organism: Streptacidiphilus sp. MAP12-16 (assembly GCF_041262165.1). Taxonomy (NCBI): domain Bacteria; kingdom Bacillati; phylum Actinomycetota; class Actinomycetes; order Kitasatosporales; family Streptomycetaceae; genus Streptacidiphilus; species Streptacidiphilus sp. MAP12-16. The sequence goes on from NZ_JBGCBY010000001.1 coordinate 323,120, forward strand.
CCAGTCTGGCCAGCGTCCGCGCGTCCAGCGGGTGCTTCATCCGGTTCGCGGCGACCAGAACCCTGATCCCGACACCAGTCGCCCGGGAGGCGTCGTCGACCACGCTCAGGACCAGCTCCAGCGCGGGGATCAGCCCGCCCAGCCTGGGGGCGTAGGAGGTCGGATCGACCTGGATCTCCAGCCAGCCGCTGCCGTCCGCCCGCTCGTCCTCGGCGGCCTCGAGCACCAGTCGTCGGATGTCGTCCTCGTCGCGCAGCACCGATCGCGCCATGTCGTAGAGCCGCTGGAAGCGGAACCAGCCGCGTTCGTCGGTCGCCCGGAGCTTGGGCGGTTCGCCGGAGCTCAGTGCCTCGGGCAGGTGCACTCCGTGCTTGTCGGCGAGCTCCAGCAGCGTGGCGGGACGCATGGAGCCGGTGAAGTGCAGGTGCAGGTGCGCCTTGGGCAGGAGGCGGACATCACGTTCCATCCGCAGATCTTCGCGTATTCAGCCTGATGGGGGAAAACTACGAGGTCAAGACCCTCGATCGAGTGAACCGGACGCTCGGAACCGCTCCGCGGAAAGGCCTGCCGCCCCGGCCGGAGCCGGGACAGCGGGCCTGATCCAAGCCTGGCCGGCCGTGCGTCAGTCCTGCGCCTCGCCGAGCAGCTTCTGCAGCCGCGAGACACCTTCGGCCAGGTCCTCGTCCCCCAGCGCGTAGGACAGCCGCAGATACCCGGGCGTCCCGAACGCCTCGCCCGGCACGACCGCCACCTCGGCCTCGTCCAGGATCAGCGAGGCCAGCTCCGCCGAGGTCTGCGGGCGCTTGCCCCGGATCTCCTTGCCCAGCAGCTCCTTCACCGAGGGGTACGCGTAGAACGCGCCCTCCGGCTCCGGGCAAACCACGCCGGGGATCTCGTTCAGCATCCGCACGATGGTGCGCCGACGCCGGTCGAACGCGACCCGCATCTCGTGCACCGCCGCCAGGTCGCCCGACACCGCTGCCAGCGCCGCCACCTGCGCGACGTTGCTGACGTTGGACGTCGCGTGCGACTGCAGGTTCGTCGCCGCCTTGATCACGTCCTGCGGGCCGATCACCCACCCGACGCGCCACCCGGTCATCGCGTACGTCTTCGCCACGCCGTTGACGACGATGCACTTGCCGACCAGCTCCGGCACGGCCACGGGCAGCGACACGAACTCCGCGTCCCCGTACACCAGGTGCTCGTAGATCTCGTCAGTCAGCACCCACAGCCCGTGCTCGGCCGCCCAGCGGCCGACGGCCTCGACCTCGGCGCGGGTGTAGACGGCGCCGGTCGGGTTGGAGGGCGAGACGAACAGCAGCACCTTGGTCTGCTCGGTGCGTGCGGCCTCCAACTGCTCCACCGAGACCTTGTAGCCGATGGTCTCGTCGGCCACGACCTCGACCGCGACACCGCCCGCGAGCTGGATCGACTCGGGGTAGGTGGTCCAGTACGGAGCGGGGACGATGACCTCGTCGCCCGGGTCGAGGATCGCGGCGAAGGCCTCGTAGATGGCCTGCTTGCCACCGTTGGTCACCAGCACCTGGGAGGCGTCGACGGCCCAGCCGGAGTCCCGCAGCGTCTTCGCCGCGATGGCCGCCTTCAGCTCGGGGAGCCCGCCCGCAGGCGTGTAGCGGTGGTTCTTGGGGTCGCGGCAGGCGGCGACGGCCGCGTCCACGATGTAGTCGGGCGTCGGGAAGTCGGGCTCGCCGGCGCCGAAGCCGATCACCGGACGCCCGGCGGCCTTGAGGGCCTTGGCCTTTGCGTCGACGGCGAGGGTCGCGGACTCCGCGATCGCGCCGATGCGGGCTGAGACCCGACGGTCGGCGGGACGGATGCTGGTGTCAGGGGTGGGGGAGGCAGCGCTCATACCTGCATCGTCCCAGACGCCACCCCGGTCGGGCATCGTTGTTTCACTGCTCGAACGCCCTACCGCCCGGTCACCGCCCGGACCTTCGAGGGGGAGCCGCAGATCAGAGAGCATCCAACTCATTCGACCAATCACGGTTCCACCCCCTACACTCAACCCTCGATGGACCCGGCCGACGGCTCGGGGCCTGCGCACACCGCGCAGTCACCCGGATGCGGTAGGTTGGGGCACGCGAATCCGGCCCGCCCGGATTCAAAGGGTCGTAGCTCAATTGGTAGAGCACCGGTCTCCAAAACCGGCGGTTGGGGGTTCAAGTCCCTCCGGCCCTGCTGTCCGCTCTGTTGCCATCACGGAACAGGCGGTACCCTCAGCAGTGCATTTACGAGCTCGCAACATTGCGAGTCTCGACAGGTACCCGATTTCAGGTGAGGGACGAGTGACGGAGACCGTGGGCTCCACCGCGACACCTGATCGTGGTAACGCGGAGGACGAACAGGGCGAGGCCCTGTCGCGCCGCGACCGCAAGCGCGCCAACAAGGCGGCTGGCAAGGACGGCAAGAAGAAGCGCGGCGACCGGCCGAACATCTTCGCCCGTACTGCCCTTTTCTACCGGCAGATCATCGCCGAGCTGCGCAAGGTCGTGTGGCCCAGCCGCAACGACCTGACCACGTACACGACGGTCGTGATCGTCTTCGTCGTGGTGATCATGGCACTGGTCTACGGTCTGGACACGGGCTTCTCCCAGCTCGCCAAGGTCGTCTTCGGCTGACGCCGGCACCTCCGCAGAATCTCTCGGTGCAGCGCCCCGCGTTGTGCCGCACCTTCGCGGGACAATACTGTCCGGGCGCTCCGCTACCGTTGTGTCGGTATCGTTGAGTATCCGAGCCGTCCGCAGCCAAGCCCTGCTTCTCCCTGTGGACGGTCCGGAACCGTCCCACCTTTCATCTCCAGGAAGAAGCAGCCAACGTGTCTGAGTCCCACCTGTACGACGCCGCGCAGGCCCCCGAGGCTGACGAAGCCGTCGAGTCGGCCGACGCTGCGGAGCAGGACGCGTCTGCGTGGGCCGAGGCCGACGACTCCGCCGAGCAGATCATCGACAACGTCGATAGTGACGCCGACGAGGTCGAGGCTGCCGACGACGCCGACGGGCTCTCCGCCGAGGAAGAGGCGATGAGCGTGGTCACCTCCGAGGAGTCCGAGGCCCTCGAGGCCAGCGAAGGAGCCGAGGCCGAGGCCACCGCGGAGGACGAGGTCGAGATCGACCCGATTGTCGCCTTCCGTGAGGAGCTGCGCATCGCTCCCGGCGAGTGGTACGTCATCCACACCTACGCCGGTTACGAGAACCGGGTGAAGTCCAACCTGGAGCAGCGCGCCGTCTCGCTCAACGTCGAGGACTACATCTACCAGGCCGAGGTGCCCCAGGAAGAGGTCGTCCAGATCAAGAACGGCGACCGCAAGACCATCCGCCAGAACAAGCTCCCCGGCTACGTGCTGGTGCGCATGGACCTGACGAACGAGTCCTGGGGCGTCGTCCGCAACACTCCCGGTGTCACCGGCTTCGTCGGCAACGCCTACGACCCGTACCCGCTGACGCTGGACGAGGTCGTCAAGATGCTCGCCCCGGATGTCGAGCGCGCCGCGGCCAAGGAGGCCGGCCGGCCGTCCAACGTCCGTCCGTCCGAGGTCCAGGTCCTGGACTTCGAGGTCGGGGACTCGGTCACCGTCACCGACGGCCCGTTCGCCACGCTCCAGGCGACGATCAACGAGATCAACCCGGACTCCAAGAAGGTCAAGGGCCTGGTCGAGATCTTCGGCCGGGAGACCCCGGTCGAGCTCTCCTTCGACCAGATCGCCAAGAACGACTGACGTCCGGCACCGCGTCATCCGAGGGCCCCGCACCGCTTCGCCGGTACGGGGCCCTCGCGCATGGGTAGGACCCCCCACGACAGTGAGCTGGCAGGGGGAGCAGATATGGACACCGCCGGGATGGTCGCCCTGCTCCATCGCGCCGCCCTGGCCGAGCACGACGTCACGGGCGTGCTCGCGGTCCATCGCGATCCGACCGCCGACCGGCGGCTGTCCGAACGGGTCGACCGTGAGATGCGCAACCGGATCGCCGAGCTCGGGGGTTTCGGCGGATTCGCCGGGGCCGACGGCTTCGAGGACTTCCCGGCCGCCTCGGACTTCCCGGGCATGGAGCACGACACGCCCGACGGCGCTGGCCCGGACGGCCGGATGAGCTTTCGGCTCGCCGCGATCGACCGCTATCGGTGCGAGTGGGCCGACAGCGGCCGGGTCGAGGTCTGCGACGGCGTCGGCGCCTGGGAGTTCACGCCGGCCGACCCGACCGAGCCCGCACACGTCGTCGACCCATGGACGGACGCGACGCTCTTCGGCCTGTTCGATCCCTCCTGGCTGCTCTCCGGCTACGACCTGACGGTCCGTGAACCGGCGGCCGCTCCGGCCACGGCGGCCGGACGCCCGGCCTACCGGCTGTGTGCCGTGCCGCGCGAGGCCGCCGGACCCGGCCCGGTCCCCGGCCGGGAGGCCTTCCTCGACCGGATCGAGGTCGCGGTCGACGCCGAGACCGGCATCCTGCTCCAGACCGCCGAGATCTACGAGGGCCGGCCCGCAAAGACCAGGGAGCTCACCTCGCTGGCCTTCGGGAAAGGGAAAGGGACAGCCACAGGGACGACAGGGACGGGGGCGGAGTGGGACGAGTGCGACTTCCGCCCTCCCGCAGGCACACCCGTCGCACCCGAGCGCCCCGGCGACTTCGTCATCCACGCGCCCGTCCCGGCGCGGGTCATCGCTCACGGGGTGGGCATGGGCGTGCAGTACCTCGCCTGGCGGACAGCCGGATTCCTGCTGCGCCGCAGCGCCCACGTCGAGGAGTCCGCGCCCGACCAGGAGCCCTGGTGCGACCTCCTCCCCGCGCCCGAGCCCCTGGAGGAGGCGCCGCCGAGCCGCGACGAGCTGGCGGTGCTGCTGCACCGTGGCGGACGGTCCCTGCCCCTGCTCAGGGCCGAGCTGCACCACTGGACCGATCTCGCGGCGTTCCTGCGGCAGCTCCGCGGTCCGCGCGAGGACGACACCGCGCCGCCCGCCGGCTTCGAAGCGGAGCTGGCCGGATTCGCCCCACCGCGCAGCCACGCGATCAGCCGCTTCACTCTCGCCGGGCTGTCCCGCTACCGCGTCGAGTACCTGCGCGGTCCGCTCCCCGTGGCCGACGCGCGGGGCGCCCGGATCGTCAGCTGTGACGGCGTCCGCCGCTACGCCCTGCATCCGAACCGCCTGGTGACCGGCCTGCCTGAGCAGGTCGAGTGGAGTATCGGCAGTCTCGTCGACCCGGCCTGGCTGCTCTCCGCCCAGCTCACGCCGCACGGGTACGTCCGGCTCGGCGGGCGCCGCGCCGTCGCGGTGACCGCCGTGCCTCGCCGGCGTTCCGCCGCGGGAGCCGGTCGGCCCTTCCGCCGGGCCGAACTGGTCGTCGACGCCCAGTCGGGCATCCTGCTGCGCCTGACTCAGGGTGAGCCGGGCGAGATCACCGAGTGCCGCGAGCTGCGCGGGCTGGAGGCGGTGGCGGCCGGGACCAGCGCCGGCGACGGACTGTTCCGGCTGGCCGCGCCGCCCGGCGTGCGTACGGTGGAGAGCAGCGGAGGGCCGCTGGGCGACCTGGGGCTGCCGGCGCCGGTACGGGCGGCCGTGGGTGCCGCGACGCACCTGGCCAGCGGGGTGGCGCTGGCCGCGATCCTGCTTGCCCGTCGGCGGCGCCCGGTCCGGGGTGGACGCTCCCGCGACCAGTGAGTTACGGCCTGGGGAGCGATAGGGCTCGGGTCAGCGCACGCCGTCCGGTGCCTTCGATTGCAAGGCGCCGGGACGCCCTTGTAGCGGAGCTACTGGGGCCCCGCGGCGCCGGCCGCTGATGTCAGAGCGGCAACGCGGCAAGCGGAGGTGCCGGACGGCGTGCGCCCGAGCCCTATCGCTCCCCAGGCCGTTTAGGCTCGCCGCCCCTTTCGGGCTATCCTGGTTCGATGTGTGCGCAGAGCCAGGCCGTCCGGCCGGCGAGCCACACGGAAACCCAAGGCCCCGCCGCCGCGCTTCAGCGTGCCGGTCGGGAACACCTCTCGTAAGGACCCGGAGAGAGCATGCCTCCCAAGAAGAAGAAGGTCACGGGGCTTATCAAGCTCCAGATCAACGCCGGCGCGGCCAACCCCGCGCCGCCCGTCGGCCCCGCGCTGGGCCAGCACGGTGTCAACATCATGGAGTTCTGCAAGGCCTACAACGCCGCGACCGAGTCGCAGCGTGGCATGGTCGTGCCGGTGGAGATCACGGTCTACGAAGACCGTTCCTTCACCTTCATCACCAAGACTCCGCCGGCCGCTCGCCTGATCCTCAAGGCCGCGGGCGTGGAGAAGGGCTCCGGCGAGCCGCACAAGACCAAGGTCGCCAAGATCACGGCTGCCCAGGTCCGCGAGATCGCCACCACCAAGCTGCCCGACCTGAACGCCAACTCCCTGGAGCAGGCCGACAAGATCATCGCCGGCACTGCCCGGTCGATGGGCATCACCGTCGAGGGCTGAGTACCTCTCAGCACTTGATCGGTAGTGGTAGGGCCGAGCGCGGCCCGCAGCCACCACAACTCCACGTCTTTAAATCCACAGGAGCAGCAGTGAAGCGCAGCAAGGCTCTGAACGCCGCGGCGGAGAAGATCGACCGCGAGCGTCTGTACGCCCCCCTCGAGGCCATCCGCCTCGCCAAGGAGACCTCCACCTCCAAGTTCGACGGCACCGTCGAGGTCGCCATGCGTCTGGGTGTCGACCCGCGCAAGGCCGACCAGATGGTCCGCAGCACCGTCAACCTTCCGCACGGCACCGGCAAGACCGCCCGGGTCCTGGTCTTCGCGACCGGTGACCGTGCCGCGGCTGCGGAGGCTGCGGGTGCCGACATCGTCGGCGCCGACGAGCTGATCGACGAGGTCGCCAAGGGCCGTCTGGACTTCGACGCCGTCGTGTCCACCCCGGACCTGATGGGCAAGGTCGGTCGCCTGGGCCGCGTGCTCGGCCCCCGTGGCCTGATGCCGAACCCGAAGACCGGCACCGTGACCCCGGACGTGGCCAAGGCCGTGACCGAGATCAAGGGCGGCAAGATCGAGTTCCGCGTCGACAAGCACTCGAACCTGCACCTGATCATCGGCAAGGTGTCCTTCGACACCGACAAGCTGGTCGAGAACTACGCCGCCGCCCTGGACGAGGTGCTCCGCGCCAAGCCGTCCGCGTCGAAGGGTCGCTACATCAGGAAGATCGCGATCAGCACGACGATCGGCCCCGGCATCCAGGTCGACCCGAGCCGCACCCGCAACCTCCTCGTCGAGGAGGACCCCGCGTCGGTCTGACGACCGAGCGAGGCAGCAGTCGCGTTCTGACGGGCCGGTACTTCTTCCGCAACGGAAGGGGTACCGGCCCGTCCGCATGTCGGTGGCCCGGTGTAGCGTCTGCTCGCAGATCTCACACGAACCACAGGGGGGTTCCACATGCGTACGACCCGCACGCTCTGTATCGCCACCGCCATGACCGCAGCGCTGGCGGCTCTGAGCGCCTGCTCCGCCTCGACCGAGAAGGCAGCGACCGGCGCGGCCAAGTCCGCCGTCGCCACCGTCGCCGATGCGATGTCGCTGACCACCAAGACGACCGCCGGCTACACCTCCTCGAAGGTGAAGATGACGATGGTCATACCCACCGCCGGCACGATGACGATGTCCGGGTCGATGTCCCGCAATCCCATAGCGGTGGATCTGACCATGAACACCGCGCAGCTCCCTGACGGCATGCACCTGCTGATGTCCGGGGCCACCGAGTACATCAACATGGGTGCCGCCGGTGCCAAGCAGTTCAGCGGCAAGCACTGGCTGAAGATCGACTTCGCCTCGCTCGGCGCCCAGGGCAAGGCCCTCGCCGACTCCCTCAACAAGAGCGGCGGCCAGGACCCGTCGACGGCGGTGAAGCTGATGACCTCGTCCGGGGACATCAAGCGGGTCGGCCAGGAGACCGTGGACGGGGTGTCCACCACGCGCTACTCCGGCACGGTGGACATCGCGAAGCTGGCCGCCGCCGCGGACCCGGCTTTCAAGTCGCTCATCGACCAGGAAACCAAGCTGGGGATGTCCACGGAGACCGTGGACATGTGGGTCAACGACCAGAACCTCCCGGTCAAGGTGCACGAGACGGCGGCGACCGCCAAGGGCACCATGGACATCACCATCCAGTACTCGGACTTCGGTAACACCCCGGTACAGATCACCGTGCCGCCGGCCGGTGACACCACGGATCTGGGCAGCCTGATGAAGAGCACCGGCTGACGCCTGCCGCACCGCCCGGCGGGCGATTTGCCCGCCGGGCCCGTTGTCACGTACCTTGGGGACTGCCAAAGACCGCTGGTCGTTGCTACCTGCCCTGCGAAGGGTCAGTGTGGTGGCCGAAGGATCCGCGAAGGATGCGGACGACCCGCGCAGGATGGATGAGGACAATCGCGCTCCGGGTGCGTGCCGCAAGGCATGTCACGCGTTGAGCATGTTGAAGCCCCGTGCGCCTGCGCCGGGGCTGTCGTGTTTTTTCTGAGCACTTCTTCCGGCGGGACGGGCGTAGCAGGTCGACTCAACGGTCGGCCACGCATCGACATCACGGAAGGAGGCGTAAGCCTATGGCAAGGCCCGACAAGGCTGCCGCCGTCGCCGAGCTCACGGACAAGTTCCGTGACTCCAACGCGGCCGTGCTGACCGAGTACCGCGGTCTGACCGTGGCGCAGCTGAAGAAGCTGCGTCGCTCGCTCGGCGACAACGCCAATTACGCCGTGGTGAAGAACACGCTGACCAAGATCGCTGCCAATCAGGCCGGGATCTCAGAGCTTGACGACCTGTTCGCGGGTCCGACGGCTGTCGCCTTCGTCGCCGGTGACCCGGTGGAGTCGGCGAAGGCTCTGCGTGACTTCGCCAAGGAGAACCCCGCACTGATCATCAAGGGCGGTGTCCTTGATGGTAAGGCGCTGTCCGCCGATGACATCAAGAAGCTCGCGGACCTTGAGTCCCGCGAGGTGCTGCTCGCCAAGCTGGCGGGTGGCCTGAAGGCGTCGATGGCCAAGGCCGCCGCCACCTTCCAGGCCCCCCTCACGGAGTTCGTCCGCACTGCGGAGGCGCTCCGGGCCAAGGTCGAGCAGGGCGGTGCCGGTACGCCGGCTCCCGCCGCCGAGGACGACGCTCCCGCCGCGGAGTAGGACCCTCGCAGCGGGCCCGTACGCCCGCCTATCCGTACATCCGGCACCTGCCGAAATAGTGGAAGGACGCCATCATGGCGAAGCTGTCCCAGGAAGAGCTGCTCGAGCAGTTCGCAGAGCTGACCCTCATCGAGCTCTCTGAGTTCGTCAAGGCCTTCGAGGAGAAGTTCGACGTCAAGGCTGCCGCCCCGGTCGCCGTCGCCGCCGGTGGTGGCGCTGCCGCCGTGGCCGACGAGGTCGAGGAGCAGGACGAGTTCGACGTCGTCCTCACCGCCGCCGGTGACAAGAAGATCCAGGTCATCAAGGAGGTGCGCTCCCTGACGTCCCTCGGCCTGAAGGAGGCGAAGGACCTCGTTGACGGCGTGCCCGCCACCGTCCTGGAGAAGGTTGCCAAGGACGCCGCGGAGAAGGCCAAGGCTGCCCTCGAGGCCGCTGGCGCCTCGGTCACCGTCAAGTAATTTCGATTACCTGATCGGCGGTCTGCTCGCGCACCTGGTGCGCCGAACGGACCGAGCGCTCTGCACCGCCGAGGCGGTCACCCACTTGGGTGACCGCCTCGGTTTTTTGTTTGCTCCCCTTTCCCTGTCCCATCTATGACGATTCGCCACTTCTGTCGCCTGCCTGCTCCTCAGCATGTGCGGGGGCGAGTATGGTGATCGTCGTCGCTGCGGGTACGACCTGCCCGCAGCGGGCGCCGCGGAGTGTCCGGGGTCCACTCCGGAGCCGTACAGCGGTCGCCGAGCGGCCACCCCACCAGGGCAGTCGCCCGGCCCGACCGCCGGCGTCGGGCCTCGCCGGAGTGGGGTCGGCGGTGAGGTCGACAGGGGCTCGCCCTTGACGAACGGCACGCGGCGCGCAATTCTCAGGACGCGAGGTTGTGCACGCGGCGGGAGTCCCCGAACCGTGCGGAGCAGCGGTGAGCAGGACCGGTTCCAGCTGTGGGCCAGAACCACGGGCCCGCGAATCTTCCGGATCGCAGGCATGGAACCAGGGTGTGGTGGGGAATACACACCCAGTAGGCAGTGACCGCCCCAGGGGGCGCCCTCAGCGAGGGTGATCCCGCGAGGTAGGGAGTTCGACGATTCGGTCTCCGAATCCGGACTGGACAGCAGTGTGCCTTGTGGCTACACTGTCCCTTTGCGCTGCCTTTTAGCTGCTCCGTGACTCGACCCCCGGAGTCTGCACTACCCCGACCAGGGGTGGCACCCCGTTTGCGCACTGGCTCTGACCTGGAGATATGTCCGGGTTGTCGGCCCGTGCGGAAGCGCGGATGCTACCCGTGAGACGGGTGGGCCCGGTACGCGCGTAGTGAGTCCGAGCCCTCGGAAGGACCCCCTCTTGGCCGCCTCGCGCAACGCCTCGAACAACTCCGCATCCACCGCACCGCTCCGTATTTCCTTCGCGAAGATTCGTGAGCCCCTCGAGGTTCCCAACCTCCTCGCCCTGCAGACCGAGAGCTTTGACTGGCTCCTCGGCAATCAGGCGTGGAAGGACAGGGTTGAGGCGTCGCTCGCAGAAGGACACGATGTCCCGCAGAAGTCAGGTCTGGAGGAGATCTTCGAGGAGATCTCCCCGATCGAGGACTTCTCCGGTTCGATGTCGCTGACCTTCCGCGACCACCGCTTCGAGCCCCCCAAGAACTCGATCGACGAGTGCAAGGACCGCGACTTCACGTTCGCGGCTCCGCTCTTCGTCACCGCCGAGTTCACCAACAACGAGACCGGCGAGATCAAGTCGCAGACGGTCTTCATGGGCGACTTCCCGCTCATGACCCACAAGGGCACCTTCGTGATCAACGGCACCGAGCGTGTCGTCGTCTCACAGCTGGTGCGCTCTCCGGGCGTCTACTTCGACACCACCCTGGACAAGACGTCCGACAAGGACATCTACTCCGCCAAGGTCATCCCGTCCCGCGGTGCCTGGCTCGAGCTCGAGATCGACAAGCGCGACATGGTCGGTGTCCGCATCGACCGCAAGCGCAAGCAGTCCGTCACCGTACTGCTGAAGGCCCTCGGCTGGACCTCCGAGCAGATCCTGGAGGAGTTCGGCCAGTACGAGTCGATGCGCGCCACCCTGGAGAAGGACCACACCCAGGGCCAGGACGACGCACTGCTCGACATCTACCGCAAGCTGCGCCCCGGCGAGCCGCCGACCCGCGAGGCCGCGCAGACGCTTCTGGAGAACCTCTACTTCAACCCGAAGCGCTACGACCTCGCGAAGGTCGGCCGGTACAAGATCAACAAGAAGCTCGGCGTCGAGCAGCCGCTCGACGGCGGCGTGCTGACGGTTGACGACGTGCTGGCGACCATCAAGTACCTGGTCCAGCTGCACGCGGGTGAGACCGAGACGGTCGCGCCCAACGGCAACACCATCGTGGTCGAGGACGACGACATCGACCACTTCGGCAACCGTCGTCTGCGTAATGTCGGCGAGCTGATCCAGAACCAGGTCCGTACGGGTCTCGCCCGTATGGAGCGCGTCGTGCGCGAGCGCATGACGACTCAGGACGTCGAGGCGATCACGCCGCAGACCCTGATCAACATCCGGCCGGTCGTCGCCTCCATCAAGGAGTTCTTCGGCACCAGCCAGCTGTCCCAGTTCATGGACCAGACGAACCCGCTGTCGGGGCTGACCCACAAGCGTCGTCTGTCCGCGCTGGGCCCCGGTGGTCTGTCCCGTGAGCGGGCCGGCTTCGAGGTCCGTGACGTGCACCCGTCCCACTACGGACGCATGTGCCCGATCGAGACCCCGGAAGGCCCGAACATCGGTCTGATCGGTTCGCTCGCCTCCTACGGCCGGGTCAACGCCTTCGGCTTCGTGGAGACCCCGTACCGCAAGGTCGTCGAGGGCATCGTCACCGATGACCTCGACTACCTGACCGCGGACGAGGAGGACCGGTTCGTCATCGCCCAGGCCAACGCGCCGCTGACCGATGACAACCACTTCGCCGAGGGCCGCGTGCTGGTCCGTCGCCGTGGTGGCGAGATCGACTACATCCCCGGCGTCGAGATCGACTACATGGACGTCTCGCCGCGCCAGATGGTGTCGGTCGCGACCGCCATGATCCCGTTCCTCGAGCACGACGACGCCAACCGCGCACTCATGGGATCCAACATGATGCGCCAGGCCGTCCCGCTGCTGAAGAGCGAGTCGCCGCTGGTCGGCACCGGCATGGAGTACCGCGCCGCGGTCGACGCCGCCGATGTCATCGCCGCCGAGAAGTCCGGTGTGGTCCAGGAGGTCTCCGCCGACTACATCACGGTGGCCAACGACGACGGCACCTACACCACGTACCGCGTGGCCAAGTTCACCCGCTCCAACCAGGGCACGGCCTTCAACCAGAAGGTCATCGTGGACGAGGGCGCGCGCATCGAGGTGGGCCAGGTCCTCGCCGACGGTCCCTGCACGGACCAGGGCGAGATGGCGCTCGGCAAGAACCTGCTTGTGGCGTTCATGCCGTGGGAGGGTCACAACTACGAGGACGCGATCATCCTGTCGCAGCGCCTCGTGCAGGACGACGTCCTCTCCTCGATCCACATCGAGGAGCACGAGGTCGACGCCCGTGACACCAAGCTCGGCCCGGAGGAGATCACCCGGGACATCCCGAACGTCTCCGAGGAGGTCCTCGCGGACCTGGACGAGCGCGGGATCATCCGCATCGGCGCCGATGTCACCACCGGTGACATCCTGGTCGGCAAGGTCACGCCCAAGGGCGAGACCGAGCTGACCCCGGAGGAGCGCCTGCTGCGCGCGATCTTCGGCGAGAAGGCCCGTGAGGTCCGCGACACCTCGCTGAAGGTGCCGCACGGCGAGCAGGGCAAGATCATCGGCGTCCGCGTCTTTGACCGTGAGGAGGGCGACGAGCTTCCGCCCGGCGTCAACCAGCTGGTCCGCGTCTACGTGGCCCAGAAGCGCAAGATCACCAACGGTGACAAGCTGGCCGGCCGCCACGGCAACAAGGGTGTTATCTCCAAGATCCTTCCGGTCGAGGACATGCCCTTCCTCGAGGACGGCACCCCGGTCGACATCGTCCTCAACCCCCTCGGCGTCCCCTCCCGAATGAACCCGGGACAGGTACTGGAGACCCACCTCGGCTGGCTCGCCAAGACCGGCTGGGACGTCTCCGGACTCGGCGAGGAGTGGGCCCGCCGGCTGCAGAAGATCGGCGCCCACAAGGTGGAGGCCGGTACCAACCTGGCCACCCCGGTCTTCGACGGCGCCCGCGAGGACGAGATCACCGGTCTGCTGGACCACACCACGCTCACCCGGGACGGCGACCGTCTGGTCGGCTCCTCCGGCAAGGCGCGGATGTTCGACGGACGCTCCGGTGAGCCGTTCCCGATGCCGGTCTCGGTCGGCTACATGTACATCCTCAAGCTGCACCACCTGGTCGACGACAAGCTCCACGCCCGTTCGACCGGTCCGTACTCCATGATCACGCAGCAGCCGCTGGGTGGTAAGGCACAGTTCGGTGGTCAGCGCTTCGGTGAGATGGAGGTGTGGGCGCTCGAGGCTTACGGAGCCGCCTACGCCCTCCAGGAACTCCTCACCATCAAGTCCGACGACGTGCTCGGCCGCGTGAAGGTCTACGAGGCCATCGTCAAGGGCGAGAACATCCCCGAGCCCGGCATCCCCGAGTCCTTCAAGGTGCTCATCAAGGAGATGCAGTCGCTCTGCCTGAACGTGGAGGTGCTGTCCTCGGACGGTATGTCCATCGAGATGCGTGACTCCGACGAGGACGTGTTCCGCGCCGCGGAGGAGCTCGGTATCGACCTGTCCCGGCGCGAGCCGAGCAGCGTCGAAGAGGTCTGACGGAGGTTCGGGTCCACGCCGCCAGGCGTGGGCCCGTCACCCCCAGGACCCCCTCAGACCAGCGTTAACTTCGACCCCGAAGGTGGGACTGACGACCCGTGCTCGACGTCAACTTCTTCGATGAACTCCGTATCGGCCTTGCGACCGCTGACGACATCCGTCAGTGGTCCCACGGCGAGGTCAAGAAGCCCGAAACCATCAACTACCGCACCCTCAAGCCGGAAAAGGACGGACTCTTCTGCGAGAAGATCTTCGGCCCCACCCGGGACTGGGAGTGCTACTGCGGTAAGTACAAGCGTGTCCGCTTCAAGGGCATCATCTGCGAGCGCTGCGGCGTCGAGGTCACTCGCGCCAAGGTGCGTCGTGAGCGGATGGGCCACATCGAGCTGGCCGCCCCCGTCACGCACATCTGGTACTTCAAGGGCGTGCCCTCACGCCTCGGCTACCTCCTGGACCTTGCTCCCAAGGACCTCGAGAAGGTCATCTACTTCGCCGCCTACATGATCACGTGGGTCGACGACGAGCGCCGCACCCGCGACCTGTCCTCGCTGGAGGCCCAGGTCTCCGTCGAGCGCCAGCAGATCGAGCAGCGCCGCGACGCCGACCTGGAGACCCGCGCCAAGAAGCTCGAGGGCGACCTCGCCGAGCTCGAGGCCGAGGGTGCCAAGGCGGACGTGCGCCGCAAGGTGCGCGAAGGCGCCGAGCGCGAGATGAAGCAGCTCCGTGACCGGGCCCAGCGCGAGCTGGACCGCCTGGACGAGGTGTGGGCCCGCTTCAAGTCCCTCAAGGTCCAGGACCTGGAGGGCGACGAGCTGCTCTACCGCGAGCTGCGCGACCGCTTCGGCACGTACTTCTCCGGTTCGATGGGTGCCGCGGCGCTGCAGAAGCGCCTCGAGACCTTCGACCTGGAGGAGGAGGCCGAGCGCCTCCGCGAGATCATCAAGACCGGCAAGGGACAGAAGAAGACCCGCGCGCTCAAGCGCCTCAAGGTCGTCTCCGCGTTCCTGCAGACCACCAACAAGCCCAGCGGCATGGTGTTGGACTGCGTCCCGGTGATCCCGCCGGACCTTCGCCCGATGGTGCAGCTGGACGGTGGCCGCTTCGCGACCTCCGACCTGAACGACCTGTACCGCCGCGTGATCAACCGCAACAACCGCCTCAAGCGGCTCCTTGACCTCGGCGCGCCCGAG
This sequence comes from Streptacidiphilus sp. MAP12-16, assembly GCF_041262165.1. NCBI lineage: Bacteria > Bacillati > Actinomycetota > Actinomycetes > Kitasatosporales > Streptomycetaceae > Streptacidiphilus > Streptacidiphilus sp. MAP12-16. Next base: position 338,261 of record NZ_JBGCBY010000001.1, read on the forward strand.
ATCATCGTGAACAACGAGAAGCGCATGCTTCAGGAGGCCGTGGACGCGCTGTTCGACAACGGCCGTCGTGGCCGTCCGGTCACCGGTCCTGGCAACCGCCCGCTGAAGTCCCTGAGCGACATGCTCAAGGGCAAGCAGGGTCGTTTCCGCCAGAACCTGCTCGGCAAGCGAGTCGACTACTCGGCCCGTTCGGTCATCGTCGTCGGCCCGCAGCTCAAGCTGCACCAGTGCGGTCTGCCGAAGGCCATGGCGCTGGAGCTCTTCAAGCCATTCGTGATGAAGCGCCTGGTCGACCTCAACCACGCGCAGAACATCAAGTCGGCCAAGCGCATGGTCGAGCGTGCCCGTCCGGTCGTGTGGGACGTGCTCGAAGAGGTCATCGCCGAGCACCCGGTTCTGCTGAACCGTGCGCCCACCCTGCACCGCCTCGGCATCCAGGCCTTCGAACCGCAGCTGGTCGAGGGCAAGGCCATCCAGATCCACCCGCTCGTCTGCACCGCGTTCAACGCGGACTTCGACGGTGACCAGATGGCCGTCCACCTGCCGCTCTCCGCGGAGGCGCAGGCCGAGGCCCGCATCCTGATGCTGTCCTCCAACAACATCCTGAAGCCGGCCGACGGTCGCCCCGTCACCATGCCGACCCAGGACATGGTGCTGGGCCTGTTCTTCCTCACCTCGGAGCGCGACCCGGAGACCCTTCGCGGCGTCGGTCGCGCCTTCGGCTCGACGCCGGAGGCCGTGATGGCCTTCGACGCCAAGGAGCTGGACCTCCAGTCGCCGATCGACCTGCGCCTGCCCCTGGGCACGGTGCCTCCGCGCGGCTGGACCCCGCCGGTGGACGAGGACGGCAAGACGAGCTGGAACGAGGGTGAGCAGCTGCGGCTGCGGACGACCCTGGGCCGCGCGCTCTTCAACGAGCAGCTGCCCGAGGACTACCCCTTCGTCGAGGACGAGATCAACAAGAAGGCGCTCTCGGCGATCGTCAACGACCTCGCCGAGCGCTACCCCAAGGTCGTCGTCGCGGCGACGCTGGACAACCTCAAGGCGACGGGTTTCCACTGGGCCACCCGTTCCGGCGTCACCGTCTCCATCTCGGACATCGTGGTCCCGCCGAACAAGCCCCAGATCCTCGAGGGCTATGAGGCGCAGGCCGAGAAGGTCCAGAAGCAGTACGAGCGCGGCCTGATCACCAAGGACGAGCGCCAGCAGGAGCTCGTCGGGATCTGGACCAAGGCGACCGCCGAGGTCGCCGAGGCGATGAACGCGAACTTCCCGAAGACCAACCCCATCTTCATGATGGTGGACTCCGGGGCTCGCGGAAACATGATGCAGATGCGTCAGATCGCCGGTATGCGTGGTCTGGTGTCCAACGCGAAGAACGAGACCATCGCGCGACCCATCAAGGCGTCGTTCCGTGAGGGCCTCTCCGTGCTGGAGTACTTCATCTCCACCCACGGTGCCCGTAAGGGTCTCGCGGACACCGCCCTGCGTACCGCCGACTCCGGCTACCTCACCCGTCGTCTGGTCGACGTCTCCCAGGACGTCATCATTCGCGAGGAGGACTGCGGCACCGAGCGCGGCCTCAAGCTGCCGATCGCCGACCTGGGTGCGGACGGCGTGCTGCGCAAGCGCGACGACGTCGAGACCGCCGTGTACGCCCGTGCGCTCGCCGAGGAGATCGTCGTGGACGGGCAGGTGCTGGCTCCGGTCAACACCGACCTGGGCGACGTCCTGATCGACGAGCTGATCCGTCTGGGCATCTCTGCGGTCAAGACCCGTTCCATCCTGACCTGCGAGTCCTCCGTCGGCACCTGCGCCATGTGCTACGGCCGCTCGCTGGCCACCGGCAAGCTGGTCGACATCGGTGAGGCGGTCGGCATCATCGCCGCCCAGTCCATCGGTGAGCCCGGTACCCAGCTGACGATGCGTACCTTCCACACCGGTGGTGTGGCCGGTGACGACATCACCCAGGGTCTGCCCCGTGTCGTCGAGCTCTTCGAGGCCCGTAACCCGCGTGGTGTGGCCCCGATCAGCGAGGCCGAGGGTCGGGTCCGGATCGAGGACACCGAGAAGACCCGCAAGCTCGTCGTCACCCCCGACGACGGCAGCGAGGAGATCGCCTACCCGATCTCCAAGCGCATCAAGCTGCGGGTCAGCGAGGGCGAGCACGTCGAGGTCGGCCAGCAGCTCACTGCCGGTACCGTCAACCCGCACGACGTGCTGCGGATTCTGGGCCAGCGCCAGGTGCAGATCCACCTGGTGGCCGAGGTCCAGAAGGTCTACAACTCGCAGGGTGTGTCGATCCACGACAAGCACATCGAGATCATCATCCGGCAGATGCTCCGCCGAGTGACGATCATCGAGTCCGGCGACGCCGAGCTGCTGCCCGGCGAGCTGGTCGAGCGTGGTCGCTTCGAGACCGAGAACCGTCGTGTGGTGTCCGAGGGCGGCCAGCCCGCCTCCGGCCGTCCGCAGCTGATGGGTATCACCAAGGCCTCGCTGGCGACCGAGTCCTGGCTGTCGGCCGCCTCCTTCCAGGAGACGACCCGGGTGCTCACCGACGCGGCGATCCACGCCAAGTCGGACCCGCTGCTGGGCCTCAAGGAGAACGTCATCCTCGGCAAGCTCATCCCGGCCGGTACGGGTCTTCCCCGCTACCGCAACATCCGGGTCGAGCCCACCGAGGAGGCGAAGGCTGCGATGTACTCGGCCGTCGGCTACGACGACATCGACTACTCGCCCTTCGGCTCCGGCTCCGGCCAGGCAGTCCCGCTGGACGACTACGACTACGGCCCCTACACGGGCTGAACGCCGTAGCAGTCTCGACCGCAGGGCGGTCACCCCACCCGGGGTGGCCGCCCTGCGGCGTTTCGTCAGTCAGACCAGTACCGGTGAAGCCGGCCTACGCGCCTGAGAGCAGACGCCGCGCGAGCTCCGCGGTGGTCGTGGTCGGCGCGTGGCGGCGGCGCGACCGGTCGAAGGTGGGCATCCTCGACTCGGCCCGGGTCCCCGGGGCGCGCTCCACCACGGTCACTCCCGTCTCCGCCTCCAGCACCGGCGCGTAGCCCGCCGCGCGCAGCGCGTCCAGGGTGGCGCTCGGCGAATGAGTGCTGATCAGCACCGTCGGCGCGATCCGGCGCAGCGCCAGCTTCGCCAGCACCCGGGTCCGGGACAGCTCCAGCACCAGCGCCTCGTCGTCGGAGCGGATGCAGCAGGCCGAGCGGACCACCCGTACCTGACCGTGCGTCCGCCCGGTGTCGCGGACCAGGTACTCGAGCGGCTGGGGGAGTGCGCCCTCGGCGGCCTCGCGCAGCGCCGCAAGCAGTTCCTCGGAGGTCTGCCCGCCGTCCAGGGCCCGGCGCACCGAGGCGGCGCTGAACCGCCACACCACGGCATGGCCCTCCGACTCACGGTCGGCCGCGGAGCCCAGCAGCTCCGCCAGCGCGGCCGACGGCGCGCCCGCGGCGATCGCCGTCAGGTCCGCCTGGAAGCGTGCGGTCTCCTGAGGCGGCGGCAGCAGGTCCGCCACGGCGGCTCGCAGGGCGGCGAGCGGGTCCGCGTACGCCTCGTCGTCCTTCCCGGCGACTCCCGGCACGTAGGGGAACCAGTCGGCGGCGTCGGTGCGCTCCAGCAGCGCGAGAACGCCCTCTCCCAGGGGCGTCAGCCGGCCGTGGGCGACCACGCCCAGCAGCTCGGCCTCCCGCAGGGTGGCGAGCACCCGGCCGTCGCTCTCCGCGCGGGTCTGGTCTGCGCCGGGCTGCTGGGTGTCGGGCGGGCCCGACACCACCAGCCCGGGGCAGCGCCAGCCGATCAGCCCGGTGAGCTCGGCCAGGGTGTCGGGCCCGATGACGGCCACCGGGCCGAGGCCCTCGCCCGGCGGCAGGGACGCCAGCGCGGCCAGGACGTGCCGTCGCAGCGGCACCGCCTCCTGGTCCTGCGGGGTGACCAGGGCGACCGGGGTCTCGTCGCGCTCCTCGGGCCACCAGCTGAGGATCTCCGGCATGACAGCCCAGGTCGTGACGACCGGGACCAGCCGTTCGGCGGGGGAGCGGCTCAGCCAGCCGTCGTAGCGTGCCGTCGGCAGCAGTCGCAGCGGAGTGCTGGGGGCGACGGGACGGCGGCTGCGACCGCGCGGTGCGGGCCCCTCCGGCTGCTCCTGGTACTCGCCGAGCAGGTCGGCGTTGTAGGCCAGGTCGATCCAGAACCGGGTCCGGTCCTCGGGGGCGTCGATCGCCTTGGCCAGGCGCCGGGTGTCCCGTACGGCGAGGCCGCCGGCCTTGCGTACGTTCGGCGGGACGGCGGCGCAGGCGGCGAGCAGTAGTTCGACCTTCCTGCTCGCGGTCGCCGCCGCAGCCTGCGCCTCGCGCAGTGAGCCGGGGACCGGGCTCAGGCCATGGCCTCCCCGACCGAGCACCGGCGGATCGGGTTCGAATCGCGCCGTGACCCTGCCGTCGGCGAGGGCGTCGATCACCTCGAACGGCAGCTCCGCCAGATCGGGCCCGATCGGGACGAGCATCCCGTGCTCGGCCAGCCAGTCCGTGCCGGGGTCGCCCGAACCGCGGGGCCGCAGCTGGTACTTGGTTCCCGGACCGTAGTGGTATCCGCCCAGCGGCATGAAGCAGTGGGTACGCAGCACCGGCGGTCCCTGCACCAGCCGGTCGACGAGTTCCCTGGCACCGGCCGGCGCCACGGCGACGAGGGCGCGCACCCGCTCCCGGTCGCCGAGCAGGGCCAGCACGCCGTCCTGTGCGGTCTGGCGGTTGCGGCTCGGCGGCAGGTCGAGTCCGGCGGCGACCCGATGCACCTCCGGCGCGTTGAACGCGTCGCTCATCAGCTGTGCCGCCGGACGGCTCAGGCCGATGGTGTCGGCGAGATGCCGGTGGACGAACGCGGGTAGCGCCACCTCGCCCGGGCCTGCGGGCAGTACCAGCAGCAGCTCCTGAAGCTCCGTCAGGGTCCGTTGTGCCGCGGCCCGTAGTCCTGGGTCGTCGCCACTGAGAAAGGCCAGCAGGTCGGCCGCCGGCACCGGGCGTTCGGACGGCTCGAGCGGCGTCCAGTACGGCTGCTGCTGGAGGGCTCCGTGCCGTCGGGTGGCCAGCCACACGCCGGCGGCGAGCACCTGCAGGCCCGGCGTGGACAGCCGGGCGACGCAGGTCGCCACGGAGCGGTCCTCCAGCAGGCGTTCGGCGAGCTGGACGAGGTTCTGCGGTTCCCTGGCGGCGCGCAGGGCCGCGGAGTGGACGCGGCGGGCGTCCAGGAGGGCGGTCAACTCGTCTGGCGTGAGCTCGGCGAGTCGGCCGACCAGAGCTTGGACGGATTTCACGGAGATCTCCTGTACGGGGCTGTCGGACGTTCGACCGTAGCGCGCACAGGCCCCGGGCGCGGGCGGACCGTCGCTACACCGCCCGTGAGCGTGAACCTGGTCAGGAGCATCCGCAGGGCCCCGTCGGGCGCGTCAGCGCTTCAGCGCCGCACTGTGGCCGTGCAGCCGAGCGCGGTCGGCGGCGGCCCGGCCCTGCGTCCATCCCTCGTAGTCGTTGGCGCGGATCGCCCGCCCGGTACTGGTGTTGGGGAACATCCGCTCGGTGGACTCCTGCACCGCCTCCTCCCGGGCAGCGAGCACGGGCAGCAGTGCGGGGGACGCGTCCCCCTCCGTCCGCAGCCCGGCCAGGACCTCCTCGGTCACCTGGGCGGTGGCCTCTGTCAGCCGCTCGCGGATACGCGAGGCATAGGCGATCAGGAACGACTGCCGGAACGACTTCGTCCGCGAGCCCCCGCTGCCTCCGCTCTGCGTCCCCGCGCTGTTCATCGCGCTCGTCGCCTGCACCAGCAACGAGGTGTAGAGCAGCTCGACCGCCTCCAGGTCGGCGGGGAAGCCGACCACCGTGCAGAAGCCCAGATCCTTTGTCCACACCGACTTGGCCCGGTTGGCACTCGCCACCGCGTCCAACAGCAGGGCCTTGGGCGCCTCGTAGGGGTTGTCGACCCCGATCCTGCAGGCGCCCGGCTCGGCCCGGCTCCCGGACGAGGCAGCGAGCAGGGCCTCGTCGATGCTGTGCTGTGCCATCAACTGCTGCGCCTTGGCGGTGAGCGCCTCCGCCTCGTCGGGGAACTCAGTGGACTCCGCCTTGGCCAGCAGTGCCCTGATCCGGCCGAGCATCCGCGGCTCGCTGCCGGTCTTCGGCGCGAACGGGACGGTCGACCCGGAGACGCGCCCGGCCGCGCCCGGCGGCGGACCCAGCAGAGTGATCGGGGGCAGCCGACCGATCAGCCGGAACAGTTCGAGCAGCAACGTCGCGACGGTGAAGCGGTCCGCGCGCTCGCGACGGGCGACGCCCGGCAGAAAGGCGTCGTCTTCGCCCCACCACACCTCCGCCTCCAGCTCCCGCAACTGCCCGGACCAGCGCATGTCCAGCGCGGCGCCGGCGTAGCCGCGCGACTCCGCCGCGATCAGGTCCACCATCAGCCGGGAGTGACGCGGCGCCAGCTCCCTCCGCACTGCCCGGACCAGGTCGGCCGGCTGCCACCCGGCCTGCCACAGTCGCGCGAGCAGCCCGCCGGTCACCAGGAGCACGGTCCGGCTGGTCTGCGGCCAGCGGGCCGCCGGTTCGGAGAGGGTACTGGCCCCCTGGTCCAGGGCCAGGTGGTAGCCCTCCTCGGGGGCGTAGAGCACGCCGCCGCAGGCCGCCTCCAGCTGCTCCCGCAGGGACGGCTCGCGTGGCGGAGCACCCCGCCCGTCCGCCCCGGGCCTTCCGGCCTCGGGAGCGCGCGGCGGCTCAGGCGGCCGCGGGCGCGGACGGGCAGCCTGCTCTCGCTGTTTGGTACGGCGATGCCCCTGGTTGCGCTTGCCCATCACGGCCCTCCCTCTCCCTGGTGCTGGAACTCTCTCGATTCCGAGGCCGGCGAGGCCGGCCTCTGGGGCCTGTCCGGTCCCCGCCATTGTCCAGGACAGCCTGGGCAGCACCGCTCGCACACGCTCAGTGTCATCGTCGCAGCAGGGTGTGACAGCTGAGCTTCCTGGTGCCGCTGATACTGCGTCAGGGCCGTTCGAGGCGTGCGGACCTGCTGAATCACCGCTTCTCGGACGCCCGAGACCAGACCGATACGCCGTTGTGGCAAGCTGTCCTCCGCCCGCGGCTCAACGCGGACCCGCGACCGTCACACCCAGGGGTTGAACGAGCCATGGCAGGCCCTGAGATAACCCGTGCACACCGCGCACTGATCGGCGTGGTCGCTGCCGGCGCCTTCATCATCGCCGGAATCGGCTTCGCCGGCTCCTACGCCGCTGTGCGCACCCTTGCCCTGCACAAGGGCTTCGGTGTCTTCTCCTACGTCTTCCCGATCGGCGTGGACGTCGGCATCGCCGTCCTGCTGGCGCTCGACCTGGTGCTCACCTGGCTGCGCATCCCGTTCCCGCTGCTGCGGCAGACGGCCTGGCTGCTCACCGGCGGGACCATCGTCTTCAACGCCGCCTCGTCCTGGGGCGACCCGCTGGCCATGGCGATGCACGCGATCATCCCGGTGCTCTTCGTGGTCGTGGTCGAGGCCGCGAGGCACGCCATCGGGCGGATCGCGGACATCACCGCGGACCGCCACATGGAGTCGGTGCGGGTGATGCGCTGGCTCCTCTCGCCGGTCCCCACCTTCCGCCTGTGGCGGCGGATGAAGCTGTGGGAGCTGCGCTCCTACGACGAGGTGGTGCGACTGGAGCAGAACCGTCTCGTCTACCGCACCCATCTGCGGGCCCAGTACGGCCGCAGTTGGCGGCGCCAGGCGCCCATCGAGACCCTGCTGCCGCTGAAGCTGGCCAAGTACGGCGTGCCGCTGGACCTCGACGTCGTCCGCCGGACCCCGGCGCTCACCGCCGCGCCTGTGCCCGCTGCCGTGCCCGTGCCAGCCCCGGCACCCACACCCCAGGGACAGGCGCCCACCGCCGTCTACGCGCCCCCTCGCGCCCAGGCCCAGCCCCAGCCCCAGCCGCACGCTCAGCCCCAGCCGCATGCCCAGCCGGCGGCCCAGGCACGGGCCCAGGCTCCCGCGCCCGCCGCCGACCCGGTCGCCGTGGACCTCCTCACCAAGCTCGCCATCCAGCGCCACCGCCGACCGCTGCACGATCCGGACACCTCCGTCGCGCCCGTCGCCGAGGATCAGCCCAGCACGTCCGCGCCCAGTGCCCGCGGCGTCGCCTGGCTCCCCAAGCAGCACCCGGCCGACGCCGACGGGACCACGGAGGAGGGCCCGGAGGCGTGGTTCGCCCCGAAGACCCTCCCCGAGGGTGAGCCCGAACTCGTGCCCGGTTACGCGCCGGCCCAGGTCCCCGGCTCCGACCGGCAGCCGGCCGACCTCCTGGACGCCTACCTCGACGGCCTGGTCGGCTTCAGGGAGGCGCACGGGCACGACCCCGACCCGGCCAGGCTCTCCGAGTACCTCTTCAGCACCCACGGCCTGGCCGCCGAGGGGGGAGACCGGCCGATCGGCGCGGAGACCCTGCGCCGCCACTGGCCGGAACTGCAGCAGCGCTACTCCGCCCGCTACGAGTGACCGCCGGAACTGCCGCCAAGCGGGTCCGGGCCCTCCGTAGCTGAGCTTGTGTCACAAGTCCTCTACATGCTTCCTGGGCACGATGCGCTTCCCTCGATCGTCCCCCACTATGGAGATGAGGTCGTGCCCGCGCCTCAGGGCCGCGGGCGCATTCGGGGAGGTCGCCGTTGTCCACGAACTCGCAGCAGCCGAAGTATCCGATGCAGCAGTGGCGGACCGCCGCGCCGCCGACGCCCACGATGGCGGCCTCCCAGCCGGCGCTGAGCCAGGTCGCGACCATGCGTGCGTCGCATGCCGACCGGGAGCGGACCGTCGACGTCCTCAAGGCCGCCTACGCCGAGGGCCGCCTGACACCGGACGAGTACAACGACCGCGTGGAGCTCGTCTATCGTGCGCTGACCTACGGCCAGCTGTCGGGAATCGTGCAGGACCTGCCGAGCGGACCCATGCCCGTTCCCTACCTGACTCCGGCCCCGGTCATCCCTGCCGCCTTCGTCCCGTACCCCCCGGCGTACGAGGTGCCGAGCCCGTACGCCCACGGCCGTCCCTACGACCCCTACGCCAACCCCTTCGCCCCGCCGCCGCGCTACCGCCGTACCAACGGGCTGGCGGTGGCCGCGCTGATCCTCGGGGTCGCCGAGGTCTTCACCCTCGGTCTCACCGCCCTCCCGGCCCTGATCTGCGGCCATCTCTCCAAGGGGCAGATCAGGGAGCGGGACGAGGACGGCGAGGGCATGGCGGTCACCGGCATCGTGCTGGGGTGGCTGGGCGTGGCGCTGTGGCTGCTGCTCATCTTCCTCGGCATCATGGCGACCGGTGACAGCGGCGCGTCGTCCGGAACGGTCGGCGTGCCCCCGCTTCCCCCGGGCGGCTGATCCCCGGCCGTCCCCGCCGCGTCCTCTTCCCTCGGCCGCCGCCCCCGGTTACGGTGTCCGACACGTCACATTCTCCGCCCCGTGTCGATGCACACCTCCGGGGCGTCCGCAACTCCTCCTGCGCCGAGGCCGTGACCTGCGGCTGCGCATTTGTTTTGACCCGCGCCGATGCGCTAGGTACGCTCTGACCTTGTGCCTGGGGTGTCCCCGGGTCTCTTGTGCGTGCGTGCATATATCGCCGCCGCTTCATGGGAACCGCGCTTCCACACCGCTCCTCCGCAAGGAGTCGAGGGGATGGGAAGTGGCCCGACACACCCGACCTCGTGGGTCGGACGTCGGCAGGACACAACCAGGGTAGTTACACCAAGAGATGGCACAAAGAAGACGGAGATACGGTGCCTACGATCCAGCAGCTGGTCCGAAAGGGCCGGCAGGACAAGGTCGAGAAGAACAAGACGCCCGCGCTGAAGGGTTCCCCTCAGCGCCGTGGCGTCTGCACGCGTGTGTACACGACCACCCCGAAGAAGCCGAACTCGGCGCTTCGTAAGGTCGCCCGTGTGCGCCTCACCAGCGGGATCGAGGTCACCGCTTACATTCCGGGCGAGGGCCACAACCTGCAGGAGCACTCCATCGTGCTCGTTCGTGGTGGCCGTGTGAAGGACCTGCCGGGTGTGCGATACAAGATCATCCGCGGCTCTCTGGACACCCAGGGTGTCAAGAACCGCAAGCAGGCCCGCAGCCGCTACGGCGCCAAGAAGGAGAAGTAAGAATGCCTCGTAAGGGCCCCGCCCCGAAGCGCCCGGTCATCATCGACCCGGTTTACGGCTCCCCTGTGGTGACGTCGCTCGTCAACAAGATCCTCCTGCACGGCAAGCGCTCCACCGCTGAGCGCATCGTGTACGGCGCCCTCGAGGGCGTCCGCGAGAAGACCAACGCAGACCCGGTCGTCGCGCTCAAGCGCGCGCTGGAGAACGTCAAGCCGACCCTCGAGGTCAAGTCCCGCCGTGTCGGTGGCGCGACCTACCAGGTGCCGGTCGAGGTCAAGCCCGGCCGTGCCAACACCCTGGCGCTGCGCTGGCTCGTCGGTTACTCCCGCGCTCGCCGCGAGAAGACCATGACCGAGCGCCTGCTCAACGAGATCCTGGACGCAAGCAACGGTCTGGGCGCCTCGGTGAAGCGTCGCGAGGACACGCACAAGATGGCCGAGTCCAACAAGGCCTTCGCCCACTACCGCTGGTAGTCCGAACCCCGTCAGTAACAAGAAAGAGAGAGACGAGCCACCATGGCTGCAACCTCCCTTGACCTTGCCAGGGTCCGCAACATCGGGATCATGGCGCACATCGACGCGGGCAAGACCACTACCACCGAGCGGATCCTGTTCTACACCGGTGTCTCGTACAAGATCGGTGAGGTTCATGACGGCGCTGCCACCATGGACTGGATGGAGCAGGAGCAGGAGCGCGGCATCACGATCACGTCGGCCGCGACGACCTGCCACTGGACTGTTGATGATGTCGAGAACACCATCAACATCATCGACACCCCGGGCCACGTCGACTTCACCGTCGAGGTGGAGCGCTCGCTGCGCGTCCTGGACGGTGCCGTCACGGTGTTCGACGGTGTCGCCGGTGTCGAGCCCCAGTCCGAGACCGTGTGGCGTCAGGCTGACCGCTACAACGTCCCGCGCATCTGCTTCGTCAACAAGCTGGACCGCGTCGGCGCGGAGTTCTTCCGCTGCGTCGACTCGATCATCGACCGCCTGGGTGCGACCCCGCTGGTCATGCAGCTGCCCGTTGGCGCCGAGGCTGACTTCCTCGGTGTCATCGACCTGGTGAAGATGAAGGCCCTGCTCTGGTCCGCCGAGGCTGCGAAGGGCGAGATGTACGACACCGTCGACATCCCGGCCTCGCACACGGAGATCGCCGAGGAGTGGCGCGCAAAGCTCATCGAGACCGCCGCAGAGGGCGACGACGAGCTGATGGAGCTGTTCCTGGAGGGCGAGGAGCCCACCGAGGAGCAGCTGGTCGCGGGCATTCGCCGCGGCACCATCGCGGGTAACTTCACCCCGGTCTTCTGTGGCACCGCGTTCAAGAACAAGGGCGTCCAGCCCCTGCTCGACGCGGTCGTGAAGTACCTGCCGTCCCCGATCGACGTCGAGGGCGTCATGGGCCACAAGCCCGGCGACGAGACCGTGGAGATCTTCCGCAAGGCCTCGGACGACGAGCCGCTGTCGGCGCTGGCGTTCAAGATCATGTCCGACCCGCACCTGGGCAAGCTCACCTTCATCCGGATCTACTCCGGGCGTCTCGAGGCCGGCACCGCCGTCCTCAACTCGGTGAAGGGCCGCAAGGAGCGCATCGGCAAGATCTACCGAATGCACGCCAACAAGCGTGAGGAGATCGACTCGGTGGGCGCCGGCGACATCGTCGCCGTCATGGGTCTCAAGCAGACCACCACCGGTGAGACCCTCAGCGACGACAAGAACCCGGTCATCCTGGAGTCCATGGACTTCCCGGCCCCGGTCATCCGCGTCGCGATCGAGCCGAAGTCGAAGGGCGACCAGGAGCGTCTGGGCGTCGCGATCCAGCGGCTGGCCGAGGAGGACCCGTCCTTCCAGGTCAACACCGACGAGGAGACCGGCCAGACGATCATCGCGGGTATGGGCGAGCTGCACCTCGAGGTGCTGGTCGACCGTATGAAGCGTGAGTTCCGGGTCGAGGCCAACGTCGGCAAGCCGCAGGTCGCGTACCGCGAGACGATCCGCAAGGCCGTCGAGCGTATCGACTACACGCACAAGAAGCAGACCGGTGGCTCCGGCCAGTTCGCGAAGATCCAGATCGCGATCGAGCCGATCGAGTCCGGCGAGGGCTACGAGTTCGTCAACAAGGTCACTGGTGGCCGCGTGCCGAAGGAGTACATCCCCTCGGTCGACGCCGGTGCCCAGGAGGCCATGGAGTTCGGCGTGCTCGCCGGCTACCCGCTCCAGGGCGTTCGCGTGATCCTGCTCGACGGTGCCTCGCACGACGTGGACTCCTCGGAGCTCGCGTTCAAGATCGCCGGTTCGATGGCGTTCAAGGAGGGTGCTCGCAAGGCGTCCCCCGCGCTGCTCGAGCCGATGATGGCGGTCGAGGTCACCACGCCCGAGGACTACATGGGCGATGTGATCGGCGACATCAACTCCCGCCGTGGCCAGATTCAGGCCATGGAGGAGCGCAGCGGTGCCCGGGTCGTCAAGGCCCTCGTCCCGCTGTCTGAGATGTTCGGCTACGTCGGCGACCTGCGCAGCAAGACGTCGGGCCGCGCCAGCTACTCGATGCAGTTCGACTCGTACGCCGAGGTTCCCCGGAACGTGGCGGAAGAGATCATCGCAAAGGCCAAGGGCGAATAGTCGCGGACTCCGTCCCGGCTCCGTTCGGAGCCCGGACATTCCGGGATCTACCACCCCTTAGTCTGTAGGAGGAGTCCCGGGGCCTGCCGTGAAGAACGGCGGCTCCGGGCCCCTCCGGCCCCCACCCCAGGGCCGGAACCGAGCGCACCCAGCTGCCGGGACCGGCGCGAATCCAGACCACCTGACGTCGTACGGCGTACAGAACCAGTCCTCAGGAGGACCCCAGTGGCGAAGGCGAAGTTCGAGCGGACGAAGCCCCACGTCAACATCGGCACCATCGGTCACATCGACCACGGTAAGACGACCCTTACCGCGGCGATCACCAAGGTGCTGCACGACGCTTTCCCGAACCTGAACGAGGCCTCGGCCTTCGACCAGATCGACAAGGCGCCGGAAGAGCGTCAGCGCGGCATCACGATCTCCATCGCGCACGTCGAGTACCAGACCGAGGCGCGTCACTACGCCCACGTCGACTGCCCGGGTCACGCTGACTACATCAAGAACATGATCACCGGTGCCGCGCAGATGGACGGCGCGATCCTGGTCGTGGCCGCCACCGACGGCCCGATGCCGCAGACCAAGGAGCATGTGCTCCTGGCCCGCCAGGTCGGCGTCCCCTCCATCGTCGTGGCCCTCAACAAGTCCGACATGGTCGACGACGAGGAGATCCTGGAGCTCGTCGAGCTCGAGGTCCGCGAGCTGCTCTCGGACTACGACTTCCCGGGCGACGACCTGCCGGTCGTCCGCGTCTCGGCGCTCAAGGCGCTCGAGGGCGACAAGGAGTGGGGCGACAAGCTCCTCGGCCTGATGGCGGCCGTGGACGAGTTCATCCCGACCCCGGCTCGCGCCGTGGACCAGCCGTTCCTGATGCCGATCGAGGACGTCTTCACGATCACCGGTCGTGGCACGGTCGTCACCGGCCGCATCGAGCGTGGCGTGCTCAAGGTCAACGAGACTGTCGACATCATCGGCATCAAGGAGACCAAGACCACCACCACGGTCACCGGCATCGAGATGTTCCGCAAGCTGCTCGACGAGGGCCAGGCCGGTGAGAACGTCGGTCTGCTGCTCCGTGGCATCAAGCGCGAGGACGTCGAGCGCGGCCAGGTCATCATCAAGCCGGGTTCGGTCACGCCGCACACCGACTTCGAGGCCCAGGCCTACATCCTGTCGAAGGACGAGGGTGGTCGTCACACCCCCTTCTTCAACAACTACCGCCCGCAGTTCTACTTCCGTACCACGGACGTGACCGGCGTCGTGACCCTCCCCGAGGGCACCGAGATGGTCATGCCGGGCGACAACACCGCCATGACGGTCGCGCTGATCCAGCCGATCGCCATGGAGGAGGGCCTGAAGTTCGCCATCCGTGAGGGTGGCCGGACCGTCGGCGCCGGCCAGGTCACCAAGATCGTCAAGTAGTCGATGGTCTGACCTGCCTGCACCAGCAGCGCACAAGAGGGGCCCCGCAGCATCTCATCGATGCTGCGGGGCCCCTCTCGCGCCGCAGGCCCGGCTCACTCCGCGGGCTTGGTAGCCACGCAGACGAACTCGTTGTAGCGGAACAGCTTCCCGGCCAGCCGCGGCAGCGGGAAGGAGTAGGTCCGCTTGACCTCGATCCCCGCGTCGGTGCAGGTCTCACGCAGCACCGAGAAGTCCACCCAGCGGATATGGGTGGGATCGCTGGCGAAGCCCGACTCCTGCGGCGTGATCATCACGACCTTGCCGCCCGGGCGGACGAACGGGAGGTAGTCCGCGAAGAGCGACGCGGAACCCTCGGTGTCGATGTGCTCCAGCACATGCGAGATGAGCAGCGAGTCGAACGACTCCGGCACCGCGTCCTTGCTGGCCAGGAAGTCGGCGGGGGTGTAACCGGTCAGCCCGCGCGTGCGCATGGCCGCGATGGAGTGCTCGTTGTGGTCCACGCCGACACCCTCGCCCCTGTTGTGCAGGAGGTTCCGGCCGAGTCCGCAGCCGATGTCCAGCATCCGGCCCAGTTTCAGGCTGCGCAGATGCGCACGGTACGGGGCCTGCGCGGGGATGAAGCGGCGAATTCCAGAGTTCTCCAGAGTCAGCAGCCGATCGGTGTACGACTCAGCTGCTGTAGAGGGTTCCCGCTTGATCGCGTCTGGTGACGTCATCCCGTGCTCCTGGAGTGATGGGTCTCACATGACTTGCCTGGTCCCACAGTATGCACGGTCCGCCTGTACGCCGGACGAGTGACCTGGCTCAGCCGATCCGCAGTCCGGCGGTGAAAGCCGAGGTCTCCTCGTACCGGGGGAGCAGACCCGAGGCGATGGCCTCCGCCAGTGTCGGCGCGGCTTCGTCCTTGGCGGACAGCTGCGGTGCGGCGGCGGGCCAGGCGATGTCGAGGTCCGGGTCCAACGGGTGGATGCCGTGCTCACCGGTCGGGCTGTATGTCTCCGAGCATAGGTAGCTCAGCGTGGCGTCGTCGCTGAGCGCGCAGAACCCGTGCCCCAGCCCCTCGGAGAGGTAGACGGCGCGGCGGTCGGCGTCGTCGAGCCGCACTCCCTCCCAGCGGCCGAAGGTCGGCGAACCCACCCTCAGGTCGACGATCACGTCCAGGACCGCCCCGCGTACGCAGGTGACGTACTTCGCCTGGCCGGGCGGCACATCGGCGAAGTGGATCCCGCGCACCACGCCGGCGGCCGAGACCGACAGGTTCGCCTGGGCGAGCCGCAGCGGGTGTCCCACGGCCTCGGCGAGATGGTCGAAGCGGTACCACTCCATGAACAGCCCGCGCGGGTCGCCGTGCTGCTGCGGGGTGATCTCCCAGGCGCCCTCGATGCTCAGCGGCCGGATCTTCATGCTTCTTCCTTCTCGGTCAGCAGACTGATCAGATACGTCCCGTATCCGCTCTTCAGCAGTGGCTGCGCCAGTTCCCGCAGCTGGTCGTCGCTGAGCAGGCCGACGCGCCAGGCGACCTCCTCCACGCAGCCCACCTTCAGCCCCTGGCGCTGCTCGACGACCCGGACGTACTCGGACGCCTGTACCAGCGACTCGAAGGTTCCGGTGTCCAGCCAGGCGGTTCCCCGGTCGAGGACCGTGACCTTGAGCTCCCCGCGCCTCAGGTACGCGTCGTTGACAGCCGTGATCTCCAGCTCGCCGCGAGCGCTGGGCTTCAGGCCCCGGGCGATCTCGACCACACGGTTGTCGTAGAAGTAGAGGCCAGGTACGGCGAAGCGGGACTTCGGCTTCTCGGGCTTCTCCTCGATGGAGATGACGGTCCCGTCGGGAGCGAACTCGACGACGCCCAGGGCGCTCGGGTCCGCGACCGGGTAGGCGAAGATCCGGCCGCCGACCAGTCCGTCGTTCTCGGCGAGCCGGGTGCCCAGGCCGCTGCCGTGGAAGATGTTGTCGCCGAGGACCAGCGCCACGGACTGGTCGCCGATGAAGTCCGCACCGAGCACGAAGGCCTGGGCGATGCCCTCCGGGCGCTCCTGCACCATGTACTCGAGGCGCAGACCCCATTGCGACCCGTCACCCAGCAGACGCTGGAACTGCTCCTGGTCCTGGGGTGTGGTGATGATGAGGATCTCTTGGACGCCGGCCATCATCAGAGTGGTCAGGGGGTAGTAGATCATCGGTTTGTCGAAGACCGGCATGAGCTGCTTGGACACTGCTCGAGTGAGAGGCCAGAGACGGGAGCCGGTACCGCCGGCCAGGAGGATGCCACGCATGGGCGTAACTCTAGGTCCCGAAGCCGGTGTGGCGCTCCTTGCCCCCCGGCCCACCCGACTGGGTCCGTCACAGGGAGGGCCCGTATAGTGGCGCGCATTATGCGCATCCTTGTCACCGGTGGCGCCGGGTTCATCGGCTCCGAGTTCGTTCGTCAACTGCTGTCGCCGTCCCAGGCCGAGCCGGGCCTCCGGGTCACAGTGCTGGACAAGCTCACGTACTCCGGCGTCGAGGCCAATCTGGCCCCGGTCGCCGATCACCCCGGATACTCCTTCGTCCGCGGTGACATCTGCGACGCGGAGGCGGTCGACCAGGTCATGGCCGGGCACGACGCCGTCGTGCACTTCGCGGCCGAGTCCCACGTGGACCGCTCCATCGCCGGCGCCGGCCCCTTCGTCACCACCAACGTGCTGGGGACGCAGGTACTGCTGGACTCCGCCCGCAAGCACGGCGTGGGGCGCTTCGTCCACGTCTCCACCGACGAGGTGTACGGCTCGATCAACGAGGGCTCGTGGACCGAGGAGTGGCCGCTGCAGCCCAACTCCCCGTACTCCGCCTCCAAGGCGGCCTCCGACCTGCTGGCGCTGGCCTACCACCGCACCCACGGCATGGACGTGGTGGTGACCCGCTGCTCCAACAACTACGGGTACTACCAGTTCCCGGAGAAGGTCATCCCGCTGTTCACCACCAACCTGCTGGACGGCAGGAAGGTGCCGCTGTACGGCACCGGTGGCAACATCCGGGACTGGCTGCACGTCTCCGACCACTGCCGCGGCATCGAACTGGCCCTGCTCAAGGGCCGTGCCGGCGAGGTCTACAACATCGGCGGCGGGACCGAGATCACCAACAAGGAACTGACCGGCCTGCTGCTGGACGCGGCCGGCGCCGACTGGGACATGGTCGTCCCGGTGGAGGACCGCAAGGGTCACGACCTGCGCTACTCGCTGGACATCAGCAAGATCAGCGACGAGCTCGGGTACACCCCGCAGGTCCGCTTCGAGGACGGTCTCGCCGCCACGATCGCCTGGTACCGCGACAACCGCTCCTGGTGGGAGCCGCTGAAGCAGAAGGCGGCGCTGGCCCAGTGAGCACGCCGCAGCAGCCGAGCCGCTGGCTCGTGGTCGGGGCAGGGGGCATGCTCGGCCGTGATCTGCTGGCCGTGCTCGCCGGCACCCCGGACGTCCAGGTCGGCGCCCGCACCCGGGCCGAGCTCGACATCACCGATGCCGCCGCGGTGCGCGCGGCCGTCGCCGGACACGGCGTGGTCGTCAACGCGGCGGCCTGGACCGATGTCGACGGCGCCGAGACCGCCGAAGCCGCTGCCACGGCCGTCAACGGCACCGGTGTCCGCAACCTGGCGGCCGCCTGCGCCGCGACCGGCTCGCGCCTGCTGCACCTCTCCACCGACTACGTCTTCCACGGTGACGGAACCGTCCCGTACCCCGAGGACGCCCCGACCGACCCGCTCAACGCCTACGGGCGCAGCAAGCTCGTGGGCGAGCAGGCCGTCGCCGAACTGCTTCCCGACCACGGGTACACCGTGCGTACCGCCTGGCTCTACGGCGAGCACGGCGCCAACTTCGTCGCCACCATGCTGAAGCTGGCCGCCCAACGCGACACCCTGGACGTCGTCGACGACCAGCACGGGCAGCCGACCTGGTCCTACGCGCTCGCCCAGCAGTTGCGGGACCTGGGCCTGGCGGCCCTCGCCGGTACCGCGCCGGCCGGGGTCTACCACGGCACCGCGTCCGGCAGCACCACCTGGTTCGGCCTGGCCAGGGCCTGCTACGAGCTGGCCGGCCTGGACCCGGAGCGGATCCGGCCCACCGACTCGACCGCCTTCGTCCGCCCGGCGCCCCGGCCCGGGTTCAGCGTCCTCGCCCACGACCGGTGGGCCTCGGCCGGGCTCAAGCCGCTCCCCGACTGGCGCGACAGCCTCGGCGAGGCGCTGCTCCGCCCGGTCCTCGCCGAGCTGGTCAGAGCCGCGAACAAGCCGAAGAGCCCCGGATGAGCAACCCGCTGGCGAAGCTGCTGAAGGTCATCCCGCCGGGTACCCACCTGGTCATCGGCGGCACGATGATCCTCGGCGCGGCCTCGTACATCCAGATCTCCATCGCCGGCCACGCCCTCACCGGCGATCCGCAGAAGGCCGTCTCCGAGCTCTGGTCGCTGGTCATGACGCTGAGCCTCGGACTGTTCTTCCCCGTCGAGCAGGAACTCACCCGGGTCGTCGCGGCGCGAGTGGTCCGGGGCGAGGGCGTCGCCCCGGTACTCCGCCGGGCCGCCGTGCTGACCGCCGGCCTGCTCGCGCTCATCGGCGCGGTACTGGCCCTGACCGCGGGCCCGCTGGCGAACACCTTCTTCGGCCATGACCGCTCATTGGTCTGGGTCTTCGCCGCAGCGCTGGTCGGGATGGCGCTGGTCTACCTGACCCGGGGCATCCTCGCCGGACTCGGCCACTTCAACGCCTACGGCGTCTCGCTGGGACTGGACGGGCTGCTGCGCATCGTCCTCGCCGGTGCCCTGTTCCTGGCCGGCAGCCACTCCGCCGTCGAGTACGGACTGGTGCTCGCGGCGGCGCCGCTCGCGGCGATGCTGCTGACTTTGCCGACGACGCTGCGCGGATGCCACCACGGGCCACCCATGCCGTGGCGCGAGCTGTTCCAGAACATGACGATGATGATCTTCGGCTCGGTGCTGGCCCAGGTCATCGTGAACGCGGCTGTGATCACCACAGCCCTGGTCACCACCGACAAGAGCCTCACCTTCGCGCTGCTCAGCGCCGGCGTGCTGTGTCGGATTCCGCTGTTCGTCTTCGGCTCGCTGCAGCCGACGCTGATGACCGGCCTGTCCACCACCGCCACCTCGGGGGACCGGGTGGGTTTCCGGCGCATGCTGCTGCAGACCTGCGCGGTGATCGGCGGTCTCGGGCTGCTGGGTGCTGTGCCCGCCGTGTTCGCCGGATCCTGGCTGATCTCGGTGTTCCTCGGCGCGAAGAACGTGCTCGGACCGATGGACTTCTTCTGGTTCTCGGCCGGGACCATGTGCTACATGCTGGCGATGGTGCTCGGGCAGGCGCTGATGGCGTTGAACCGCCATCGTTGGATGATGCTCTCCTGGCTGGCCGGTACAGCGGCACTGGTCGCGGTCACCCTGGCTCCAGGACCTGTCGCCACCCGAGTCGAGGTAGCCTATGCACTCGGTTCACTGGTGACTGCTCTCTGCATGCTGCTGATCCTTGTCCGAGGCGTCGCCCAGCCGGCTCCCGGCCCGACGACCGACGGAAACACTGCGGCCTCTGCGCTGGAGAACGCATGACGCCGCCCAATCCCCATCCCGGAGACGCAGTGAACAATTACCACGACACCTGGCTGGTGATCCCCGTGTACAACGAGGGACAAGTCATCGCCGACGTGGTCGAGCAGGCGCTCAAGGTCTTCCCCAACATCGTCTGCGTCAACGACGGCAGCTCCGACGACTCGGCGGAGCGGATCCTCAGCACCCGGGCCCACCTGGTCCGTCACCCGGTGAACCTCGGCCAGGGCGCGGCACTGCAGACCGGTCTCGCCTACGCACTCGCCCAGCCCGACGCGGCGTACTTCGTCACCTTCGACGCGGACGGCCAGCACCAGACCGACGACGCCGAGAAGATGGTCGCGCTGCTCCGCTCGGACGCCGCGGACGTCGTCCTCGGCTCCCGGTTCATAGAACAGACCGAGCACGTCCCCATGCTCAAGCGGGTGGTGCTGCGCACCGCCGCCGCGGTCAGCCCCACCGCCCGCCGGCTGAAGCTGACCGACGCGCACAACGGACTGCGCGCGCTCAACCGCAAGGCGGCCGCGCAGCTCCGGATCACCATGAACGGAATGGCGCACGCCTCGGAGATCGTCGGCACGCTGGCGCG
The DNA here is from genome assembly GCF_041262165.1 of Streptacidiphilus sp. MAP12-16. Classification (NCBI taxonomy): domain Bacteria; kingdom Bacillati; phylum Actinomycetota; class Actinomycetes; order Kitasatosporales; family Streptomycetaceae; genus Streptacidiphilus; species Streptacidiphilus sp. MAP12-16. The sequence goes on from NZ_JBGCBY010000001.1 coordinate 358,665, forward strand.
CTCCGACCTCCGCGTCACCGAGGTCCCGGTGGAGATTCTCTACACCGACTACTCCCGGGCCAAGGGTCAGTCGCTGCTCAACGGCGTCAACATCCTCTTCGACATCTCACTGAGGGAGCGTGGGCGCCGATGAAGGGCACCCTGCTGATCCAGCTGATCCTGCTTCTCGGCGCCGGGTCCATGCTGTTCCTGTTCATCCGCCGCTGGGACGCCGCGCACACCCGGGCCTGGAAGCGGATCGCCTTCTTCGTCTTCGTGGTCGCCAACATCTACGCGGTGCTGCGCCCCTCCGACGTCACCTGGGTGGCCCACAAGCTGGGAGTCGGCCGCGGCACGGACCTCGTCCTCTACCTGCTGGTCGTGGCGGTCTCCTTCTTCGCGCTGAACACGTACATGCGGTTCCGCTCGCTGGAGAAGAAGGTCACCGACCTGGCCCGGACCGTCGCGCTGCGGGACGCCGAGCTGCTGAACCGCGAGCGTCTGGCAGTCCCGGCGGACCTGGCCGGAACCGCGGAGACCGTCGGAACCGTCTCGTCCTCCTGAGCCGTTCCTCTTGACCGAGACCGAAGCACCGATCCCCTAGGCGAGTCCACCTCATGCCCACGTTCGACATCATGCTGCCGTACTACGGCGACGTCTCCCTGATGCAGGACGCGGTCCGCAGCGTCCTCGCGCAGACCGACCCCGACTGGCGGCTGACCGTGGTCGACGACGGCCGCGAGCCGGGCGTCCCGGAGTGGTTCGCCGAGCTCGGGGACGAGCGGGTGCGTTACCAGCGCAACCCGGAGAACCTGGGCATCACCCGGAACTTCCAGAAGTGCGTGGACCTGCTGGAGCTGGAGCGCGCGGTCATCCTTGGCTGCGACGACCTGCTGCATCCGCACTATCTGGCGACGGTCCGGGCGATCCTGGAGGAGTACCCGGGCATCGGCATGGTCCAGCCCGGCGTCGAGGTGATCGACGGCACCGGAGCGGTCGTCGAGGGCCTGGTCGACAAGGTCAAGCGCCGCCTGTACGCCCCCGCCGTGGAGAACCGCGCCCGGATGGGCGGCGAGGAACTCGCAGCCAGCCTGCTGCGCGGCAACTGGCTCTACTTCCCCTCCATCTGCTGGCGTTCGGACGCGGTCAAGCCGGTCAACTTCCGCGACGGACTGTCCGTGATCCAGGACCTCGCCCTCGTCATCGACCTGCTGCAGCGCGGTGAGGAAATGGTCGTCGACACCGAGGTGGTCTTCCAGTACCGCCGGCACGCGATCAGCGAGTCCTCGGTGCAGGCCTTCAGCGGCACCCGCTTCACCGAGGCCGAGCGCTACTTCCGTGAGGTCGCCGACCGTCTGGACGCCCAGGGGTGGACCAAGGCCGCGCGCGCGGCCCGTTTCCACAGCGCCTCCCGGCTGCACGCGCTGACCATGCTGCCGGGCGCGGTGCGACGGGGCGGGAGCAGCGGCGTGCGTACCCTCGCGTCCCATGCGTTCAGTTCTGGTTCGTCCACAAGCTGACGCCGGTTCATGGGCCGGCAGCGAAGAGATCACAGGTTAGGTACACAAGGGGGCACTGCCGGACTGGCCACGGATCTTCCCTCACGCTGTTGCTAAGTTACCGAGCAGCAGCAGAACCGGCCGTCCAGGCAGGTGGACGCCTGCCTCGTTCGATCGCCGGAGGTCGTGCAGGCCTCCCGAGCAGAGAGAAGTCGTTCATGGAGACCCTGAGCCCGGGGCGAACGGACCGCCCGGACGGGACCTCGCCGAAAGCGGAGGCGGGCGGCCGGGCACCGTCGAAGAACGGCGCCCGGCGCCTCCCCGGATGGGCCCCTGCCGCCCTGGAGATCGTGGCGAGCTTCACGGTCGCGCTGGGCTTCCTGCTCTGGATCTACCTCACCGTCCGAGTGAACCCCATGGTCCGGATCGGCCAGGTGAGCGGTCTCGCCGACCTCCAGCTCAAGGCGTCGATCATCGGTCTGCCGATTCTGGGCGTGCTGACCGCCACCGCGTTCCGGGGACCGCTGCGCCGCTTCAAGCTGGTCCGCCGGCTGGCGTGCGCTGCGCTGGCGGGGCTCGCCAGCGGGATGATCGGCGGCGGCATCGCCATCATGCTCAACGGCACCCCGTGGGCGCTCGGCGCCCAGTCCGGGGACCCGGGCGGCGTCCAGGGCATGGCCCTGGAGATCATGAACGGCCACCTTCCCAACATCTACCCGCCGGGATTCCCCGCGGCTGTCGCGGGCTGGGCCGAGCTCTTCCGGAACGGGCACGTCGGCTATGCGATGAAGGACCTGCAGCTGCTCTGCTCCGCGCTCGCCGGACCGGTCACCTACGTGGTCTGGCGCAGGCTGCTCAGTCCGGTCTGGGCGCTGGTCATCTCCGCCACCGCGGTCGTGGTGTTCCTGGACCCGATCCGGCCGTACAGCCACCAGGTGATGTTCGTGCTGCTGCCGCTGGCGATCATCTTCCTCCGCGGCATCGGCAGGCTTCCCGAGCGGACCACGCGGGACTGGCTGATCCGGGCCGTGCTGATCGGCGCGGCGTTCGGCCTGCTCTTCCTCTGGTACTCGGGCTGGTTCCTGTGGTCCCTCCCGGGCCTCTTCGTGCTGCTGGGGTTCCTGATCCCCTGGCGCAGCGGCAAGCGGGCGCTGGTCCGGGTCGGCGCCTACATAGGCGCCACCGCGCTCGGCGCTGTGGTCGTCGCCGCACCGCTGGTCTGGGAGGTGCTGCGCTTCGGCGCGAGCACTCCGGACCGCTTCGCCTACTACGACGTCTACCTCGATCCGTCGTATGTCATGGGCTGGCACACGGACCGCCCGGGGGTCCAGGGTGCGGGGACGTGGATCGCGTCCACCGACGGCAGCCTGGCGGGACAGAGCGCCTTCACCCTGCTGCTGCTGTTCGCGGTGGCCCTGGCCGTCGCCCTGGGCCTGCGGATGCTCGTGGTGCGGGCGACCCTCACGGTTCTGGTCAGCGCCTGGCTGATGCGGTTCTGGTTCGCGGCGCACATGGCGCAGACCCAGAGCGTTCAGCTGTACCCGCGGACCACCTGGCTGATCATGTACTGCCTGATCATCCTCGCGGTCATGGGGATCATGCTGACCGGTCGGGCTGTGCTGCGGATACTGGAGCACCTGCGGCAGAGCCGTCCCGACGGCGGTCCGGTGCGCATCCCGGCGACCCTCGGCCGCCGACTGGCCGCTGCGGCGGTCTGCGTGACCGCCCTGTTCGGGACCATGGGCGCCTCCTGGTCGGTGAACCGCTACATGCCCGTCGACCCCAGCCTGTCCAACGCGCAGAACATGGGCGTCGACGCCTGGCGTTCGCAGACCAAGCAGACCTGGGAGGGCGGCTGCTCCCGCTTCGCACCGGAGCACAAGTGCAGCGCGCCGTGGATCACCACGCCGCCGCTCCGGGTGGCGCTCAATCCGCTGCTCTACTGCTCCGGCATCAACACGGACGAGTGGTTCGACACCTGCGGTCACTCGATGAAGTCCGCGACCACCATCCCCAAGAAGAAGTAGCACCGCTTCTCGCGGGCCGCCGCCCCCAGGGTCACCCCGGGGCGGCGGCCCGCTCCGGTTCAGCCGGCTATCGGCTGCGGTGCAGTGGGCCGTAGGCCGTCCTGCCGGGGGAAGGTGGTCGACCGCATCCGTTCGAACGACATGACCAGCAGGCACTGGGAAGCGAGCAGCAGGGCGTAGGCGCAGGTCCACAGCACCCAGGTGCCCGGCGGCTGCCAGTGGGCGTGCACCGGGATCAGCGGGCCGTTGCTGCCGACCAGGTAGCGGCGCAGCGTCCAGTAGAACGCCAGGACGTCGGCGAAGGCGAGGAGCCCGATCGAGAGGGCCACCAGCCGGCCCCGGATCGCGGCACCGAGCGGTTCGTACCTGGCGATGGCGAAGGCGGCGAGTATGGGCAGTCCCGCGGCGAAGGGCAGCAGGTAGCGCCCCTGCCAGATCGGCCCGAGCTGGGCTTCCGCCGCTCCGGCGACGATCGGCACCAGGAAGATCCCCACCGCGATCCCCAGCAGGGCCACGCCCTCACGCCAGCGGCTGCAGGCCCAGGCCAGCAGCACCAGGCCGACGATCACGCCGGGCCAGAGCAGCATGGTCGCCTCGGGGGAGGGGGCGTCGAGCCAGCCGAAGTCGCCGACCATGTGGATGATGAAGTGCGGGGTGTAGTTGAAGGTCCAGCTGGCGACCTGGCGGGCGGTCATCGGGGTTCCGCCGGTGGACGAGTAGTCCGGGTGCGTCAGGTTCCACACCTCGCCGCCGAGGAAGGCCGCACCCGCGATTCCGGTCCAGAACCACAGCGCCCGCCGGCGCAGGACCGCCCTGAGCGTTCCGCGCTCGGCGACCAGCAGTGCGCAGGCCACCGTGGCGGCGACCCAGGCCAGCCCCAGCGGGCGGATGCAGAACAGCGTCGCCGAGGCGATGCCGGCCCGGGCCAGCCGGTGCTTCAGCAGCGCAGGGTCGGGAGCCATGAAGATCGAGAGGATCGAGGCCCAGGCGAGGATCCCGGCCGCGCACTCGACCGAGTTGGGGTTGACCACCCCGCCGAGGAACAGCACCATCGGCGTGGCCGCCGCGCAGACTCCCAACAGCGCCACGCCCGGTCGGCGCCACTCGCTTGCCGTGACGACCGCGCTCGCCAGCAGCGCGGCGCAGATCGCCGCGGTGAGCAGGCGCATGGCGTACAGGCCGTCGACGCCGTTGAGGAACAGCGTGGGCCAGCCGACCGCCAGGTAGTACAGCGGGTTGTACCGGCCCGCCGCGGTGGTCATGTCCGTCAGCTGGCTGCCACCGTGGAAGGACGTCGCACAACCGGCGGGAACCTCCGCCTTGTTGGAATAGCAGGCGTGCATTGCGTTCAGGGACAGGTAGCGCTCGGGGAGCCGGATGCCGGTGACGATCTCCTTGCGGGTGATCCCCGCGATCACCGCCTGGGTGTGCACCGGCGGGCCGTTGAACTCGCCGCGGACCACCGAGGCGGCGCGCGTGATGTGCGCGGGCTCGTCCGGCGCCGCAGTCATCGGAGAGGCGAAGGTCCAGCACGCCATCAGCGTGAAGAACAGGGCGAAACCGGCGAGCCAGACGCGTCGGCGGCTCGCGGTCACCCGCAGCCCGATGGCGCCGAGTAGCGAGGACATGTACCAGTTCCCCTTCAGTTCAGCTCTTGGGCCGGTAGTAGATCATCTTGAGCCAGGACTGGTCGCCGTTCTTCGAGCACTGCCCGTTCGGCGCGTACTTGGGACACTGCCCGTTGACCATGCGTACGGTCTGCGAGACCCAGGGAAGGATCTGGTAGGTGTTGGTCTTCTGCGGCATGTAGCGGTCGGACTGGGCCGACCCCATGGAGCCGAGCAGCATCAGCAGGCCGCAGAAGACCCCGATCACGGCGGGTCCGCGCCGGGGCAGCCGGGCGCCCCAGCGCCGTACCGCGAGCCAGACTGCCAGTCCGACGAACACCAGGCCGCAGTACAGCAGTTGGTTGTCCGTGCGGATCCAGAGCTGTACCTGGCCGGTGCTGAACATCTGCGAGGCGAAGTACATCCGCATCAGCCAGGCGCTGGCGAAGATCGCGACGCTCGCCACCACCACCGACCGCCGCAGCCCCAGCCAGACGGCCACACCGAGTGCGACGAAGAGCAGGGCGGTGAAGACGCTCACCCCGCCGATCTCGCCGGGCGGCGGCCACTGGCCGACCTGCCCCGGCATGTCGGTCCGCCACATCGAGAAGAACGCCGGGTCGGTGTAGGCGTCGAAGCCGTAGTCGTAGTCGGCGGTGCCGGAGTTCTGCAGCAGCACGACCACGTACCAGCCGGCCGCCGCGAGGAAGACGGCGGTGGTGACGCCCAGGTAAGCGAGGCTCTTCAGCCTGCCGGTACGTCCGTGCGCCCGCCAGGGGAACAGTGCCAGCACCGCGGCGAAGGTCCCCAGGGCACTCCAGACGAACCAGCCGGAGTAGGTCAGTAGCAGCACGGCCAGCAGCAGACCCAGGCCCGCGCCCGAGAGCAGCAGCGGACGCCAGTCCTGGGTCGCCGAACGGCGGAACGCCCGGAGGAAGGCGGCGAGCACCGGCAGCAGCAGGATCAGCACGGTCGCGCCGTACGGCTTGTAGGAGTCGATCAACGCCATCATCGGGACCAGCCCCACGACGACGGACCAGATCGGGCTGAGGATCATCCGCCAGCACAGGTAGGCCAGCGGTCCGGTGATCGCCGCCCCGAGTATCTCCAGGTCCTTGAACGCGTAGCCGGCGTTGCCACCGTGGAAGTACTTGGCGAACACCGCGAGGCTGTACAGCGGCACCGGCGGGTACAGCGGCTCCGGGTTGGCGTGCCCGTGCATGATCGTGGTCGCCCACTCGACGATCCGACCGCTGTCGCCGTTCAGCCCGAACATCGGCCAGGGTGTGCCCAGCAGCGAGACGACGGCGCCCGCCGCCACGAATCCGCTGGCCATACCGGCCAGCGCGGCGCAGCTGAGCCGGGTCGCCACCTCGAAGTGCCGGCCGCCGCGGAACCGCCGCGCGGCCAGCAGCAGGCCTATCAGCACAATGCCGAGCAGCGTGAACCGCAGCTGGATCGCGGCCAGGCCGCTGACCGCTCCGAGCCGGGACATCGGGTTGACCGCGAGCCTGCTGGCAAGGGCCGGGAGTAGCAGGCAGGCGGCGAAGGCCACCACCGCCTCGGCCGCGGTGAGCCGCCAGGTACGGCCGCGCGCGCCGCGCCACAGGGTCGTCAGGGACCCGGCGGTCGCCGGCGCGGTCTGCATCGTCATCGTGCTCACGTGGGGCGTCCCGGGGATTCGCGGAGTGTGGACTCGGCGGAGGGGGCGCCGCACGGCGCCTATGTATACCCAGCCGCCGCGTCACCCTACCCCACGAGTTTGTCAACCGGAACGGTCCGGCCGACCTGCTGCTCAGCCGCTGACCTGGTGGAGCTCGACGTCCCTGTCGGGGTGGGCGCCCGCGTAGGCGAGGACGTCCCGCCGAACCGTCGCGGAGTCGGTCACCACCCGCAGCGAGTGGTCGAGCGTGTCCAGCTGCGCGGGCAGCGTGTGCGGAATGTCGCGTACCCGCTCGACCGGGACGAAGCCCCAGCTGGCCAGCTGCCCGGCCTTGCCGGCGGTGCGGTTCAGCACGTTCACCCACAGGGTCGCGTAGTAGTTGCCCTGGTAGTTCTTCTTGAGCGAGTCCAGCAGGATCAGCGTGGCCATCGGCTGGTGCGAGCTGTCCGTCGCGCCTGCCTCCCGCAGTGCGGTCCTGGCGACGGCGTCCTCGCCGCTGGTGTCGTAGAGGTAACCCTTGGCCCGGTCGACGGCCGAGACGGCCGGCGATCCGTCGCCCTGCGCGTTGTAGTAGGCCGTCAGTAGCACGCAGCCGCAGGCCGCCACCGAGAGCACGGCCGCCCACAGCCGGTTTCCGGCGGCCGCGGTGCCGCGCGGCTGGAGCACCGCAGCGGACCCGGTGCCGACCAGGGCCGCCACCGCGAGCTGGTGCAGCATCTTCTCGTAGTAGTAGGAGCTGTGGCCGATGGTGTGCGTCTGGTACTCCAGCACCGCGAAGGCCGCCAGCCCCGACCAGAGCAGAGCCAGGCAGGTGACCCGGGCGGCCCGGTCGCCTCGGGACACCGCGAGCAGCGACAGCAGTGCGACCACCGCCACCAGCGGGATCAGCAGGTGCCGGCTGACGGCGATTATGCCGCCGGCGGTGTTCAGTACCGCGCTGGAGTTCACCACTGACCAGTTGACCGCGACGGGGACGACCACCAGCACCGCGGTGACACCGCCCACGCACAGCACTGCCAGCGGGTGGCGTCCGGTGAGCGTCGATCGCCGGTGCACCAGCAGCGAGCTGACCACTACGGCGCCGCTGACCGGAACCCACAGGTAGTAGCTGAAGCTGATGCCGACCAACAGCGCCGACATCAGCAGCAGTTGCTCCCTGGGCCGCCCGACCGGGCGTACCGCGACCGCCAGCAGCACGGCGAACAGCCCGAGACCGAACATCTCGCTGAGGAAGCCGTTGTCCAGCATCGCCGTGCCCTCGACCATGCAGAGGTACGCCGAGGTGAGGACGGCGAGCGGGAGTGCGACCGCTCCACCCAGCCGCGGCCCCGCCACCCGGCAGGCGGCCCAGCTCACCGCGATCACGAACCCGGCGCAGACCAGCGTGGTCAGCATCAGGAAGTGCGGCAGTTCGCTGACCGGCGTACCGGCGCCAGGGTTGAGGAAGCGGTCGAGCAGGGCCAGGTCGAAGTGGCTTCCCTGGGGGTAGGCCGCCATGCCCGGCTGCAGGACGTCGACGTTCTGGCGGGTGTTCAGAAAGGCGTAGCCGCCCAGGTTGCGGATCGAGTCGAAGAGTCCGAAGTGCCGGGCGAGGTCCTCAGCGGAGATGTACTTCGAGAGCCGCGCGGTCGAACCCGAGCCCAGCATCGGCCGCAGGTAGAAGGAGGTCACGGCGGCGGCCGTCGCGGTCAGCACCCAGTCCCTGGCCGGGAAGCGGCGCGGCAGTGCGAACTGCCGGCCGGTCGCGGCTGCCGCGGCCAGCAGCACGCAGACTCCCAACTCGCCTACTGCGAGCGGCTGCAGCCCCCAGGGCCAGACCGAGAGCAGCAGACCGAAGGCCGGCAGCGCCCCGGCCAGCAGCGCCGCGGAGAGCAGGAACCGGTCGAACAGGGTGTCTCCGGCGCGCAGCAGTCCGGCGGTGGCGATCAGCAGTGCGGCCGGCACCACGGCGTCCACGCCCAGCAGCGTGGCCAGCGGAGGCAGCAGCAGCAGCGGGGAGAGCAGCAGCCAGCCCGGACGCCTGCGGCGGCGGGCGGCTCTACCGGGAGCGGGTCCCGCTACGGGCGTCGGCGGAGCGGACTGTTCCGTCGATCCGCCGTGCTGGGCAGCAGACATGTCTGTCCTTGTTCATGTGAAAGGGTGCTGTCCGCAGGCGATCGGGGCGACCCGCTCCTCGGCGCTGACCAGGCGTACTATGATCCGCCGATTGGCGCACCCTGTGTCCGGTATGGCACACTAGCCAAGTTGCTCGGTAGAGCGCCGATGCTGCGCGCCTCCCGTCGGGAGGACCGGAAGCGAGTCCCACAGTACTCGTCGTGCCCGTGATGGCCGTTGCCTAGTTGATTGTGACGAAGCGCGGCAGCTGCGGCACGGACGTACGGGAATCTTCCGGGAAGTGCATGCAGGGCCTCGCCCGGCGTCTCGCCTCCCGTTGTGACCGTCATGCAGATGTGACGGATGCCCGTGGGGCCAAGGGTTCGGCCAAGGCTTTTTTATGGCGGGCAGCGCGACACGCCCGACCGCGTGGGTCGAACAGGACGCCACCGGAGACTCCACCCGGAGGAACCGGTTCGTAAAGCAAAGACGACAGAAGGACTACGAAGTAGCCATGGCGGGACAGAAGATCCGCATCCGGCTCAAGGCCTACGACCACGAGGTCATCGATTCCTCGGCGAAGAAGATCGTCGAGACGGTGACGCGTACTGGTGCGCAGGTCGCGGGCCCGGTGCCGCTGCCCACTGAGAAGAACGTGTACTGCGTCATCCGCTCGCCGCACAAGTACAAGGACTCGCGCGAGCACTTCGAGATGCGCACTCACAAGCGTCTGATCGACATCCTCGACCCGACCCCCAAGACCGTTGACTCTCTGATGCGACTCGACCTCCCGGCCGGCGTCGACATCGAGATCAAGCTCTGAAGGGCGGGAGCTGAAGATGGCTAAGCAGATTAAGGGCATCCTGGGCGAGAAGCTCGGCATGACCCAGGTCTGGGACGAGAACAACCGGATCGTTCCGGTGACCGTCGTCAAGGCCGGGCCGAATGTCGTGACCCAGGTCCACACCGCTGACAGCACCGGCTACGACGCCGTGCAGTTCGGCTTCGGCGAGATCGACCCGCGCAAGGTGAACAAGCCCCTCGCGGGCCACTTCGCCAAGGCCGGCGTCACCCCCCGTCGCCACCTCGTCGAGCTGCGCACCAGCGACGCCGCCGAGTACACCCTGGGCCAGGAGATCACCGCTGAGGTGTTCGAGGCCGGTATCAAGGTCGACGTGACCGGTACCAGCAAGGGCAAGGGCTTCGCGGGTGTCATGAAGCGCCACAACTTCCACGGTCTGGGCGCCGGTCACGGCGTGCAGCGCAAGCACCGTTCGCCCGGCTCGATCGGTGGCTGCGCCACCCCGGGTCGCGTGTTCAAGGGCATGAAGATGGCTGGTCGCATGGGCCACGAGCGTGTGACCACCCAGAACCTGACCATCCACGCCGTTGACGCGGAGAAGGGCCTGCTCCTCATCAAGGGAGCGATCCCCGGTCCGAACGGCGGCCTCATCCTGGTCCGCACCGCGGCGAAGGGGGCCTGAAGCAATGAGCACCATCAATGTTCTCTCCCCTGCGGGTGAGACCGTCGGCACCGTCGAGCTGCCGGCCGAGATCTTCGACGCGAAGGTCAGCATTCCGCTGATCCACCAGGTCGTGGTGGCCCAGCTGGCTGCGGCCCGCCAGGGTACGCACAAGACCAAGACCCGCGCCGAGGTCCGCGGTGGTGGGCGCAAGCCTTACCGCCAGAAGGGCACCGGCCGCGCCCGTCAGGGTTCGACCCGCGCTCCCCAGTTCGCCGGCGGTGGCGTCGTGCACGGCCCCCAGCCGCGCGACTACTCGCAGCGGACGCCCAAGAAGATGAAGGCCGCCGCACTGCGTGGCGCCCTGACCGACCGGGCCCGCAACTCCCGCATCCACGTCATCACCGGCGTGACCGCGGGCGAGGCGCCGTCCACCAAGGCTGCCCGCATCCTGATCGGCAAGATCAGCGAGCGCAAGAACGTCCTCCTCGTGGTCGAGCGCGACGACGAGCTGGCGATCAAGAGCGCCCGCAACCTGCCCGAGGTGCACATCCTTGACGCCGGTCAGCTGAACACCTACGACGTGCTCGTCTCCGACGATGTGGTCTTCACCCAGGCCGCCTTCGAGCGCTTCGTGACCGGCCCTGCCGCGTCCGCGAAGGCCGTTGCCTCCTCGAGCGAGCTCGAAGGGAGCGACGCCTGATGAGCGACGCGACGATCACCAGCAAGACCTTCACGGACCACCGTGACGTTCTGCTCAAGCCGGTCATCTCGGAGAAGAGCTACGCGCTCCTCGACGAGGGCAAGTACACGTTCATCGTGGCGCCGGGCTCCAACAAGACCCAGATCAAGCAGGCCGTCGAGGCGGTCTTCGCGGTCAAGGTCGCCAACGTCAACACGATCAACCGGGTCGGCAAGCGCAAGCGCTCCAAGACCGGGTTCGGCAAGCGCAAGGACACCAAGCGCGCCATCGTGACGCTGGCAGAGGGCAGCAAGCCCATCGACATCTTCGGGGCTCCGACCACCGCCTGACGGCGAGTCGGATAACCGAAACGGACGAGGACAGAAGAAGCCATGGGCATCCGCAAGTACAAGCCGACAACGCCGGGCCGTCGTGGCTCCAGCGTTGCCGACTTCGTCGAGATCACGCGGTCCGAGCCGGAAAAGTCGCTGGTCCGCCCGCTGCACAGCAAGGGCGGTCGTAACAACGCCGGTCGCGTCACTGTCCGCCACCAGGGTGGCGGTCACAAGCGCGCGTACCGCGTCATCGACTTCCGTCGTCACGACAAGGACGGCGTTCCGGCCAAGGTCGCTCACATCGAGTACGACCCCAACCGCACCGCACGCATCGCACTGCTGCACTACGCAGACGGTGAGAAGCGCTACATCATCGCCCCGGCCAAGCTGGGCCAGGGCGACCGGGTTGAGAACGGCCCTCAGGCCGACATCAAGCCGGGCAACAACCTGCCGCTGCGCAACATCCCGGTCGGTACGGTCATCCACGCCATCGAGCTTCGGCCCGGCGGCGGAGCGAAGATCGCCCGTTCCGCGGGTTCCTCCGTGCAGCTGCTCGCGAAGGAGGGCGTCTACGCCCACCTCCGCATGCCCTCGGGCGAGGTTCGCCTGGTCGACGCCCGCTGCCGCGCCACCATTGGCGAGGTCGGCAACGCCGAGCAGTCGAACATCAACTGGGGCAAGGCCGGCCGTATGCGCTGGAAGGGCGTTCGCCCGACCGTGCGTGGTGTCGCCATGAACCCGATCGACCACCCGCACGGTGGTGGTGAGGGCAAGACCTCCGGTGGTCGCCACCCGGTTTCGCCGTGGGGTCAGAAGGAGGGTCGTACTCGTTCGCCGAAGAAGGCGTCCAACAAGTACATCGTCCGCCGCCGCAAGACGAACAAGAAGCGCTAGGAGCAGTCTCGATGCCGCGCAGCCTCAAGAAGGGGCCCTTCGTCGACGACCACCTCATGAAGAAGGTGGATGTTCAGAACGAAGCAGGTACCCAGAACGTCATCAAGACCTGGTCCCGCCGCTCCATGATCGTGCCGGCGATGCTGGGCCACACCCTCGCGGTGCACGACGGTCGGAAGCACGTCCCGGTGTTCGTCACCGAGTCGATGGTCGGCCACAAGCTCGGCGAGTTCGCGCCGACCCGCACCTTCCGCGGCCATGAGAAGGACGACCGCAAGTCGCGTCGTCGCTGATCAGCGGAAAGCGAAGACCATGACAGACACCAACAAGGGGACAACCATGGAAGCCAGGGCCCAGGCGCGGTACATCCGCGTCACGCCCATGAAGGCCCGCCGCGTGGTGGACCTCATCCGTGGCATGCATGCCACGGAGGCCCAGGCGGTCCTGCGTTTCGCTCCGCAGGCCGCGTCTGTGCCGGTTGGCAAGGTGCTCGACAGCGCCATCGCCAACGCCGTGCACAACTACAACCACAACAACGTGGAGTCGCTGTACGTCGCTGAGGCGTACGTCGACGAGGGCCCGACCCTGAAGCGTTTCCGTCCGCGGGCCCAGGGCCGCGCGTACCGGATCCGCAAGCGGACGAGCCACATCACTGTGGTTCTCGCGTCGAAGGAAGGGACCCGGTAATGGGCCAGAAGGTAAACCCGCATGGGTTCCGCCTCGGTATCACCACGGACTTCAAGTCCCGCTGGTACGCCGACAAGCTGTACAAGGACTACGTCAAGGAAGACGTCGCCATCCGTCGGATGATGTCGTCCGGCATGGAGCGCGCCGGTATCTCGAAGGTTGAGATCGAGCGCACCCGTGACCGCGTGCGGGTGGACATCCACACCGCTCGTCCCGGCATCGTCATCGGCCGTCGCGGCACCGAGGCCGACCGCATCCGCGGCGACCTCGAGAAGCTGACCGGCAAGCAGGTCCAGCTGAACATCCTCGAGGTCAAGAACCCCGAGCTGGACGCCCAGCTCGTGGCTCAGGGCGTCGCGGAGCAGCTGTCCTCCCGCGTCTCCTTCCGTCGCGCCATGCGTAAGAGCATGCAGGGCACGATGAAGTCCGGCGCCAAGGGCATCAAGATCCAGTGCTCCGGTCGTCTCGGCGGCGCCGAGATGTCCCGCTCTGAGTTCTACCGCGAGGGCCGTGTGCCCCTGCACACCCTGCGTGCCAACGTGGACTACGGCTTCTTCGAGGCCAAGACCACCTTCGGTCGCATCGGCGTCAAGGTGTGGATCTACAAGGGCGACGTCAAGAACATCGCCGAGGTTCGCGCCGACAACGCAGCCGCCAAGGCCGGCAACCGTCCGCCCCGCGCGGGTGGCCCGGCCGAGCGTCCCCGTCGTGGTGCTGAGCGCCCCGCCGGTGGCGAGCGCGGTGGCCGTGGCCGTCGTCCGGCAGCCGAGGCTCCGGCCGCGGTGACCGAGGCTCCGGCCGAGGCAGCACCCTCGAACGAAACCGGAACGGAGGCCTGACCCAATGCTGATCCCTCGCAGGGTCAAGCACCGCAAGCAGCACCACCCCAAGCGGCGTGGCATGGCTAAGGGCGGTACCGAGTTGGCGTTCGGCGAGTACGGCCTTCAGGCCGTCACGCCGGCGTACGTGACGAACCGGCAGATCGAGTCCGCTCGTATCTCCATCACTCGTCACATCAAGCGCGGTGGCAAGGTCTGGATCAACATCTACCCGGACCGTCCCCTCACCAAGAAGCCTGCCGAGACCCGCATGGGTTCCGGTAAGGGTTCGCCGGAGTGGTGGATTGCCAACGTGCACCCCGGACGCGTGATGTTCGAGTTGTCGTACCCGAACGAGAAGACTGCGCGCGAGGCGCTTACCCGCGCCGCGCACAAGCTTCCGATGAAGTGCCGGATTGTCCGGCGCGAGGCAGGTGAGAGCTGATGTCGGCCACCACCACGGCTGCAGAGCTTCGCGAGCTGGACGGCGAGGGTCTCGTCGCCAAGCTCCGTGAGGCCAAGGAGGAGCTGTTCAACCTCCGCTTCCAGGCGGCGACCGGACAGCTCGACAACCACGGACGGCTCAAGCTCGTCCGGAAGGACATCGCGCGGATCTACACCCTGATGCGCGAGCGCGAGCTGGGCATCGAGACGGTAGAGAAGGCCTGATGACTGAGAACACCAACGTGACCGAAGCACGCGGCTTCCGCAAGACCCGTGAGGGTCTGGTCGTCAGCGACAAGATGGACAAGACCGTCGTCGTCGCTGTCGAGGACCGCGTCAAGCACGCGCTGTACGGCAAGGTCATCCGCCGTACGAACAAGCTGAAGGCGCACGACGAGACCAACGCCGCGGGTGTCGGCGACCGTGTCCTCCTCATGGAGACCCGGCCGCTGTCCGCGACGAAGAACTGGCGCGTCGTCGAGATCCTCGAGAAGGCCAAGTAGTAACGAACGCGATTGGGCGCGGCTCGTATGTGCCTGAGGTTCCTCTCCGGAGGAACGCTCAGGTGAGCAGCGGGCCGGCCCGGTCCCGATCGTTGACGATCAGGAGAAAGCTGTGATCCAGCAGGAGTCGCGACTGCGTGTCGCCGACAACACGGGCGCGAAGGAAATCCTTTGCATCCGCGTTCTCGGTGGCTCCGGCCGACGCTACGCGGGAATCGGTGACGTCATCGTCGCCACCGTCAAGGACGCGATCCCCGGTGGCAACGTGAAGAAGGGCGATGTGGTCAAGGCCGTCATCGTCCGCACCGTGAAGGAGCGCCGTCGTCCGGACGGTTCCTACATCCGTTTCGACGAGAACGCCGCGGTCATCCTCAAGAACACCGATGGTGACCCGCGCGGCACGCGCATCTTCGGCCCGGTGGGCCGTGAGCTGCGCGACAAGAAGTTCATGAAGATCATCTCGCTTGCGCCGGAGGTGCTCTAGCCATGACGAACCGTGCTGCGAAGTACACCACGAAGAACGCTATGAAGATCAAGAAGGGTGACCTGGTCCAGGTCATCACCGGCAAGGACAAGGGCAAGCAGGGCAAGGTCATTCAGGCCATCCCTACTGAGGACCGCGTTCTGGTCGAGGGTGTCAACCGGGTCAAGAAGCACACCAAGGTCGGCCAGACCGCCCGTGGTGCCCAGACCGGCGGCATCGTGACGACCGAGGCCCCGATCCACGTCAGCAACGTTCAGCTGGTCGTGGAGAAGGACGGCAAGAAGGTCGTCACCCGCGTCGGTTACCGCTTCGATGACGAGGGCAACAAGATCCGCGTTGCCAAGCGAACCGGTGAGGACATCTGATGACCGACACCTCTGTTGAGAAGGTGAACCCCCGTCTCAAGGAGCGCTACCGCTCCGAGATCAAGGGTCAGCTGCAGGAGGAGTTCTCCTACGAGAACGTCATGCTGATCCCCGGCCTGGTCAAGGTCGTGGTCAACATGGGCGTGGGCGACGCCGCCCGCGACTCCAAGCTGATCGACGGTGCGGTCAAGGACCTCACCGCGATCACCGGTCAGAAGCCGACCGTGACCAAGGCTCGCAAGTCCATCGCGCAGTTCAAGCTGCGTGAGGGCCAGCCGATCGGTACCCACGTCACCCTTCGTGGCGACCGCATGTGGGAGTTCCTGGACCGTCTGGTGTCGCTGGCGCTTCCGCGCATCCGCGACTTCCGCGGCCTGTCGCCGAAGCAGTTCGACGGCAAGGGCAACTACACCTTCGGTCTGACCGAGCAGGTCATGTTCCACGAGATCGACCAGGACAAGGTCGACCGCCAGCGCGGCATGGACATCACCGTGGTCACCACTGCCCAGACCGACGACGAGGGCCGGGCGCTGCTGCGTGCCCTTGGCTTCCCGTTCAAGGAGAACTGAGCACATGGCTAAGAAGTCCCTCATCGCGAAGGCGGAGCGCAAGCCGAAGTTCGGCGTCCGGGGTTACACCCGCTGCCAGCGCTGCGGCCGTCCGCACTCCGTGTACCGCAAGTTCGGTCTCTGCCGCATCTGCCTTCGTGAGATGGCACACCGCGGCGAGCTGCCGGGCGTCACCAAGAGCTCCTGGTAGTCCAGGACTTCTGGGTAAGCATCCGGGTTAGCAGGGCCCCCGACCGCACCGCTTTTGGAACTCCCCAGGGAGTCCCGTAAGGTGGTGAGGTCGGGGCCTCGCGCCCCTGATTCGTCTTACTACACCGCAGGTCCCCGCGCCGCGCCCGCTCTGGTTCAACCCCGGGCTGCGCGCTTCGGGAAACCGCGGTGAGAGAGGCCACAGGCCATCATGACCATGACCGACCCGATCGCAGACATGCTGACGCGTCTGCGAAACGCGAACTCGGCCTACCACGACACTGTCGTGATGCCCCACAGCAAGATCAAGACTCACATCGCCGAGATCCTCCAGCAGGAGGGCTACATCACGGGATGGAAGGTTGAGGAGCCGAAGGAGGGCGAGGTCGGCAAGAAGCTGACACTCGACCTCAAGTTCGGCCCGAACCGTGAGCGCTCGATCGCGGGCATCAAGCGGATCTCCAAGCCGGGTCTGCGGGTCTACACCAAGTCCACCAGCATGCCGAAGGTGCTCGGCGGCCTGGGCGTGGCGATCATCTCCACGTCCGCAGGTCTGCTCACCGGACAGCAGGCAGCCAAGAAGGGCGTGGGTGGGGAAGTCCTCGCCTACGTCTGGTAACTAAGGGAATTCGGAGGTACAGCAATGTCTCGCATTGGACGGCTGCCCATCCCGGTTCCCGCCGGCGTGGACGTCACCATCGATGGCCGCACGGTCTCGGTCAAGGGCCCCAAGGGTTCCCTTGCCCACACCGTTGCCGCGCCGATCGACATCGCCAAGGGTGAGGACGGCACTCTGCTCGTCACCCGCCCCAACGACGAGCGTATGTCTAAGGCCCTGCACGGCCTTTCCCGCACGCTGGTGGCGAACATGATCACCGGCGTGACCGCGGGCTACCGCAAGTCGCTCGAGATCAGCGGGGTCGGCTACCGCGTCGCAGCGAAGGGCTCCTCCATGGAGTTCGCGCTCGGCTACAGCCACCCGATCCTGATCGAGGCCCCCGAGGGCATCGCCTTCGTGGTCGAGTCGCCCACCAAGTTCCACGTGGACGGCATCGACAAGCAGCAGGTTGGCGAGGTGGCTGCGAAGATCCGCAAGCTGCGCAAGCCCGACCCGTACAAGGCCAAGGGTGTCAAGTACGCCGGCGAGGTCATCCGCCGCAAGGTCGGAAAGAGTGGTAAGTAGCTCATGAGCCTCAGTGTGAAGATCGGTAAGGGCAACGGTTACAAGGCCGCCGCCCGCAAGCGCCGCGCCATCCGCGTCCGCAAGCGCGTCTCCGGTACGCCGGTGCGTCCGCGCCTGGTCGTGTCTCGTTCCAACCGCCACATCGTGGCGCAGGTGATCGACGACCTCGCGGGCCACACGCTGGCTTCGGCGTCCACCCTCGACGTGTCCATCAAGGGCGTCGACGGTGACAAGACCGAGCAGGCAAAGAAGGTCGGAGCCCTGGTCGCCGAGCGCGCCAAGGCTGCCGGCGTCGAGTCGGTCGTCTTTGACCGCGCGGGCAACCAGTACGCCGGGCGCATCGCCGCCCTGGCGGACGCTGCCCGCGAGGCCGGGCTCGACTTCTGACCCGCTCGCCCAAGCTGGCGGACGTAAACGAGAGAGGTAAATCCAATGGCTGGACCCCAGCGCCGCGGTAGCGGCGCCGGCGGCGGCACCGGCGGTGGCGAGCGGCGTGACCGTAAGCGGGATGGTCGTGACGGCGCTCCCGTCGTCGAGAAGACCGCGTACGTCGAGCGTGTTGTCGCGATCAACCGTGTCGCCAAGGTTGTCAAGGGTGGTCGTCGTTTCAGCTTCACCGCGCTGGTCGTGGTGGGCGACGGTGACGGCACCGTAGGTGTCGGTTACGGCAAGGCCAAGGAAGTTCCCGCGGCCATCGCCAAGGGTGTCGAGGAAGCGAAGAAGAACTTCTTCAAGGTTCCCCGTATCCAGGGCACCATCCCCCACCCGATCACGGGTGAGAGGGCCGCGGGCGTCGTCCTGCTCAAGCCGGCTTCGCCGGGTACCGGTGTTATCGCCGGTGGTCCCGTGCGCGCCGTGCTCGAGTGCGCCGGCGTTCACGACATCCTGTCGAAGTCCATGGGCTCCGACAACGCGATCAACGTCGTGCACGCCACGGTCGCGGCACTGAAGGGCCTTCAGCGCCCCGAAGAGGTCGCCGCCCGTCGTGGACTGCCGCTGGAGGACGTCGCTCCCGCAGCCCTGCTGCGTGCGCGTGCTGCTGGGCAGGGGGCTGCGTAATGGCTCGCCTGAAGATCACGCAGACCAAGTCCTACATCGGCAGCAAGCAGAACCACCGTGACACCCTGCGTTCGCTTGGTCTCAAGCGCATGCACGACGTGGTCGTGAAGGAGGACCGTCCCGAGATCCGCGGGATGGCCCAGACCGTCCGTCACCTCGTCACGGTCGAGGAGGTGGACTGAAATGGCGGAGCAGAACCCGCTGAAGATCCACAACCTGCGGCCCGCCCCGGGTGCCAAGACCGCCAAGACCCGTGTCGGTCGTGGTGAGGCATCCAAGGGTAAGACCGCCGGTCGTGGTACCAAGGGCACCAAGGCGCGTTACCAGGTGCCGGCGCGCTTCGAGGGTGGCCAGATGCCCCTTCACATGCGTCTGCCGAAGCTCAAGGGCTTCAAGAACCCGTTCCGGGTGGAGTTCCAGGTCGTGAACCTGGACAAGCTCGGTGCGCTCTACCCCGAGGGTGGCGAGGTCACCGTCGAGGACCTGGTCGCCAAGGGCGCGGTTCGCAAGAACTCGCTCGTCAAGGTGCTCGGCACCGGTGAGATCACCGTCGCGCTGCAGGTTTCGGTTGACGCCGTCTCCGGCTCCGCGGCTGAGAAGATCACCGCTGCCGGTGGCACGGTCACTGAGCTCATCTAGTCAGTCGCCGCCGCGACGGCAGGGTCGTCGAGCTCATCTGGGACTCGTCTCAGACCTCGGCTGACAAGCCTTCAGGGCCGGGCCCGTCGCTCTTCGGAGTGACGGGTCCGGCCTTTTGGCTTCCCGAATCCGGACATTGCGGGGTTCGGGGGCCTGTTGTGGTCCGAAGGTCTCGGGCACGTGCTTCATACGGGCGCCCACAGACTGTTAGAGTCCGTGGAGTCCACTTGTAGGTTGGCCGCAGGCTGTGCTTGCGAACCGTCGACCGGCAGGCGGCAGAACCCACCTTCCGGCCCTGTTTCGATTCGTGCTGGGTCCAGATACACCGTCCCTCCCGCCGCTCTCGGCAGGGAGCTGCAGGAGGCACCGTGCTCACCGCGTTCGCCCGGGCGTTCAAGACGCCCGACCTGCGCAAGAAGCTGCTGTTCACGCTGGGCATCATGGTCGTCTTCCGGATGGGTGCGCACATCCCTGTCCCCGGAGTGGACTTCAAGGCTGTCCAGGCGTGTGTCAACGCGTCGAAGTCGAGCGGTTCCAACCTGCTCGGGCTGGTCAACCTGTTCAGCGGCGGCGCGCTACTGCAGATCACGATCTTCGCGCTGGGCATCATGCCCTACATCACGTCCAGCATCATCCTTCAGCTGCTGACGGTGGTGATCCCGCGTCTGGACGCCCTCAAGAAGGAGGGCCAGGCCGGTCAGACGAAGATCACGCAGTACACCCGCTACCTGACCATCGCGCTGGCGGTGCTCCAGGCGACCGGCATCGTGGCCACGGCGTCCACCGGCGCCCTGTTCAGCGGTGTGACCTGTGACACCAGCAAGATCGTGCCGAACACGGGGGTCTTCTCCATCGCGGTCATGGTCATCACCATGACCGCGGGCACCACGGTGATCATGTGGCTCGGTGAGCTGATCACCGACCGGGGCATCGGCAACGGCATGTCGATCCTGATCTTCACCTCGGTGGCGGCCGGCTTCCCGTCCTCGCTCTGGCTGATCAAGACCAGCAAGGGCTGGGCGACCTTCGTCTTCGTCGTCATCATGGGCCTGGCCATGGTCGCCCTGGTGGTCTTCGTCGAGCAGGCGCAGCGCCGCATCCCGGTGCAGTACGCCAAGCGGATGATCGGCCGCCGAGCGTACGGCGGGACCTCGACCTACATTCCGCTGAAGGTCAACCAGGCCGGTGTGATCCCGGTCATCTTCGCGAGCTCGCTGCTCTACATCCCCGGGCTGATCGTCAAGCTCAGCGGAAGCACGGCGCCGTGGGCGGTCTGGGTCGACACAAACCTGGTCAAGAGCGACAAGCCGCTCTATGCCCTGATGTACTTCCTGCTGATCGTCTTCTTCGCCTTCTTCTACGTCGCCATCTCCTTCAACCCCGAAGAAGTTGCCGACAACATGAAGAAGTATGGTGGCTTCATCCCGGGCATCCGGGCGGGCCGCCCGACGGCCGAATACCTGAACTACGTGTTGACCAGGATCACCTGGCCGGGCTCCCTGTACCTGGGCCTGATCGCCATGGTTCCGTTGGTCGCGCTCGGGTTGTTCGGCGCGTCACAGAACTTCCCGTTCGGCGGTACGAGCATTCTGATCGTTGTCGGTGTCGGCCTTGAAACTGTGAAGCAGATCGAGAGCCAGCTCCAGCAGCGCAACTACGAAGGGTTCCTCCGCTGATGCGTATTGTCCTCGTCGGACCGCCCGGGGCAGGGAAGGGTACTCAGGCCGCACTGCTGGCCAAGACTCTGTCCATCCCGCACGTGTCCACCGGTGACCTCTTCCGCGCCAACATCAGCCAGGGCACCGAGCTCGGGCTCGCTGCCAAGAGCATCATGGACGCCGGACAGCTCGTCCCGGACGAGGTGACCATCGCCATGGCCAAGGACCGCCTGGCCGAGCCGGATGCCGCCAACGGCTTCCTGCTGGACGGCTTCCCGCGGAACGTCACCCAGGCCGTGGCGCTGGACGAGATCCTGAAGGAGTGGGGGATCTCGCTCGACGGTGTGCTGGACCTGGAGGTCCCCGAGGACGAGGTGGTGCGCCGGATCGCCGGTCGCCGTACCTGTCGCAACAACAACCAGCACATCTTCCACGTGGAGTACAAGCGGCCACAGGTCGACGGCGTCTGCGACATCTGCGGCGGGGAGCTCTACCAGCGGGGCGACGACACCGAGGAGACGGTGCGGACCCGGCTGGAGGTCTACCACACGCAGACCGAGCCGATCATCGAGTACTACCAGGAGCAGGGCCTGGTCACCACCATCCTCGCGATGGGCAGTGTCGACGAGGTGACGCGGCGCGCGATCGAGGCGCTGCGCAAGGACGAGGACGAGGACTGACCCAGGTCAGTGCCGCAGGACCGGCCGTGACGCCCCTGGGTGTCACGGCCGGAGCACGTTTCAGGACAGGGCCGTACCGTGGAACGGTCGGCAACGAGGAAGAACCAGTAGTGCTGGGAAGGCGAGCGAGCATGGTTGAGATCAAGACCCCCGAGCAGATCGCGAAGATGCGGGAGGCGGGACTGGTCGTCGCCGAAGCGCTCAAGGCGTGCCGCGAGGCGGTCGCGCCCGGCATCACCACGGGCGAGCTCAACGCCATCGCCGCGAAGGTGATCAGCGACCACGGGGCCAAGTCCAACTTCCTTGGCTACCACGGCTTCACGGGTGTGATCTGCGCCTCCGTCAACGACGAGGTGGTGCACGGCATCCCCGGAGACCGGAAGCTCGCCGACGGTGACATCATCTCGATCGACTGCGGCGCGATCGTGGACGGCTGGCACGGCGACGCAGCGATCACCGTCTTCGTCGGCGGCGGCCACGCGCCGGAACTGCACCTGCTCAGCCAGGTCACCGAGGACTCGATGTGGGCCGGCATCGCCGCGGTGAAGAAGAACAACCGGCTCTCGGACATCAGTCGCGCCATCGAGGGCTACATCCGCCGGCAGCCGCTGCCGCCCAAGGGCAAGTACGGCATCATCGAGGACTTCGGCGGCCACGGCATCGGCACCGAGATGCACATGGACCCGCACCTGCTCAACTACGTCGACCGCAAGCGCGGCCGCGGCCCCAAGCTGGTTCCCGGCTTCTGCATCGCCATCGAGCCGATGGTCAGTCTGGGCACGCCCAAGACGCACACGCTGGCCGACGAATGGACCGTCAAGACCAACGACGGCACCTGGGCCTCGCACTGGGAGCACTCCATCGCCGTGACCGAGGAGGGGCCGCTGGTCCTCACCGCGTTCGACGGCGGCCGGGCCCGGCTGTCGGAACTGGGCATCACCGCCGCCCCCGACCCGCTGGGCTGACACGGTTCCGGTGGATTTCACTATCGCTTGTCCGCTGACGTAGACTGCTGTGTCGGCTCACTCGTAGCTTGCTCCCGCATGCCTTCGCCCATTGTGGCGAGGTGGACTTAGCGGTCCCTGCGTGAGTGCCGACTACGGTAGTCGAACCCCGGAAGGCGATACCCGCAGGACATGGCCAAAAAGCAAGGCGCCATCGAGATCGAGGGCACCGTCATCGAGTCTCTGCCGAACGCCATGTTCAAGGTAGAGCTGCAGAACGGGCACAAAGTCCTCGCCCACATCAGCGGCAAGATGCGTATGCACTACATCCGCATCCTCCCGGACGATCGGGTCGTCGTCGAGCTCAGCCCGTACGACCTGACCCGTGGACGCATCGTCTACCGGTACAAGTAAGCAGCAGATCTCGCGCCGCGTTGACTCGCGGCGCGCTCGACCCGGAGAACCTGAATCCCATGAAGGTCAAGCCGAGCGTCAAGAAGATCTGCGACAAGTGCAAGGTGATCCGCCGTCACGGTCGGGTCATGGTGATCTGCGAGAACCTGCGTCACAAGCAGCGTCAGGGCTGATCACTTCCCTTCACGGGTCGTAACTCTTCGCGCGACGCGAAAAACAACATGAAGCGGGATGCCCGATCCGCACGTAGGTCAATCTGCACAGATTGACCGACGAGCGGACTGCCACCCTCGGTCCGGAGGCCGGGGCTCGACCAGCACAGCTGGCCGGGAGGCATCGCGTCAGACCTCCGAAGGAACACAGGAGCCACATTCATGGCACGCCTTTCCGGCGTTGATCTCCCTCGCGAAAAGCGGATCGAGATCGCCCTCACCTACGTGTACGGCATCGGCCGTACCCGCTCGCAGCAGGCTCTCTCCGAGACCGGCGTGAACCCGAACATCCGTGTTCGTGACCTCGCCGAGGAAGACCTCATCAAGCTGCGCGACTTCGTCGACGCCAACTACAAGGTCGAGGGTGACCTCCGCCGCGAGGTCCAGGCCGACATCCGCCGCAAGGTCGAGATCGGCTGCTACGAGGGCATCCGCCACCGTCGTGGCCTCCCGGTCCGCGGTCAGAGGACCCACACCAACGCTCGTACTCGCAAGGGTCCGCGTCGCGCGATTGCCGGCAAGAAGAAGCCCGGCAAGAAGTAGTCCGCCCCACTAACCGGACTTCACATCCGGCCCGCTGGGCTAGCGGACCGACCACCTCAGTAGGAGAAACAGACTTATGCCCCCCAAGGGTCGTCAGGCTGCCGGCGCGAAGAAGATCCGCCGCAAGGAAAAGAAGAACGTGGCTCACGGCCACGCGCACATCAAGAGCACGTTCAACAACACCATCGTCTCGATCACGGACCCCTCGGGCAACGTGATCGCGTGGGCGTCCTCGGGCCACGTCGGCTTCAAGGGCTCCCGCAAGTCGACTCCGTTCGCCGCGCAGATGGCCGCGGAGGCTGCCGCGCGTCGTGCCCAGGAGCACGGCATGCGCAAGGTCGACGTCTTCGTGAAGGGTCCGGGCTCCGGCCGCGAGACCGCGATCCGCTCCATCCAGGCCACCGGCCTGGAGGTCGGCTCGATCCAGGACGTCACCCCCACCCCGCACAACGGCTGCCGCCCGCCCAAGCGTCGCCGCGTCTGACCGTTCGCCGTTTTGGCGCTTGGTCCAAGCGAGTGCCTCGTCTGAGATCGTTCGCCGTTTTGGCGCTTGGTCCAAGCGAGTGCCTCGTCTGACCGTTCGGCAGGCAATCGCCTGAGGATACGGCCCCCTTACACCAGGGGGCCGTATCCTTGCTTTCGTCGGCATCAAATAGTGGGTGCCGAAGACCACTGGAGGAACACCCATGCTGATCGCTCAGCGCCCGTCGCTGACCGAAGAGGTCGTCGACGAATTCCGCTCCCGGTTCGTGATCGAGCCGCTGGAGCCGGGCTTCGGCTACACCCTCGGCAACTCGCTCCGTCGCACGCTCCTCTCCTCGATTCCCGGCGCTGCTGTCACCAGCATCCGGATCGACGGTGTCCTGCACGAGTTCACCACCGTGCCGGGCGTCAAGGAGGACGTCACCGACCTCATCCTGAACATCAAGCAGCTGGTCGTCTCCTCGGAGCACGACGAGCCCGTCGTGATGTACCTGCGCAAGCAGGGCCCGGGTCTGGTCACCGCCGCCGACATCGCGCCCCCGGCCGGTGTCGAGGTGCACAACCCCGAGCTGGTCCTCGCCACGCTCAACGGCAAGGGCAAGCTGGAGATGGAGCTGACCGTCGAGCGCGGTCGCGGCTACGTCTCCGCCGTGCAGAACAAGCAGTCGGGCCAGGAGATCGGCCGTATCCCGGTCGACTCCATCTACAGCCCGGTGCTCAAGGTCACCTACAAGGTCGAGGCGACCCGAGTCGAGCAGCGTACCGACTTCGACAAGCTCATCGTCGACGTCGAGACCAAGCCCGCCATGCGTCCCCGTGACGCCATGGCCTCGGCCGGCAAGACCCTGGTGGAGCTGTTCGGTCTCGCCCGCGAGCTGAACATCGACGCCGAGGGCATCGACATGGGCCCGTCCCCCACGGACGCCGCCCTGGCCGCCGACCTCGCCCTGCCGATCGAGGAGCTCGAGCTCACCGTTCGGTCGTACAACTGCCTCAAGCGCGAGGGCATCCACTCCGTGGGTGAGCTCGTCGCCCGCTCCGAGGCCGACCTGCTCGACATTCGCAACTTTGGTGCGAAGTCGATCGACGAGGTCAAGGCGAAGCTGGCCGGCATGGGCCTGGCCCTCAAGGACAGCCCGCCCGGATTCGACCCGACCGCCGCCGCCGACGCCTTCGGCGCCGACGACGACGACCCGGGCTTCGCGGAGACCGAGCAGTACTGAGATTGATCGAATAGGGGATCGCTCCGGCGGTCCCCTATTCTTGAGAGCTGCATTGCTTGAAAGCTGCACTGCATCCCAAGTCGTTCGGGCAACAGCGCCCGTACGCCCGCCCCGGTACCTGATACGGCCGGGGGCCGGAGATCCAAGGAGACACCATGCCTCGCCCCGCAAAGGGTGCCCGCCTCGGTGGCGGCCCGGCCCACGAGCGTCTGCTGCTCGCCGGTCTGTGCCGTGAGCTGTTCCAGTACGGCCGCATCACCACGACCGAGGCCAAGGCCCGTCGTATGCGTCCGCTCGCGGAGAAGCTGATCACCAAGGGCAAGAAGGGTGACATCCACAACCGCCGTGAGGCCCGCAAGGTCATCACCGACGTGTCTGTGCTGCACACCCTGTTCACCGAGATCGCGCCTCGCTACGAGAACCGTCCCGGTGGCTACACCCGTATCACCAAGATCGGCCCCCGTCGTGGCGACAACGCCCCGATGGCCGTCATCGAGCTGGTCGAGGCGCTGACTGTGGCCCAGACCGCCGTCGGCGAGGCCGAGGCTGCGACCAAGCGTTCCGTCAAGGAGACCGAGGCCGCCGCTCCGGCTGCCGAGGTCGTCGAGGACACCGAGGCCGCCGCTCCGGCTGCCGAGGTCGTCGAGGACACCGCTCCGGCCGACGCCGTGGTCGAGGAGACCGAGGAGGCCTGATCGCCTCCGCTGCGGGCCCGCTTTCCCCCCGGGGAAGGCGGGCCCGTTCTCATCTCTGGGGAGAGACGTGATGACTGACTGCGAGGAGCTGCCGCCCCGGCAGGACGGGCCGGCTGACGGGCTCGTGCGGGTGCGTCTCGACCTGTCGTACGACGGGACGGACTTCTCCGGCTGGGCCAAGCAGAAGAGCGGCCGGCGGACCGTCCAGGGCGAGCTGGAGGACGCGATCCGGGTGGTGCTTCGGCAACCGGAGCTGTTCGCGCTGACGGTCGCCGGGCGCACGGACGCGGGCGTGCATGCGCGTGGCCAGGTCGCACACGTCGACCTGCCGGGCGAGCTGTGGGCTGCGGAGGGCGAGAAGCTGCGTCGGCGGCTGGCTGGGCGGCTGCCAGGCGACATCCGGGTGTGGAGCGTGGCGGAGGCGCCGGCGGGCTTTGACGCACGCTTCTCGGCGATCTGGCGGCGCTACGCGTACCGGGTCTGCGACCACCCGGCCGGGGTGGACCCGCTGCGGCGCGGGCACGTGCTGTGGCACGACCGTCCGCTGGACCTGGATGCCATGAACCAGGCGGCGAAGCTGCTGGTGGGCGAGCACGACTTCGCGGCGTACTGCAAGAAGCGCGAGGGCGCGACGACGATCCGAGAGCTGTTGGAGTTCCGCTGGGAGCGAGTGGCCGGCGACGCGCTGCTCGGGCCGGAGCTGCCGGGACTGGTGATCGGCACGGTCAGGGCCGACGCCTTCTGCCACAACATGGTGCGGGCGCTGGTCGGCTCGATGCTGCTGGTCGGCAGCGGGCAGCGGCCGGTCTCGTTCCCCGGTGAGGTGCTGGCCGGGGGTGTGCGCAACTCCGCGGTGAACGTGGTCCGCCCGTACGGCCTGACCCTGGAGCAGGTCGGCTACCCCGCAGACGCCGACCTGGCGGCGCGCAGCCGCGCGGCGCGGAACCTGCGGGTGCTGGGACAGGAGGGGGCGCCGCGCTGAGCTGGGCGGCGGCGGGCAGGGCGGTCAGTGCTGGACGGCCTCGGCGCGGGCGCGTGTGGCGAGGTTCTCGAAGACCATCCGGCCCATGTCGGTCCCCGCCGTCATCGCGGCGGTGTCGGCCGGCGGAACGGGCTTCCCGGTGGTGTACCCGGCGACGGTGAAGTAGGCGTACCGGCCGAAGGCGTTCACGGAGAGGCGGCACGCGACGGCGTGGCAGAAGACGGGGACGGCGCCGCCGGACAGGGGTTCGAGGTTGCCCGCGATGGCCTGCTGCTTGACCGCATTGGCCTGGGCGGCGGTGTCGAAGACGGCGACGCCCACGGTCGCGGCCGTGGTCCCGCTGCCGTAGGTGGCGCGGAACACCTGGTGGCATCCGTTGCGAACGAGCACGGCGGCGAGCGGCGCGGTCGCCGCCGGTGCGCAGGCAGAGGCGACTGTCAGCGCCTGGGTGTAGGAATGGGCGCTGACGGTGACCATTCGACCGGGGAAGAGCGTGGTCAGGGTCAGTGGCGCGGTGTCCGTACTCGCGTTGGAGATGACGACCAGCGGGTCGAGTGGGACGGCGCTGGGCTTGGCCGACGCGCTGGGCAGGCTCGACGCGCTGGGCGACGGGGCGTCATGGGTCGGCTGGGGCCCCCCGGCTGACGGCAGCAGCGCGGACGGCACGACCGGGGGGAGCTGCTTGGCGACCGGTCTGCCGGAGCCCGACGACAGCAGGGTGACGCCGGCTGCGACCAGGCAGAGCAGGGCCACCAGCCCCGCTCCGAGCCAGAGGCGGCCGCGCCGCCGGTCCTGCGCGGCCTTGTCCTCCGCTATGGCGGTGAAGATCTCGTGGGCCGACTCGGCGGGTTGCTGCGGCTTGGCGGCGACATCGCTGGGCGAGCCCGGGCGGAACCGGAACTGATTGTTCGTCAGCCTCTTGGCGATCGGGTTGCCGGGGCCGTACTGAGTGGGGATACGGCCCGACGAGTCGGCTCCCCGGCGAGGGAGCGGCTTCGTGGCTTTGTCCGGCTCAGGCCCTTTGCTCATGGGCCGGGAGCATAACCGGATTCGGTGAGAGGGGTGCCCGGGGGTGCGGCTGTGCAAGGTGGGGGCCGCAGAAAAACTGGTTTGGGCGGCGCCGGTGGGCAGCGGAGAATTGCCCACCATGGGACACGTCGAGATTTCGCACCTGGAGTACTACCTGCCCGACGGGCGGGTGCTGTTTGATGACGCGTCCTTCCGGGTGGGGGAGGGGGCGGCGGTCGCGCTCGTCGGGGCGAACGGCGCGGGGAAGACCACCCTGTTGCGGATGGTCGCCGGAGACCTCCAGCCGCACGGCGGGTCGGTCACGATCAGCGGCGGCCTCGGCGTCATGCGGCAGTTCGTCGGGACGACCGGGCGGGGCGGTGACGCGGAGGACGACGAGCACGTGCTCCCCTCCGACGCGTCCGTCCGCGACCTGCTGGTGTCCGTGGCGCCGCCGCGGATCCGGACCGGGGCGCGGGCGGTGGACGCCGCCGAGCTGGCGATGATGGCGCAGGACGACGAGCGGGCCCAGCTCGCCTACGCGCAGGCGCTCGCCGACTGGGCCGACGTCGGCGGCTACGAGTACGAGACGACCTGGGACGTCTGCACCACGGCCGCGCTCGGCATGCCGTACGACCGGGCGCAGTGGCGCGGCCTGAACACGCTCTCGGGCGGCGAGCAGAAACGGCTCGTCCTGGAGGCGCTGCTGCGCGGCCCCGACGAGGTGCTGCTGCTGGACGAGCCGGACAACTACCTGGACGTGCCGGGGAAGCGCTGGCTGGAGGAGCAGATCCGCTCCACACCCAAGACGGTGCTGTTCATCTCGCACGACCGGGAGCTGCTGGCCGCCACCGCCGAGAAGATCATCAGCGTGGAGCCGGGCCCGGCCGGCAGCCGGGTCTGGGTGCACGGCGAGGGCTTCGCCTCGTACCACGACGCCCGCAAGGAGCGCTTCGAGCGGCTCGAGGAGCTGCGCCGTCGCTGGGACGAGGAGCACGCCAAGCTGAAGCAGCTGGTCAACACCCTGAAGACGAAGGCGGCGTTCAACGACGGGCTCGCGTCCCGCTACCAGGCCGCGCAGACCAGGCTGAAGAAGTTCCTGGAGGCCGGCCCGCCGGAGATCCCGCCGCGCGAGCAGCAGATCAGCATGCGGCTCAAGGGCGGCCGGACCGGGGTGCGGGCGGTGACCTGCCAGGGGCTGGAGCTGACCGGGCTGATGAAGCCCTTCGACCTGGAGGTCTTCTACGGTGAGCGGGTCGCCGTGCTGGGCTCCAACGGGTCGGGGAAGTCGCACTTCCTACGGCTGCTCGCGGGTCAGCAGGTGGCCCACAGCGGCAGCTGGAAGCTGGGTGCACGGGTCGTCCCCGGGCACTTCGCGCAGACCCACGCCCACCCGGAGCTGTTCGGGCGGACGACCAGGGAGATCCTGGAGTCCGAGCACG
The DNA here is from genome assembly GCF_041262165.1 of Streptacidiphilus sp. MAP12-16. NCBI lineage: Bacteria > Bacillati > Actinomycetota > Actinomycetes > Kitasatosporales > Streptomycetaceae > Streptacidiphilus > Streptacidiphilus sp. MAP12-16. Next base: position 388,132 of record NZ_JBGCBY010000001.1, read on the forward strand.
CCATGGACCGCAAGGCGGCGATGAGCGCGCTGCGCCGCTATGAGTTGCATCACCAGGAGGACCAGCGTTTCCAGGACCTCTCCGGCGGCCAGCAGGCCCGGCTGATGATCCTCCGGCTGGAGCTCTCCGGGGCCACCGCGCTGCTTCTGGACGAGCCCACCGACAACCTCGATCTGGAGAGCGCAGAGGCACTTCAGGAGGGGTTGGAGGGCTTCGAGGGAACGGTGCTCTCGGTCACCCATGACCGTTGGTTCGCACGGTCCTTCGACCGCTTCGTGGTCTTCGGTTCGGACGGGCGCGTGTACGAGGCTCCCGAGCCGGTCTGGGACGAGACGCGGGTGATCAGGGATAGGTAGCCCGCGGAGCACGTAGACTGGCGACGGCTTGCAGGTGCTGCGGTCCCGAACGGGCGGTTTTGACCCGTGCGGCTCCGTGCCGGTATCCTGCGAGTTCGTTGTGCGTATTGGCTCGCTCCATCTCACGTGAGAGGTCGGTACGCCGGTCCACCGGGCCGATAAGCAGCGACGTGCCCATCCGATTGCGTCCGGGGAAGCATGTCCTGGCTGCTTCTGATCGTCCGGGTGGTCCAGTCAGGACACACTCACTGAAAAGCGAAGGCTACGACCGTGCGTACGTACAGCCCCAAGCCCGGCGACGTCCAGCGTCAGTGGCTCGTTATCGACGCTCAAGACGTCGTTCTCGGCCGCCTGGCCTCCCAGGCCGCGAACCTCCTCCGGGGTAAGCACAAGCCGGTGTACGCGCCGCACCTTGATATGGGTGACTTCGTCATCATCATCAACGCGGACAAGGTGCACCTGTCCGGGAACAAGAAGACCCAGAAGCTGGCCTACCGCCACTCCGGTTACCCGGGTGGCCTGCGCTCCGTGCGCTACGACGACCTCCTGGACAAGAACCCGGAGAAGGCCGTCGAGAAGGCCATCAAGGGCATGATCCCCAAGAACTCCCTGGGTCGTCAGATGCTCTCCAAGCTGAAGGTCTACTCGGGCGACCAGCACCCGCACGCTGCCCAGCGTCCGGTGCCGTTCGAGATCACCCAGGTCGCGCAGTAATACCGGCCACCCCCGAATCTAGAAGAAGTAGCTGAGGAGAATCGTGGCCGAGACCACTGCCGAGACCCCGCTCGAGGTCGAGGAGACCTTCGAGATCGAGGTCGAGGAGACCGAGTACACCAGCGAGTCCCTCGCGGGCCGCTTCGCCGAGGCCGTTCCGGCCGCCGGCCTGGGCCGCCGCAAGGAGGCGATCGCCCGCGTGCGCATCGTCCCCGGCACCGGCGTGTGGAAGATCAACGGTCGCACCCTGGAGGAGTACCTCCCCAACAAGGTGCACCAGCAGATCGTCAACGAGCCCTTCAAGCTCCTTGAGCTCGACGGCCGTTACGACATCATCGCCCGCATCAACGGCGGTGGCATCTCCGGCCAGGCGTACGCCCTGCGCCTCGGTGTCGCCCGCGCGCTGAACGAGGTCGACGTCGACGCGAACCGCCCGGCCCTGAAGAAGGCCGGCTTCCTCACCCGTGACCCGCGCGCCGTCGAGCGCAAGAAGGCCGGTCTGAAGAAGGCTCGCAAGGCACCGCAGTACAGCAAGCGCTAAGCCTCCCCGTTCCGGTCGCCCTTGTCGGACCGGAGCTGGACTGTCACGCCCCGGGAGCACACCATGTGCCCCGGGGCGTGCTGCGTTCTTTGGACCAACCGTTGGACCTACGGGGGTAGGCGGGCGCCGGCAGCGCCCTTGGTGATGAGCCGCGGAGGAAACAGCAGTGGGACGACTCTTTGGCACGGACGGCGTGCGCGGACTGGCGAACGTGGACCTCACCGCCGAACTGGCCCTGGGCCTGTCGGTGGCGGCCGCGCACGTCCTCGGTGACGCGGGGGCCTTCGAGGGCCACCGCCCGGTCGCGGTGGTCGGTCGCGACCCGCGCGCCTCGGGCGAGTTCCTGGAGGCGGCCGTCATCGCCGGGCTGGCCAGTTCCGGGGTGGACGTGCTGAGGGTCGGCGTACTGCCGACTCCTGCGGTGGCCTACCTCACCGGCGAGCTCGGCGCGGACTTCGGCGTGATGCTGTCCGCCAGCCACAACCCGATGCCGGACAACGGGATCAAGTTCCTCGCGCGCGGCGGGCACAAGCTCGACGACGAGATCGAGGACGCCATCGAGGCGATCTACGAGCGGTTCGAGGGCCACGACTGGACCCGTCCCACCGGCGAGGCCGTCGGCCGGGTCCGGGACCACGAGGAGGGGTTCGAGCAGTACCTCACGCACCTGCTGTCCGTACTGCCGAACCGGCTCGACGGGTTGAAGGTCGTCATCGACGGCGCGCACGGCGCGGCAGCGAGGGTCTCGCCCGAGGTGTTCCGGCGGGCCGGGGCCGAGGTCGTGCACACCATCGGGGATGCCCCGACCGGCCTCAACATCAATGACGGCATCGGCTCCACCCACCTGGAGCCGCTGTGCGCCGCCGTGCTGGAGCACGGCGCCGACCTGGGCATCGCCCACGACGGCGACGCCGACCGCTGCCTGGCCGTGGACGCCGAGGGCAACGAGGTGGACGGGGACCAGATCCTCGCCGTACTCGCCTGCTCCATGCGCGAGACCGGGACGCTGGGCAAGAACACCGTCGTCGGCACCGTGATGTCCAACCTCGGCTTCAAGCTCGCCATGCAGCGCGAGGGCATCGACCTGGTGCAGACCGCGGTGGGCGACCGCTACGTCCTGGAGTCGATGAAGCAGCACGGCTACACCCTGGGCGGGGAGCAGTCCGGTCATGTCATCTTCCTGGACCACGCGACCACCGGCGACGGCACCCTCACCGGGCTGATGCTGGCGGCTCGGGTCGCCGCGACCAAGCAGTCGCTGGCGGACCTGGCCGGCGTGATGACCCGGCTGCCGCAGATCCTGATCAACGTGAAGAACGTCGACAAGGGGCGCGCGGCCACGGACGAGGGGCTGCTGCTGGCAGTCGCCGAGGCCGAGGCCGAACTCGGCGCCACCGGGCGGGTGCTGCTGCGACCCTCCGGCACGGAGCCGCTGGTGCGGGTCATGGTCGAGGCGGCGGACGTCGCGCAGGCGGAGCGGATCGCCGGCTCGCTGGCGGAGGTCGTGCGGCAGCGGCTCGGCCAGTAGGTCCCTGGTTCGGGAGTGATCGAGCAGAGCTTGATCACTCCCGAACGCGAAAGCCGTATGCGGGCACGCTTACAGCTTGCGCAGGCGTACCCGCTGGACCTTGTGGTCCGCGCCCTTGCGCAGGATCAGGCTGGCCCGGCCGCGGGTGGGCGCGACGTTCTCCAGCAGGTTGGGGCGGTTGATGCTGCGCCAGACCTGCCGGCCGTAGTCCAGCGCCTCCTCCTCGGGGACCTCGGTGAAACGCCGGAAGTAGGAGGAGGGGTCCTGGAAGGCCGTCTCCCGCAGCTTGCGGAAGCGCTCCAGGTACCAGCGCTCGATGTCGTCGGCGCGCGCGTCCACGTAGATCGAGAAGTCGAAGAAGTCGGCGACGGCGACCCGGGTGCGGCCGTCGAGCCCCGGCAGCGCCGGTTGCAGCACGTTGAGGCCCTCGACGATCAGGATGTCGGGACGGCGCACCGTGAGCCGCTCGTCGTCGACGATGTCGTAGACCAGGTGCGAGTAGACCGGTGCGCTGACCTCCTCCTTGCCCGACTTCACGTCGGCGACGAAGCGGGTCAGCGCGCGGCGGTCGTAGGACTCGGGAAAGCCCTTGCGGGCCATCAGGCCCCGGCGGCGCAGCTCCGCGTTGGGCAGCAGGAAGCCGTCGGTGGTCACCAGCTCGACCCGCGGGTGCTCCGGCCAGCGGGCCAGCATCGCCTGCAGCACGCGGGCCGTCGTGGACTTGCCGACGGCGACGCTCCCGGCCACGCCGATGACGAAGGGGGTGCCCGGCTGGGTGTGGGTGTGCTCGTTGCTGTCCAGGAAGGCGTTGAGCGCGCCGCGCAGCCGCCCGGTGGCGGTGACGTACAGATTGAGCAGGCGCGACAGCGGCAGGTAGACGTCCTGGACCTCCGTGAGGTCGATGACGTCGCCGAGGCCCCGCAGCCGTTCGACCTCGGCGGCGGTCAGCGGCAGCGGGGTGCGGTCGTGCAGCGCGCTCCACTCCGCCCGGTCGAGGTCGACGAACGGGGACGCGTCAGCGCGGCGTTGGGCTTCAAGCGTGGTCGGCACCCGACCATTGTCCGGGCGGGCGGGGCGGAAGTGCGTGTCAGTGGCCTGTCAGCAGCGAGAGATTCGTCTCAGCGATATGTCAGCGGCGTGGAGCAGAGTCGTCGGCGAGGAAGACGGCTGACGATGGGGGAGACCCGCGATGACCTATGCATTCCAGGCAGAAGGCCTGGTCAAGACGTTCCGGGAGACACGGGCGCTGGACGGAGTGGATCTGGTGGCCCGCAGCGGGACGGTGCTGGGGGTGCTCGGGCCCAATGGTGCGGGGAAGACCACCGTGGTGCGCATCCTGGCGACGCTGCTGCGGCCGGACGCCGGGCGGGCTCTGGTCGGCGGGCACGACGTGGTCCGCGAGGCAGGCGCGGTGCGCGCACAGATCGGGCTCACCGGCCAGTACGCGGCCGTCGACGAGATGCTCACCGGCAGCGAGAACCTGCTGATGATCGGGCGGCTGGTCGGGCTGTCGCGGCAGGACGCCAGGGCGCGGGCGGCCGAGCTGCTGGAGCGCTTCGGACTGAGCGAGGCCGGGGGACGGGCGGCCGGTACCTTCTCGGGCGGGATGCGCCGCCGGCTGGACCTGGCGGCCTCGCTGGTCGGCCGACCGCAGGTGCTCTTCCTGGACGAACCCACCACCGGCCTCGACCCGCACAGCCGGGGCGAGCTCTGGGAGATCGTCCGGGGGCTGGTTGCCGAGGGTGTCAGCGTGCTGCTGACCACGCAGTACCTGGAGGAGGCCGACCAGCTCGCGGACGAGATCGTCGTCATCGACCACGGCAGGGTCATCGCCGGAGGTACCCCCGAGGCGCTGAAGGCGCAGGTCGGCGGGCAGGTGCTGGAGCTGCGTCCGTTGCGCCCGGCAGACCTGGACGCGGTCCTCGGGCAGGTGGCGGCGCTGGCCGGTGAGGGCGTCGAGGTGCACAACGGCCTGGTCAGCGTCCCGGTACGGGATGTGGCGCTGATGCCGGCCGTGGTGCGCCGGCTGGAGCAGGCGGGGCTGGCGGTGGGCGAGCTGTCGCTGCGCGGTTCCAGTCTGGACGAGGTGTTCCTGACCCTGATCGGGGACCGGAACGAGACGGTGAAGCCCACCGCAGCCGAGACGATGAAGGCAGGAGTCTGACCCATGGCGACGATGACCGCGACAGCCGCACCGGGCCGGGTGGGCGTGCTCACCGGGCTCCAGCACACCGCGACCCTGGCCTGGCGCAACCTGGTGCAGATCAAGCACAACCCGATGGAGCTGATGGACCTCAGCATCCAGCCGATCATGTTCCTGCTGCTGTTCACCTACGTCTTCGGTGGCCAGATGTCCGGCTCGACCCACGCGTACCTGCAGTACGCGTTGGCCGGGATCATCGTGCAGAACGGGCTCTTCGCCACGCTGAACACCGCGATCGGCCTGAACACCGACATCCACAAGGGAGTCTTCGACCGGCTGCGCAGCCTGCCGATCGCCCGATCGGCGCCGCTCGCGGGGCGGGTCCTGGCGGATCTGTTCAAGCAGGTGTGGGCGCTGGCGCTGCTGCTGGGGGTGGGCGTGCTGCTCGGCTTCCGTCCGCACAGCGCGCTCGGCGTGGTCGGCGCGATGCTGCTGATGCTGCTGTTCGCACTGGCGATGTCGTGGATGTCGGTGCTGATCGGTCTGGTCGCGGCCAGCCCGGAGAAGGTGCAGATGATGTCCTTCGTGGTGATGTTCCCGCTCACCTTCTCGTCCAGCGCCTTCGTCAGCGTGTCCTCGATGCCCGGCTGGATGCAGGCGTGGGTGAAGGTGAATCCGGTGACCTCGCTGGTCGACGCGATGCGCGGGCTGCTCGCCGGCGGGGCGGTGCAGACCTCGGTGATACACGCCCTGCTCTGGGCGGCGGCCTTCGTGCTGGTCTTCTTCCCGCTGGCGCTGCGCGCCTACCAGCGGCGGAGCTGAGCCGGCTGACCGGCGGTCACGGACGGGCGTCAGCAGGCGGAACGGCGGCGGGAGCCACCCCCAAGGAGGAGAGCACCTGCTCCTTGGGGGTGGTCCGGCCGCGTTCGTACGCCTCCGCGTAGCCCGTCTTGCCGAGCGCCTCCGTGGCCGCTGCGGCGATCCGGGCGACGTCGGCCGAGGACAGGTCCGGCATCCCGCGCTGGGTGTGCGCGGCGCCGAGCAGCTCCGCCGCACGGGCGGGCTCGTCCTGACGAAGCATCAGATCGGCCCAGCCCTGCAGGCAGTAGGCGATGATCGGCCCGTCGTAGGCGGCGACGGCCGCCGTCAGCGCGAGGTGGTGCTGGACGGAGGCGGCTGCCAGGTCCCCGCAGGCCGTCTCGATGTAGCCCATGGAACCGGCGAGGAGGGCCTTGACCTGCGGGGCGCCACCCGTCGTGGTGCCCACCAGCTGGGTCGCCCGTTGCAGCAACGGCCGTCCCAGCTCCGGCGTTCCGGCCCGCCGGTACGCCTCGGCGAGCGCGCAGTGCGTGGCGATGACCACGCTCCAGGTGCCCTCCCTGGAGGCGGTGGCCGTCTCGGCCTCCAACTCCGCGATCGCGGCCGCGGTGATGGTCGCACCTGAGGTCCTGACCGTGAGCAGGCGCGCCCGGTAGTCGCCCGAGTCGGCGTGCACGCCCAACTGCCGCTCGTAGTCGATGGCGAGCTCCCAGAGCCGGACCGCCTCGTCCACGTCGCCGCGCCACTGGGCGTAGTCGGCGAGTCCGGCCGTGGCGAAGGAACGGCCCCACAGGTCGCCGACCTCGCGGAAGCGTTCGGCGGCGTCGCGCAGGTACTGCTCGGCCTCGTCCGCGCGGCCGGTGTTCTGCAGCGAGTACCCCATGAACATCCTGGAGACCGCGCGCACCCACGGGTCGGGATCGTCGAAGAGCTCGTTCGCGAGCGCCTCGATGTGCCAGTCCTTCTGCTCGAACAGCGCCGACATGATGTCCAGCATCCGCAGCATCCGATGGCCGAGCGAGTCGCCGAGCGCGTCCCGCAGGGCCAGTGCGGTCCGCAGCAGTCCGTGCGTCCAGACGAGGTCCCAGGTGGTGTCCAGGCTGTAGAGGGCGGTGATGCCGTGCGCGACCGCTCGGGCCAGGAGCGGCACGTCCTCGGCGGGCAGGGCGAGAGCCTGGTGGATCAGCGGCAGGTTCTCGCCGCGCTCGCCGCGCCGCCACAGGTACCAGCCCAGGGCGGCGACCAGCCGCTGCGCCGTCTCCGCGTCGCCCTGCTGGACGGACCAGCGCAGGGCGGCGATGAGGTTGTCGTGGTCCGCGAGGAAGCGGGCGATCCAGGCGACCTGTCCGGTGACGTAGAGATGGGGCTCGCCCCGCTCGGCGAAGGAGAGAAAGTGCGCCGCGTGTGCGTCGCGGGTGGCGGCGGTCGCGCCGCGGCCGTCCAGCTTCTCCGCGGCGTAGGCGCGGATGGTCTCCAGCAGCCGGTAGCGGCCGCCGGGGGTCCGGCTGACCAGCGACTTGTCGACCAGAGAGGAGAGCGTGTCGAGTACGTCGTCGGCGGGCAGTCCGGTGGTGGGGCAGACCTGCTCGACGGTCTCCAGGTCGGCGCCGCCGGCGAACACCGACATCTGTGCCAGCAGCGTGCGTTCGGGCTTCTCCAGCAGGTCCCAGCTCCAGTCCACGACGGCGCGCAGGGTGCGGTGACGCGGGAGGGCGACCCGGCTGCCGCCGGTGAGCAGGTGGAAGCGCCGGGCCAGGCGCTGGTCGATCTGCGCCGGGTCGAGAGTGCGCAGCCGGGCGGCGGCCAGTTCGATCGCGAGCGGCTGACCGTCCAGGGCGCGACAGATGCGGACGACGGCAGGTAGGTCCTCAGGCCCCGGGTTGTAGCCGGGCCGGACGGCGGCGGCGCGGTCGGCGAACAGCCGGACGGCGGGGAAGGCGAGCGCCTGATCCAGGCTCAGCAGCTCGTCGTCGTGCGGGTCGGCGGGGAAGCCCAGTGGAGGGACCGGGTGCAACTGCTCGCCGGTGATGCCGAGGGGTTCCCGGCTCGTGGCGAGAACGCGCAGGCCGGGGCAGTCGGCGAGGAGGCGGGCGGTGAGCGCGGCGGCCGCGTCGACCAGGTGCTCGCAGTTGTCCAGGACCAGGAGCAGCAGCCGGTTGCCGAGCGCGGCGACGATCCGGTCCGACGTCTCGGCGACCGGGTGTGGGACGGTGCTCGGCCGCTGGGTGGCGGCGGACTCGCGCAGCTGGAGTGTGGTGAGCACGACGGAGGGGATGTCGGCCGGGTTGCTCACTGACGCGAGTTCCACCAGCCGGACCTGGGGCAGGGCGCTGGCGGCCGCGGCCTCCAGGGCGAGGCGGGTCTTACCGGTGCCGCCGGGGCCGGTGAGGGTGACCAGCCGGGAGGTGTCCAGGGCGGAGTGGACAGCGGCGAGATCGGCCTCCCGGCCCAGGAAGCTGGTCAGCGGGGCCGGGAGCGCGGGGTGCGCAGGCGCAGGCGTCGCCGGTGCGTCGGCGGGCGGCCGGGGCGGGGCGTCGGTGGTGAGGACGGCCAGGTGGGCGTCGCGGAGCAGCGGCGAGGGATCGGCGCCGAGCTCGTCCGCGACCAGGACGCGGCCCGCCTCGAACACGGCGAGGGCTTCGGTGGTGCGCCCGGCCTGGTGCAGGGCGCGCATCAGCAGGGCCCGAGGGCGCTCGCGCAGCGGAGCGGCGGCGGTGAGCGACTGCAACTCGCCCAGCAGATCCGGGCCCTGACCTGCGGTCAGCCGGGCTTCGAGCAGGTCCTCGCGGGCGTTCTCGCGCAGGGCCTCCAGACGGGCGGCGGCCTCGGGGAACCCCGGCACGTCTGCGAGCGCGGGGCCGCGCCAGAGGGCGAGGGCGTCGGCGAGCTGCTGCGCGGTGGTCTGCTGGACGATGCGCTGCTGGACGACGCGCGGCTGGAGGGTGGGTTGATGGGGGGTGGTGTGCGACGGCGAGGGGCGCACCAGTCGGGTGAAGCGGTGGACGTCGACCTCCGCGGGGTCGAGGACGAGGCGGTATCCGGCGGGAGTGGCGGCGACCTGGTCGCGGCCGAGCGCGGCGCGGAGCCGGGAGACCAGCGCCTGCAGGGCGTTGGCAGGATTGGCCGGCCGATCGTCCGGCCACAGGGTGTCGGTCAGGCTGGTCGCGGACACCGGGTGGTCGGCGTCCAGGGCGAGAGCGGCGAGGAGGACGCGCAGCCGGATGCCGCCGAGATCGACGGGCCTGCCGTCGGCGTCGGTGACCAGAAGCGGGCCGAGCAGTTGTATCCGCACGGGGACATTCTCCAGGCAACCAGGGGTGCTGTGCCCGGGAGTCGTCGGCGGGACCGGCCTGGATCTCCAGCACCCTACTAGGCTGGGCGCGGTATGCGGGACGGTGGGACGCGGCGAGGAGACGGTTGATGATCATCGGGGTGGGGATCGACGTGGCGGCGATCGATCGTTTCGAGGCATCGCTGCTACGGACCCCGAATCTGGCCGAGCGCCTGTTCACCGATCAGGAACTGCACCTGCCCAGCGGGGAACGACGCGGCGTGGCCTCGCTGGCGGCGCGCTTCGCGGCGAAGGAGGCGCTGGCCAAGGCTCTGGGCGCGCCGGCCGGCCTGTCCTGGACGGACGCGGAGGTTCAGTCCCAGGACTCCGGGCAGCCGGTGCTCGCGGTGCGGGGGACGATTGCCGCGAGGGCGGCGGAGCTGGGCGTTCGGACGTGGCATCTCTCGTTGAGCCACGACGCGGGCGTAGCGTCGGCGGTGGTGATCGCGGAGGGCTGAGGAGTGGGCTATGCGTTATGCGCACACGGTCGAGCAGGTGCGGGCGGCGGAGGGGGCGCTGATGGCGCGGCTGCCCGAGGGGACGCTGATGCAGCGGGCGGCGGCGGGGCTGGCCGCGACCTGCGCGACGCTGCTGTCCGATCTGCGCTCCAAGGTCTACGGCAGCCGGGTGGTGGTGCTGGCGGGCAGCGGGGACAACGGTGGTGACGCGCTGTTCGCCGGGGCGCGGCTGGCGGCGCGCGGTGCCCGGGTGAGCGCGGTGCTGCTCGCGCCGAGCAGGGTGCACGGCCCGGGGCTGGCGGCCCTGCGGGCGGCGGGCGGACGCGTGGTGACGGTGGATCAGGCCGAGGGTCGGAAGCAGGGGCTGGCCGAGATCGGGCGCGCGGATCTGGTGCTCGACGGGATCGTCGGGATCGGCGGCCGGGGCGGGCTGCGGGCCGAGGCGGTGCCGTTCGTCCGGGCGGCGCAGCGGTCGGGCGCCCTGGTGGTGGCCGTGGACCTGCCCAGCGGGGTCGACGCGGACACGGGCGAGGTCGCGGGTGAGGCGGTGCGCGCCGCGGTGACGGTGACCTTCGGCACGCACAAACCGGGGCTGCTGGTGGACCCGGGTGCGCAGTACGCGGGCGTGGTGCGACTGGTCGAGATCGGAATCGAGACGCCGGCTCCGGCGCTGGCGGCGCTGCAGCACGCCGACGTGGCGGCGCTGCTGCCGCGGCCGTCGGCCGAGAGCGACAAGTATCGGCGCGGCGTGGTGGGCATCGCGGCGGGTTCCGCCCGCTATCCAGGCGCGGCCGTGCTCGCCGTTGGCGCCGCGCTGCACGGCGGGGCCGGCGCGGTGCGGTACGCGGGACCGGCGGCGCGCGAGGTGGTCCGGGCCCATCCGGAGGTCTTGGTGACCGAGGGCGGACCCAAGGCCGCCGGGCGGGTGCAGGCGTGGGTGGTCGGCCCCGGCCTGTCGGACGGTGCGGACGCCGAGCGGACGCTGGACGAGGCGCTGTCGGCGGGCGTGCCGGTGCTGGTCGACGCGGACGGCCTGCGCCTGCTGTCGCGGCGTGGCGCCGCGCCAGCAGGAGCGGGCCTGCTGCTGACCCCGCACGCGGGGGAGGCGGTGGCGCTGCTCGCGGGCGCGGGCGTGCAGGCCACCAGGGAGCAGGTCGAGGCGGCGCGGCTGACGTATGCCCGGCGACTGGCCGCGCTCTACGACTGCACCGTGCTGCTCAAGGGCTCGACCACGGTGGTCGCGGGTCAGGACGGGCAGGTGCGGGTCAATCCGACCGGCACGCCGTGGCTGGCCACGGCGGGGAGCGGTGACGTCCTCTCCGGCCTGGCCGGGTCGCTGCTCGCGGCCGGGCTCGCGCCCGTCGACGCGGGCTCGGTGGCGGCGTATCTGCACGGGCTCGCGGCCAGGATCGCTGGGGAGCAGGCGCCCGTCACCGCCTCGGAGGTGGCCGCCGCGCTGCCGGCGGCGTGGCGGGGCGTGACCGGCGCGGGACGGGGCGTGACCGGCGCGGGGAAAACCGCAGACTCCGCTCCGGATACTCGCTGATCACATCTCGGCAAAGCCGGCAACCGTACGGCAGCCGACCCACTCCTATGGGACATCACGTGCCGCTCGTGGAGGCGTATCCACGAGCGGCCCCATGTACCCGAAGGCGAGGGTCAGTTGAATCCGACGGTGAATCCGGCGTTGAATCCGGCACAGCGGAGGTCCGCGACGGCGGGCCGGGGAAGTCGCAAGGTCCGGCGGGCGGGAGCGCTGCTGGCCGCCGCAGGGATACTCGCCACGGGCAGCGCCCAGGCCCAGGCGGAGACAGCGTCGGGAGCCGTCACGCGGCAGCCGGCGCCGGCCGCAGCCGGCGCGTCGCAGGCGGGAGCGTTCCAGGCTGCCGCGGTGAAGGGGACCGCCCTGGCGAAGCCTGCGGCCGGCCCCGACGCTGCCGGGCTCTGCCCGACCAACCTGGGCCGGATAGCCTGCGTCGACCTCACCCACCAGCGGATGTGGGTGCAGGTCGGCAGCAAGGTCGTCTTCGGTCCGGTCCAGGTCCGTACCGGCCGGCGCGGGTACGTCACCCGAACCGGCCTCTGGCACATCTACTGGCGTGACCAGAACCACTACTCGTCGATCTACCACGTCGCCATGCCGTACAGCCAGTTCTTCTCCGGGGGCGAGGCGTTCCACGGCCTCAACGAGCCGATGTCCACGCCGCCCGGCTCCCACGGCTGCGTCAACATGAACACCTGGGACGCCCGCACCCTGTGGGGCATTCTCAAGCTCCACGACCCGGTCAAGATCTTCGGGCGCAAGCCCGGTACCTGATCACTGCCCCAGCGCCAGGTCGGGTGTTGTCCTCAGCCCGGTGCCGTCTGGGAGAATCACCCGCAATGGAAACTGCGATGCGTGCCGAAGCCGTGATCGACCTGGCGGCGCTGCGAGGGAACATCCGAGCCCTCCGCGCCAGGACCGGGTCGGCCGCGGTCATGTCCGTGGTCAAGGCCGACGCCTACGGTCACGGCCTGGTGCCGTGCGCGAGGGCGGCGCTCGACGCCGGGGCGACCTGGCTCGGCGTCGCCACTCCCGAGGAGGCCCTCGGGTTGCGCGCGGCCGGGATCACCGCAGAGCAGGCCCGGGTGCTGTGCTGGCTGTGGACCCCGGGAGGGCCGTGGGAGCGGGTCGTCGCCGCGAACGTCGACATCTCGGTCAGCGGCAAATGGGCGCTGCGGCACGTCCTCGACGCGGTCCGGGCCACCGGCCACCCGGCCAGGATCCACCTCAAGGCCGACACCGGTCTCGGCCGCAACGGCGCCCAGCCGCACGACTGGCCAGCCCTGGTCGCAGCCGCCCGCGCCGCCGAGGCCGAGGGACTGCTCGCCGTCGTCGGGATCTGGTCCCATTTCGCCTGCGCCGACGAGCCGGGCCACCCCGCGAACGCGACCCAGCTCAGCGCCTTCCGCGAGGCACTGGCTGTCGCCGAGGCCCGGGGGCTGCGTCCCGAGGTGCGGCACCTGGCCAACTCGCCGGCCACTCTGCTCATGCCCGAGACCCACTTCGACCTGGTCCGCGCCGGCCTCGCCCAGTACGGCCTCTCGCCGGTCCCCGAGGTCGGCGGTCCCGAGGACTTCGGGCTGCGCCCGGTGATGACACTTCAGGCGCAGCTGGCGCAGGTGAAGCAGGTCCCCGCCGGACACGGCGTCAGTTACGGCCACAGCTACACCACCGCGGGCGAGACGACGCTCGCACTGGTCCCCGTCGGCTACGCGGACGGCATCCCCCGCCACGCCAGCGGCACCGGGCCGGTGTGGATCGCCGGGAAGTGGCGCACCGTCGCGGGGCGAGTCGCCATGGACCAGTTCGTCGTGGACCTGGGCGGCGACCGTGCCGAGGCGGGTGACCTGGCCGTACTCTTCGGTCCCGGTGACCGCGGGGAGCCGACGGCCGAGGACTGGGCCCGTGCGGTGGGGACCATCTCGTACGAGATCGTCACCCGGATCGGGGTAAGAATCCCCCGTAGGTATGTGGGGGCGGGAGCTGCTGGAGCTGCAGCGGCTGCGGAGGGCGGTGACGGATGAGTAGCACCGATGGGACGTCCGCGACCGCCGGTGCCGTCCAGCAGGTCAAGGCCGTGGCGGAGTCCGTGGTGGGCGATGTCGCGGCCGGCCGCTGGCGGCGCGCGGGCCTGGTCGGCCTCTCCCTGGGAGTGGTCGCCGCGGGCGCCGCCGCCGGTGTCGCCGTGGAGCGGCTCACGCTCGGCCGCGACATGCGTCGGCGGGCCGGGGCGGAGTTGGAGGCGGCCGCGCCCTTCGGCTCGCTGCGCGGGATCCCCCGGACCGTCGCCGCCCCCGACGGCACCGAGCTGTACGTGGAGCTCGACGGCACGGGCTGGGCCGGCAGCTCCGCCGAGCCTTCGCCCGCCGCTGCGGTGGCCGCCGCCGACGGCGGGTCCGTACCCCGCAAGGGCTGGCTCGGCCGCCTCCGTGCCAACGGCTCCGGGCCCGGGTTCGGCTCCGGCTCGGGCGCTGCGGGGCCCCTCGGCGGGGTGCTCTCGGGTGTCGGAAGCTGGCTCGGGATGGCCCCCACGCCGCCGCTGACCGTGGTCTTCTGCCATGGCTACTGCCTGAACCAGGACTCCTGGCACTTCCAGCGCGCCGCCTTCCGCGACGGACTCCGCCTGGTGTTCTGGGACCAGCGCAGCCACGGCCGCTCCGAGCGCAGCCGCAGCCACCTGGCCGGGGAGCCAGCCAGCATCGACCAGCTCGGCGGCGACCTCATGGCCGTGATCGACGCCGTCGCCCCCACCGGCCCGCTGGTGCTGGTGGGCCACTCCATGGGCGGCATGACCGTGATGGCCCTCGCCGACCAGCACCCCGAACTGTTCGCCGAGCGCGTTGCCGCGGTCGCCCTCATCGGCACCACCGCGGGCAACTGGAACGGCGTCAGCCTGGGCCTGCCCGCGTACGGCGCGAGGATGCTGCACCGGGTCGCCCCGGGCGTGCTGAAGGCCCTGGGCAGGCAGCGCGAGCTGGTGGAGCGCAGCCGCCGGCTCGGCAGCGACTTCACCTCGGTCATCTACCGGAAGTTCTCCTTCGGCACCGAGGACGTGGACCCGGCGGTCGAGCGTTTCGCCCAGAGCCTGCTGGAGGCCACCCCGATCGACGTCGTCGCCGAGTTCTTCCCCGCCTTCGACCTGCACGAGAAGACGGCGGCGCTGGCGGCGTTCCGGGACGTGCCCACCCTGATCCTGGGCGGCACCCGCGATCTGCTCACCCCGCCCCGGCACAGCGAGGCCATCGCCGCCGAACTGCCGGACGCCGAGCTGGTCATCGTCCCTGACGCCGGCCACCTGCTGATGCTGGAGCTCCCGGACCTGGTCAACACCCAGCTCGCGCTGCTGCTGGAGCAGGCTGCCCGGAAGTCGGGCGCGCCGCTGCCGCAGCAGGTACGGGATGTGGCGCTGGGCGCCGACGCCGAGGCGGCGGAGATACCGCTGTCCCAGCCCTGACCCACCCGACGCGCTGACCCACCCGACGCCCTGACCCGGGCACCCGACTCCATCCCGTCCAGCACCTGAAAGGACTCGCTTCGCATCATGGGCAACGTCATCACCGTCACCGTGCCCGCCGCCACGGCCATGCAGGACCTCGGACGCACCCTGGCAGCGCTGCTGCGCCCCGGCGACCTGGTGCTGCTCTCCGGCGAGTTGGGCGCGGGCAAGACGACGCTCACCCGGGGCCTGGGCGAGGGCCTCGGCGTACGGGGCGCGGTCACCTCGCCGACCTTCGTGATCGCCCGGGTCCACCCGCCGTTGGGCGGCGGCCCGGCGCTGGTCCATGTCGACGCCTACCGCCTCGGCGGCGGGCTGGACCAGATGGAGGATCTGGACCTGGACGTCTCCCTGCCGGACTCGGTCGTGGTCGTGGAGTGGGGCGAGGGCAAGGTCGAGGAGCTGTCCGACTCGCGCCTGGAGGTGCGGATCGAGCGCGCGCTCGGCGGGGGCGACGCGCCGGTCGCGGACGCAGGCGCCGACGACGGGCGACGGGTCACCCTGACGGGTCTGGGCTCCCGCTGGTCGGGCGTCGACTGGGGCCCGCTGGTCGCAGCGCACGCCTGATCCGGTGCTTCAGGTCAG
The DNA here is from genome assembly GCF_041262165.1 of Streptacidiphilus sp. MAP12-16. Classification (NCBI taxonomy): domain Bacteria; kingdom Bacillati; phylum Actinomycetota; class Actinomycetes; order Kitasatosporales; family Streptomycetaceae; genus Streptacidiphilus; species Streptacidiphilus sp. MAP12-16. The sequence goes on from NZ_JBGCBY010000001.1 coordinate 403,646, forward strand.
GCCCCGGTTGTTATTCCGACGTGGTGTCGGGAAGATGTTGCGTGTGAGCATTCGGCATGGTCACATGATGCCGAGAGTGAGGTCTGCCTGACTACGGGAGGCGACATGTCCGGTACCAGCCCCTGCACGGGGGACGCGCCCGTCAGCATGATCGAGCTGCTGGCCGCCGCGAGAGCCGCCGCCGCAGTGAGCACGCCGCCGGCCGAGCCCGAGGAACCGGTGGACCGGTCCGAGGACGACCAGGAGCTGGAGCCGTCGGCAGCAGCCTGAGTCCCTGCGTCCGGACGCCGGCATCCGGGACTCTGCGGCGGGAATGACTCCGCCGCGGGAATCCGTCAGGCGACGACGACGACCTTGGTCCCGTCCGCGGTGAAGTCGAACAGCGCCTGGCCGTCCCCCAGCGTCTCCCGGATGCCGCCCGTGTGCACGGACGGGTCCGGTGCCGGGGTGGTGCCGTCCACGGCCGAACTGAAGCCGATGATCGCACCGGAGTGTCGCGTGAACAGCACAGCGTTCTTGATCTCCACCCCGTCGGAGCCCTTGTACGCCGTCGCGATCTTGTTGTAGACGCTGTACGTCCCCGCCACCGGGCCGACCGTACTCGGCTGCACCGTGAAGGTGCGGTCCGCGGCGGCGTGCGCCGGGTCGACCAGCCAGACCCGCTTGGCTCCCAGCGCGTACACCACGCGCTTGCCCGAGCCCGAGTCCGCGGGGACCGCGACCGGTTTGGGCGCCGCACTCGGCCGCGCCGAGGGTCCCGCCGAGGCACCGGACGAGCCGCTCGACCCGCCCCCCGCCGCCGTCGGCGTCTCGTGCACCGCGCCCTTGGCCTGCAACGCCAGCACCGTGACAAGCGCGAGCGCCGACGCCGTCAGTCCGGTGACGACGGTGCCGGAACCGATCCTTGCCACTTCTCCTCCAGCAGTCGGCAACCGTGTGAATGCTCAGCTTCTCATCCCGCCACCCCGATCCGTCTAACCTGGTGACGTGCTCCTGCTTGCGTTCGACACCGCGACCCCTGCCGTCACCGCCGCCGTCTACGACACGGAACGCCGGGTCACCCTCGCCGCCGCCGACCAGGTCGACGCCCGGCGGCACGGTGAGCTGCTGCTTCCCACCATCGACCAGGTGCTGCGCGCGGCCGGCGTCGCCAAGGAGCAGCTCGGCGCGGTGGTCGTCGGCGTCGGCCCCGGCCCGTACACCGGGCTGCGGGTGGGGCTGGTCACCGCCGTCGCGCTCGGCCACGCCCTCGGCATCCCCGTGCACGGGGTGTGCACGCTGGACGGCATCGCCCACGCCGCCCGCGAGGCGGGGCTGACGGTGCCCTTCACCGCCGCCACGGACGCCCGCCGCAAGGAGGTCTACTGGGCCTCCTACGACGCCTCTGGGGAGCGCGTGGACGGCCCTGCCGTGGACCGTCCCGCCGACCTCGCCGACCGCATCGGGGACGTCCCCGCCGTGGGCGCGGGGGCGGCGCTCTACCCGGAGGCCTTCACCCGGCTCCAGCCGGGGATGCCCGAGCACCAGTCGGCCGCCGCCCTCGCCGCGCTCGCCGCCGAAAGGCTCGCCGCGGGCCGTGAGCTGCTGCCACCGACCCCGCTCTACCTGCGCCGTCCCGACGCCGAGGTGCCCAAGAACTACAAGACGGTCCTCCCGGCATGAGCGTCGGCATGAACCAGTCGGACGCTCTGCGGTCGGTCAACCTGCGCGAGATGCGCTGGTGGGACATCGCTCCGGTGCTGCGCCTCGAGCACGAGCTGTTCCCTGAGGACTCCTGGTCCGCAGGGATGTTCTGGTCCGAACTCGCCGACAGTCGGCACCCCCGGGCCACCCGCTGGTACACCGTCGCCGAGGCCGCCGACGGCCGCATCCTCGGCTACGCCGGCCTCATGGCGGTCGCCGGCAGCGGGGACGTCCAGACCATCGCCGTGTCCCGGGAGTACTGGGGCACCGGCCTCGGGCCCCGCCTGCTGACCGTACTGGTCCGCCAGGCCGCGGCCGCCGGCTGCGAGGAACTGCTGCTGGAGGTCCGGGTCGACAACCCGCGCGCCCAGCGCCTCTACGAGCGCTTCGGCTTCAAGCCCGTCGGCATCCGGCGCAACTACTACCAGCCGTCCGGGGTCGACGCCCTGGTGATGCGGCTGGACCACCCCGAGCCCGACCACCCCGAATCCGACGACCCCGAATCCGACGAAGCGAACGACGTAGGAGCAATGAGCCACGATGGCTGACGAACCGCTGGTCCTCGGCATCGAGACCTCCTGCGACGAGACCGGAGTCGGCATCGTCCGGGGCACCACCCTGCTCGCCGACGCCGTTGCCACCAGCGTGGACGAGCACAGCCGCTTCGGGGGCGTCGTCCCCGAGATCGCCAGCCGGGCGCACCTGGAGGCGATGGTCCCCACGGTCCAGCGCGCCCTGGACGAGGCCGGGATCAAGGCGAGCGACCTGGACGGCATCGCCGTCACGGCAGGCCCGGGCCTGGCCGGCGCGCTCCTGGTCGGGGTGTCCGCGGCCAAGGCGTACGCCTACGCCCTCGACAAGCCGCTGTACGGGGTGAACCACCTGGCCTCGCACATCTGTGTGGACCAGCTGGAGCACGGCCGGCTGCCCGAGCCGACGATGGCGCTGCTGGTCTCCGGCGGCCACTCCTCGCTGCTGCTCACGCCGGACATCACCAGCGACGTCCGCTCGCTCGGCGCGACCATCGACGATGCGGCGGGCGAGGCGTTCGACAAGGTCGCCCGGGTGCTCGGACTCGGCTTCCCCGGCGGCCCGGTGATCGACCGTTACGCCGCCGAGGGCGACCCCAAGGCGATCGCCTTCCCGCGCGGGCTGAGCGGCCCCCGCGACCCCGCGTACGACTTCTCCTTCTCCGGACTCAAGACCTCGGTGGCCCGCTGGGTCGAGGCCAGGCGCCGGGCGGGCGAGGAGGTACCGGTGCGGGACGTGGCCGCCTCCTTCCAGGAGGCCGTCACCGACGTGCTGACCCGCAAGGCGATCCGGGCCTGCCGGGACCACGGCGTGGACCACCTGATGATCGGCGGCGGGGTGGCGGCCAACTCCCGGCTGCGCGCCATGGCGCAGGAGCGCTGCGAGCGCGCCGGGATCGAACTCCGGGTGCCCCGGATGAAGCTGTGCACCGACAACGGCGCGATGGTGGCCGCGCTCGGCGCGGAGATGGTCTGGCGCAACCGCACCCCGTCCGCGTTCGATCTCTCCGCCGACTCCTCGCTGCCGGTCACCGAGACGCACGTCCCGGCCTCGCACGCCGATCTGCACCGGCTCTCCGAACAGGGCCGCGCCTAGGAGCGTGCTGAAGGCGACCCTGGATGGTGACTGGGAACCGGCTGGGAGCCGGTACCGTCCTGAGTCGTACGCGTCAGGGCGAGTTGCGGGGAGCACAGCACGGTGGAGCGGCACAGTAGGACCCTCGGCACGGCGGCGGGGGCTCTGTCCCTCACCGTCCTGGCCACCCTGGCCACGGCGTGCAGCAGTGGCGGCGGAGCGGCGCACCCCGCGGGCGACGGAGCGAGCCCGGCAGCCTCCGCACCCTCGGGCGCGGCTTCGGCGAGTACCGGCACGGGATCCTCGACGGACGCCGCTGCCTGGGCGAGGTGGGGCCTCACCCCGCTGCCGCCGACGCCGGCCCCGCCCGCGGACCGGCCGATCAAGCTGACGCGTACCGGCAAGGTCCCGGTGTTCCGGAGCGTCGCGACCGACCAGAAGGTCGTCTTCATCACGGTCGACGACGGTGCGGAGAAGGACCCGGCGTTCGTCCGGATGATGCAGGACCTCAGGGTCCCCATCACGATGTTCCTGATGAACGACACCATCAAGACCAACTACGACTACTTCAAGCCGTTGCAGGCGCTCGGCGACAGCATCCAGAACCACACCCTGCACCACCCGGCGATGAACACCATCTCGGAGGCCCAGCAGAAGACCGAGGTCTGCGGGGACCAGAAGATCATCACCGACCACTACGGCACCGCCCCGTACCTGTTCCGCCCCCCGTACGGAGCGGGCGCGTACTCGGCGAGCCTGAACTCCGCCGTGCAGGCCTGCGGCCCCCGCGCCATCGTCTACTGGAAGGAGACGATGCAGATCACCGGCATGCAGTACCAGGCCGGTGACAAGAAACTCCAGGACGGCGACATCATCCTGGCGCACTTCCGGGGGCCCTCGGAGCTCAAGGGCGAGACCATGACCCAGATGTTCGCCAACCTGCTCAAGCGCATCCAGGAGCAGGGTTTCGCGGTCGCCCGCCTCGACGACTACATCCAGCAGCCCTGAGGCCGCACCGGTCCTAGGCTCCCGGCCGCAGCGCGGGCTGCCCCAGCAGCATCGTCGGGGCGCCCGCCACCCGGGTCAGGAAGACCGTGCAGGAGTTCACTCCTTCGGGTCTGAGTTTCCGGCGCAGCTCCTCCGGCTCGACTGCGGAGCCCCGCTTCTTGATCACCACGGTGCCGACGCCGCGTTCCCGCAGCAGCGCCTTCAGCTTCTTCAGGCCGAACGGCAGCACGTCCGTGATCTCGTAGGGCGTGGCGAAGGGCGTCGGCAGCAGCTCGTCGGCGGTCAGGTAGGCGATCGTCGGGTCGATCAGGGTGGCCCCCAGCCGCGCCGCCACCTCGGCGACCAGATGGGCGCGGATCACCGCGCCGTCGGGCTCGTACAGGTAGCGCCGCACCGGGCCTGCCTCCGGGTCGGGCAGCCGCCCGCCGGTCAGGCTGTCACCGGTCGGCAGCAGCGTCGCCCGGTGGGGTTGCCCGGCGTCCGTGCCGAACCACAGCACGGCCTCCTTCACGTCGCCGCCGTCCGACACCCACTCGGCCTCCGCGCCCTCGGGGACGGCGTCGTGCGGGATGCCGGGCGCGACCTTCAGCGCAGCGTGCGGCACCGCCCGCGCCGCGCGGACGGCGACGCTGAGGGGCGGCGAGTAGGCCTCGGGGTCGAAGATCCTTCCCCGGCCGCCGCGCCGTGCGGGATCGACGAACACGCCCTCACAGGCCGTCAGATCGATGTCGGTGACGTCGGAGCACTGCTGGACGATGAGCTCGCTCAGCCCCAGCGCCTCCGCGTTCGCCTCCGCGACGGCGCAGGTCAGCGGATCGCGGTCGACTGCGAGCACCGTGATGCCGGCCCGCGCCAGCGCGATCGCGTCGCCGCCGATGCCGGAGCAGAGGTCCGCCACGTAGCCCACGCCCAGCTCGGCGAACCGGCGTGCCCGCCAGTCCGCGACGCTGGTCCGGGTCGCCTGCTCGACTCCGTCCGGGGTGAAGTACATCCGCTCTGCGTCGGCCCCGAACTTCGCCGCGGCCCGCTGCCGCAGCCGCGCCTGCCCGATCGCCGCCGACACAAGCTCCGCCGGATGGCTGCGCCGCAGACGTGTCGCGACGGCGAGTTCCTGTCCCGGGACAAAGTCCCGCAGCTCGGCCAGCAGCCCCTGGCCCTCATCCGTCAGCAGCGCCCGGAACGATTCGATCTCCACCCGTTCATCATCGCCCACGCGCGTCGTTGGCACTCTGGTTGACTGAGTGCTAACGGCGGCCTAGTGTCGTGGTTGGCACTCTCCCAGTGAGAGCGCTAACCGCGAAGAGGCGCGTCCGGCACCGCGACGACGGCCACGCCATCCCAAATCTTCGCGACCCAAGACATGAATCACCCCGTGATCTCCGAAGGGGGAGGTCGGAACGTGACGACCACCAGCTCCAAGGTTGCCATCAAGCCGCTCGAGGACCGCATTGTGGTCCAGCCGCTCGAAGCCGAGAAGACCACGGCCTCTGGCCTGGTCATCCCGGACACTGCCAAGGAGAAGCCCCAGGAGGGCGTTGTCCTGGCCGTGGGCCCGGGTCGCTTCGAGGACGGCCAGCGTCTGCCGCTCGACGTCGCCGTCGGCGACATCGTTCTGTACAGCAAGTACGGCGGCACCGAGGTCAAGTACAACGGCGAGGAGTACCTCGTCCTCTCGGCGCGCGACGTTCTCGCGATCGTCCAGAAGTAACAAGAAGTAAGCAGAAGTTAGACCCCGCAGCACAGCTGACGCTGACCGCAGAGTCGTGACCCGCCCGGGCCCCAGTCTTCACTGAGTGAGACCGGGTGCCCGGGCTCGGTTGTTTGAGAGGGAAACCCAAAGCATGGCGAAGATCCTGCAGTTCGACGAGGACGCCCGCCGCTCGCTCGAGCGCGGCGTCAACAAGCTTGCCGACACCGTGAAGGTGACGATCGGTCCCAAGGGCCGCAACGTCGTCATCGACAAGAAGTTCGGCGCGCCCACCATCACCAACGACGGCGTCACCATCGCCCGCGAGGTGGAGCTGGACGACCCGTACGAGAACCTTGGCGCGCAGCTCGTCAAGGAGGTCGCCACCAAGACCAACGACATCGCGGGTGACGGCACCACCACCGCGACCGTCCTGGCCCAGGCCCTGGTCAACGAGGGCCTGCGCAACGTCGCGGCCGGCGCAGGACCGGCCGGACTGAAGAAGGGCATCGACGCCGCCGTCGCGGCCGTGTCGGAGCACCTGCTCTCGGTCGCCCGCGAGATCGACGGCAAGGAGGACATCGCCGCCGTCGCCGCGCTGTCCGCCCAGGACCAGCAGGTCGGCGACCTGATCGCCGAGGCCATGGACAAGGTCGGCAAGGACGGTGTCATCACCGTCGAGGAGTCGAACACCTTCGGGCTCGAGCTCGAGTTCACCGAGGGCATGCAGTTCGACAAGGGCTACCTGTCGCCCTACATGGTCACCGACCAGGAGCGTATGGAGGCCGTCCTCGACGACCCGTACATCCTGATCCACCAGGGCAAGATCTCCAGCATCCAGGACCTGCTCCCGCTGTTGGAGAAGATCCTGCAGGGCGGCGCCAGCAAGCCCCTGCTGATCATCGCCGAGGACGTGGACGGCGAGGCGCTGTCCACCCTGGTCGTCAACAAGATCCGCGGCACCTTCAACGCCGTCGCGGTGAAGGCCCCCGGCTTCGGCGACCGCCGCAAGGCCATGCTCGGCGACCTGGCCACCCTCACCGGTGCCACCGTCATCGCCGAGGAGGTCGGCCTCAAGCTCGACCAGGCCGGTCTGGACCTGCTGGGCACCGCCCGCCGCGTCACGATCAGCAAGGACGCCACCACCGTCGTCGACGGCGGCGGCGAGGGCTCCGAGGTCGCCGCCCGCGTCGCGCAGATCAAGGCCGAGATCGAGAACACCGACTCGGACTGGGACCGCGAGAAGCTGCAGGAGCGCCTGGCCAAGCTGGCCGGCGGGGTCTGCGTGATCAAGGTCGGCGCGGCCACCGAGGTCGAGCTCAAGGAGAAGAAGCACCGTCTCGAGGACGCCATCTCGGCGACCCGCGCGGCGGTCGAGGAGGGCATCGTCGCCGGTGGCGGCGCCTCCCTCGTGCACGCTCAGAAGGTGCTCGACGGCGGCCTGGGCCTGTCCGGCGACGAGGCCGTCGGTGTCGCGGTGGTCCGCCGCGCGCTGATCGAGCCGCTGCGCTGGATCGCCCAGAACGCCGGCCTCGAGGGCTACGTCATCACCACCAAGGTGAGCGAGCTCGACGAGGGCCAGGGCTTCAACGCCGCGACCGGCGAGTACGGCGACCTGATCAAGGCCGGCGTCATCGACCCGGTCAAGGTCACCCGCTCCGCGCTGCAGAACGCCGCGTCCATCGCGTCGCTGCTGCTCACCACGGAGACCCTGGTCGTCGAGAAGCCGGCCGACGAGGACGCCGCTGCCCACGCGGGCCACTCGCACGGCGGCCACGGCCACTCGCACTGACGTCGCTCTGACGCACCGTCGGTAGCACCCGAGGGCCCGGCCCTCCGCCAGCAGGCGGGGGCCGGGCCCTCGGCGCGTCGGTGGGCGCCCGGTCAGTTCCGCTGCCGGGCGCGCAGCCTCTGCGCGGCGGCCTCGCGCTGGTGTGCGGCGAGGGCGTCGACCTCTACCAGCTGCGGCAGCAGCTCCGGTTCGAGGGTCAGCGCACGGAACACCATCCCGGTGGTCAGCCCGTGGTCCGGCCGGGACAGCACGGTGACCGGGTCGCCCGCCCGGACCTCGCCCGGCGTCAGCACCCGCAGGTACGCGCCGGGCAGAGCGCGCTGGGTGAAGCGCTTCACCCACTGCCGCTGGTCCAGCCACCCGGCGAAGGTCCGGCAGGGGATACGGGTCGCGCTGACCTCCAGCACCACCCGCTCACCGACCTGCCAGCGCTCGCCGATGACCGCGTCGCTGACGGCGATCCCACGGGTCGTCAGGTTCTCGCCGAACACGCCCCCGGAGAGTTCGCGGCCGAGCTCCTGCTCCCAGGAGTCGAGCTCCTCGCGCGAGTAGGCGTAGACGGCCTGGTCGTCACCGCCGTGGTAGCGAAGGTCGCAGACGGTGTCCCCGGCCACCCCGCTGGCGGCGACGCCCCGTGGGCCGGGGGCGGTGAGCGCCACCGGACCGTCCACGGGTCGCTTGTCGATGCCGGTCCTGTCCTGGTCGGTGTAGTCGGCCTGGTGGCCCCGCCCGACGTTCACTGAAAGCAGCTTCCCCATGGCCCGCAGCGTAGTCCGTGGTGGCAGGCCGCATACATAAGTCTGTGGACAACTTTTCCCGTGGCATCAAAGGGAGGCTTATGCTGAGCGGGTGATAGAAGCCCGTCATCTCCGCGTGCTCCGTGCCGTCTCGCGTACCGGTTCCTTCTCCGCCGCCGCACGGGAGCTGGGGTACACACAGCCGGCGGTGAGCCAGCAGATGAAGGCGCTGGAGAAGTCGGTGGGGACGCCGCTCGTGGTGCGGGTCGGTCGCGGGATCCGGCTCAGCGAGGCGGGCGAGGTGCTGGTGCGGCACGCAGCCGGGATCCTGGCCGGTCTGACGGCGGCGGAGGAGGAACTGGCCGCCATCGCCGGGCTGCGCACCGGGCGGGTGCGCCTGGTGTCCTTCCCGACGGCCAGTTCGACGCTGGTTCCGCCCGCCGTGGCCGGGGTGCGGGCGGCCCGGCCCGGCGTACGGGTGTCGCTGACCGAGGCGGAGCCGCCGGAGTCGCTGGCGATGCTGCGCGGTGGGGACTGCGAGGTGGCGCTGGCCTTTCGCTATCCGGGTCGGGACACCGGTCTGCATGTGGTGCAGGCGGAGGCGGGGTCGCGCCGGCAGGCACGGGCGGAGGCGGTGGTGGAGGCATCCGCCTCCGCCGCCGCCTGCGACTGGTCGGACCTGGTGGTCCGGCCGCTGCTGGAGGACCGGCTGGTCGGGGTGGTGGCGGAGGGGCACCCGCTGGCCGGTCGGGGAGCGGACGACCCGCTGGAGCTCGCCGAGCTCGCCGGGGAGCAGTGGATCGCGGGGTGTCCCCAGTGCAGGGGCCATCTGGTGGACATGTGCGCGGAGGCGGGCTTCGCGCCGCGGATCGACTTCGCCACGGACGACTACCCGGCGGTGCTCGGACTGGTCGGTGCCGGTCTCGGCGTCGCGGTGCTGCCGGAACTGGCGCTGGCACCGGTCCGGCGGACCGGTGTCTCGGTCGTGCCGCTCGCTTCGGGGGCCTTCCGGGAGGTGGTCGCGCTGACGCTGCCGGATCTGGAGCAGGTGCCGGCCGTCGAGCTGATGCTGGACCGGCTGGCGCGGGTGCGGTTGCCGCAGGCGTAGCGGCGCCGGCGCCGGCGCCGGCGACGGTCGGCGTGGCGAGGTGGCCGCGCGGGGGCGTCGGTCCGCGCGGCCGTTGAGCAGAAACGATTCTTCTTGGCAACGGCCGGTGTCGTCAGCGTGCGGTCAGCCCGTGCTCAGCCACTGATCAGCGTGCCTGAGTCCCGAGTATGCGAGTCCCGAGTGTGTGGGTCCCGAGTGTGTGGGTCCCGCGTGCTTGGGTCCCGCGTGCCTGAGTCCCGGGCGTGCGGGTCCCGCGTGTGCGAGCTCCGTGCGGTCGGGTTCAGTACCGCCGAGTCGAGCGGGCGGTGCCGGGCGCGCCCCAGCAGCTCCTCGCGCTCGTCCTCGGTCAGTCCGCCCCAGACGCCGTACGGCTCGCGTACGGCCAGGGCATGTGTGGCGCACTCGGCTCGCACCGGGCAGCGCATGCAGACCTCCTTGGCGGACTGCTCGCGGGAGCTGCGTGCCGCTCCGCGTTCGCCCTCGGGATGGAAGAAGAGCGAGCTGTCGACGCCCCGGCAGGCGGCGGAGAGTTGCCAGTCCCAGAGGTCTGCGTTGGGGCCAGGGAGGCGGGAGAAGTCTGCCATTGCTCATTCCCTCGGGGTTCGGGTGCGGTCAGGGGGAGATCCGGCGGGCGGCTGGCCCGTCCTGTGGCCCTGCTGGGGGTGCGTCGCGCGGCGCTCACCCCATCCGGTCTGAGTAGATGGAAATATGACTCATGTAGATCTAATCGGACAAGAGGCCATCAGCGTTGCATATAACCCTTAAGTCACGAAAGTCTCATGAAATAGCCAAAGCTGGGCAGGGGTGAGGCGAGTGGCGGAGTCCGAACGGATCAGCCGCGACACGTGGCGTGTCCTGCGAGTGGGGGTACTCGTTGGGAGTACAGGCAGGCCGCGCTCCCGCGCAGCGCCCCGCGCTCGGTTGTGGGGCGTGGCGCATGCATGCCGCAGAAGTGGCGGTTGTGCGCCGGATCGCCCTGCGAGGTGGATGATCCGTAGCGGTTCGACCACATAGAGTGGTGGAGGCGGCTGCCGACCCCGTAACTCATTCGAGTGACGGTCGTTGGGAGTGCGGAGGCGGCAAACGGAACGGGCGTCGGGGAAGACGTCGGTTGCCGCGGCCGTGTCGGTGACGATTCGTACCAGCTCGTACCAGCTCGTACCAGCCAGGAGGCTCAACGTGACCCGGATCAGCTGCGGAGGACGGTCATGACATCCGTTCTCGTCTGTGATGATTCACCGCTCGCCCGGGAGGCGCTCCGCCGCGCGGTCGCGACCGTGCCCGGCGTCGACCGGGTGACCACCGCTACCAATGGTGAGGAGGTGCTCCGTCGCTGGGTCGCGGACCGGTCCGACCTCGTCCTCATGGATGTGCGGATGCCCGGCCTCGGCGGCGTCGAGACGGTGCGGCGGCTGCTGTCCGCCGATCCCGGCGCCCGCATCATCATGCTCACCGTCGCGGAGGACCTCGACGGCGTGGCCCTGGCGGTCGCCGCAGGGGCGCGCGGATACCTGCACAAGGACGCCTCGCGGGCTGAGCTGCGGGCCACCGTGACCCAGGCCCTCGCGGACCCGACCTGGCGGCTCGCCCCCCGGCGGCTGCGCTGCGCCGAGATGGGAGCCGCGCCGACCCTGACAGCCCGTGAGATCCAGGTGCTCGAAGGCATGAGCCACGGCCGCAGCAACGCCGAGATCGGCCGCGAGCTGTTCCTCTCCGAGGACACCGTGAAGACGCACGCCCGCCGGCTGTTCAAGAAGCTCGGTGCCTCCGACCGCGCGCACGCCGTCGCGCTCGGGTTCCGCTGGGGCCTGGTGCGCTGACGCCTCCGCCGTGAGCGCGGGGGCACCCCCGCCCGGTGGGCGGGGGTGCGGGGTGTGGCTTGTTTCCCGGCCGAGGACGCACCATGGGAGACATGGACCTTCTGGGGAGTCTGGAGCTTGGGGAGCCCGCGAACGACGGGGCGCGAAGCGCTGCGACGGTGGGTGGCGGGCGGGAGGGTACGGCTGTGGCGCATAACGTTCCGATGCACAAGTCGGGGTGCGGTGCCACGTTTTCGGAAGCGACCAGGCACCATGGACCGGTGCGTGACGACGAAGTGACTGCTGCCGCGGGCGGCGTGCAGCCTACCGGCGGGGTAGCCGTGCCCATCGGTGCCCTCGTGGTCCGCGCTGTCGGCGGTGACGCCGAGGCCACCGACGAGCTCCTTGCCCGGGTGCACCCGCTGGTGCTGCGCTACTGCAGGGCCCGGCTGATCCGGCTGCCGGGCGGGGCCCGGCACCATGTGGACGACGTGGCGCAGGAAGTCTGCCTCGCGGTGCTCTGCGCGCTTCCCCGGTACCGCGACGAGGGCCGCCCGTTCGAGGCGTTCGTCTACGGGATCGCCGCGCACAAGATCGCGGACCTGCAGCGTGCCGCCATGAGGGGCCCCGGCCAGTCGGTGTTCCTCGCCGAGGATCTGCCGGAGACCCCGGACGACGCACTCGGCCCCGAGGAGCGCGCGCTGCTCAGCAGCGACGCCGCCTGGGCCAGGGAACTGCTGGCCTGCCTCCCGGCCCGGCAGCGGGAGCTGGTGCTGCTCAGGGTCGCCGCGGGACTGACGGCGGAGGAGACCGGCGAGGTGCTCGGGATGTCCGCCGGCGCGGTGCGGGTCGCCCAGCACCGTGCGCTGAGTCGGTTGCGGGCGCTGGCCCTCGGCGGTCCGCAGGGACTCTCCGCCTGACCCGCTCGGCCTGACGTGCTTCGCCTGATCAGTTCGCCCGACCCGTTCGGCCCGACCCGTTCTGGCCCGACCCGTTCGGCGATGCCGGTCGACTTCTGTGAGGTGTTGAGCACATGGGCCGTCCGGGGCGCAAGGGGTGTACCCCGCGTACCGGTAGACTCAAGTATCGGTGCCGAGCTGCCCATCCTGCGGCCCCCCGTGGCGCCGAGTCGCGCGGGCGGGTGCGGCCATCAGCTCCCCGTCCAGAGGATCTTCGGGTCGGTACGGGAAGGTGCCCCACATGTCTTTGAATGCCGCAGGTGTCCCCGAGAAGTTCGCCATGCTCGGGCTCACCTACGACGACGTCCTGCTGCTGCCCGGTGCCTCCGAGGTGATGCCGAACGCAGTGGACACCTCCTCTCGGGTCTCCCGGAACGTCCGCGTGAACATCCCGCTGCTCTCGGCCGCCATGGACAAGGTCACCGAGGCACGGATGGCCATCGCCATGGCCCGCCAGGGCGGTGTCGGCGTACTGCACCGCAACCTCTCCATCGAGGACCAGGTCAACCAGGTCGACCTGGTGAAGCGCTCCGAGTCCGGCATGGTCACCGACCCGATCACGGTCGGCCCGGAGGCCACCCTGGCCGAGGCGGACGCGCTCTGTGCCAAGTTCCGCATCAGCGGCGTCCCGGTCACCGACAGCTCCGGCCGCCTGCTGGGCATCGTCACCAACCGCGACATGGCCTTCGAGCTCGACCGCAGCCGCCAGGTCCGCGAGGTCATGACCCCGATGCCGCTGATCACCGGCGAGGTCGGGATAAGCGGTGAGGACGCCATCGAGCGGCTGCGCCGCCACAAGATCGAGAAGCTGCCGCTGGTGGACGCGGACGGCAGGCTCAAGGGCCTGATCACGGTCAAGGACTTCGTCAAGGCCGAGAAGTACCCGCTGGCCGCCAAGGACGGCGAGGGCCGGCTGCTGGTCGGCGCGGCCGTCGGCGCGAGCGCGGAGGCGCTGGAGCGGGCCCAGGCGCTGGCCGCCGTGGGCGTCGACTTCCTGATCGTCGACACCTCGCACGGCCACAACAGCAACGCCCTGAACTGGATGGCCAAGATCAAGTCGGCGGTCGACGTCGACGTCATCGGCGGCAACGTCGCCACCCGCGACGGCGCCCAGGCCCTGATCGACGCGGGTGTCGACGGAGTCAAGGTCGGCGTCGGCCCCGGCTCCATCTGCACCACCCGCGTGGTCGCCGGGATCGGCGTGCCGCAGGTCACCGCGATCTACGAGGCCGCGCTCGCCTGCCGCGACGCCGGCGTACCGGTCATCGGCGACGGCGGCCTGCAGTACTCGGGCGACATCGGCAAGGCGCTGGCCGCCGGCGCCGACACGGTGATGCTCGGCAGCCTGCTGGCCGGCTGCGAGGAGTCCCCGGGCGAGCTGCTCTTCATCAACGGCAAGCAGTTCAAGTCCTACCGTGGCATGGGCTCGCTCGGTGCGATGCAGTCCCGCGGCCAGGCGAGGTCCTTCTCCAAGGACCGCTACTTCCAGGGCGAGGTCACCTCGGACGAGAAGCTGATCGCCGAGGGCATCGAGGGCCAGGTGCCCTACCGCGGCCCGCTGTCGGCGGTGCTGTACCAGCTGGTCGGCGGTCTGCGGCAGACCATGGGCTACGTCGGCGCGGCGACCATCGCCGAGATGGAGTCCAAGGGCCGCTTCGTCCGGATCACCTCGGCGGGGCTCAAGGAGAGCCACCCGCACGACATCCAGATGACCGTCGAGGCCCCGAACTACCACGGCCAGTAACGACCTGCTCCGGGCAGAGGGGGCCGCTTCGGCGGCCCTTTCCTCGTTGTACGGGATACTGGTCCCTGGCAGCAGCAGGTTGAGCGAAGGGCTGGACGTGACCGAGATCGAGATCGGGCGGGGCAAGCGGGGCCGACGGGCGTACGCCTTCGACGACATCGCCGTCGTACCGAGCCGGCGGACCCGGGACCCCAAGGAGGTCTCGATCGCCTGGCAGATCGACGCCTACCGCTTCGAGCTCCCGTTCCTGGCCGCGCCGATGGACAGCGTGGTCTCACCCGCGCAGGCCATCGCCTTCGGGCAGCTGGGCGGCCTCGGCGTGCTCAACCTGGAGGGTCTGTGGACCCGCTACGAGGACCCGCGCCCGCTGCTCGACGAGATCACCGAGGTCAAGGACGAGGCCGTCGCCACCCGCCGGCTCCAGGAGATCTACCGCGAGCCCATCAGGGCCGAGCTGATCGGCCAGCGGTTGAAGGAGATCCGTGACTCCGGCGTCGTCACCGCGGCGGCCCTGTCGCCGCAGCGCACGGCCGAGTTCTCCAAGGTCGTGGTGGACGCCGGCGTCGACATCTTCGTGATCCGCGGGACCACGGTCTCCGCCGAGCACGTCTCGGGCGCGTCCGAGCCGCTGAACCTCAAGCAGTTCATCTACGAGCTCGACGTCCCGGTCATCGTCGGCGGCTGCGCCACCTACACCGCGGCGCTGCACCTGATGCGCACCGGCGCGGCGGGCGTGCTGGTCGGCTTCGGCGGCGGCGCGGCGCACACCACCCGTACCGTCCTCGGCATCCAGGTGCCGATGGCGACCGCGGTCGCGGACGTCGCGGCGGCCCGGCGCGACTACATGGACGAGTCCGGCGGCCGGTACGTCCACGTGATCGCGGACGGCGGTGTCGGCTACAGCGGGGACCTGGCGAAGGCCGTCGCCTGCGGTGCCGACGCGGTGATGATCGGCGCCGCGCTGGCCCGTGCCAACGACGCCCCCGGCAAGGGATTCCACTGGGGCATGGAGGCCGTGCACGAGGAGCTGCCGCGCGGAAAGCGGGTGGACCTGGGCACGGTCGGCACGACCGAGGAGATCCTCTCTGGCCCCTCGCACACGCCGGACGGCACCATGAACCTGTTCGGCGCGCTGCGCCGGGCGATGGCCACCACCGGCTACTCGGAGCTCAAGGAGTTCCAGCGGGTCGAGGTCACGGTCGCGCACCGGTAGCTCGCACCCGGATCGCAGACGTCCCCGGCGCGGGCTCGCGCCGGGGACGTCTGCGATGGCGGGCCTGTCCGGCCGACTCCGGCCGACGGTCCGTCAGGAGTCAGGAGCTGGCGTGCACGCGCTTGGGAAGGATGAAGCCGACGTACGCGGCCACGGCCATGAAGAGGACCTCCTTGACGTCCAGGGAGGCCTTCCAAGCGCTGAACACCAGGTCGCTGTGGGACAGGAAGAGCTCGGACGCGGAGAAGCCGTCCAGCCGGGCGGCGAGCAGGCCCAGGCCGAAGAACTGGCCGAGGAACACGCCGATGACAGCGAGCAGCAGGCTCACGAACGGCAGGACGGTGCTTCGCCCGCCGACCTTGGCGATGGCGAAGCCGACCGCCGCGCCGAGGCCGACACCCATGTAGCTGATCTGCCACTTGGTGGCGTCCACGATGCCCGCGTAGAGCGCCGCGCTGACGAGCATGACTCCCATGCCCGCCAGGATGGCCATTCCGGCGTCGCCCGCGGGGGCCGGTTGGGTAGGCGCGGGCGCAACGTAGCCGTAAGCGGGTGCGGTGGCCGACGCGGGTACGGGATTCGGAGCGGTGTCGTCCACCGGAGCGGTCGTGGGTGCGGGTGCGGTCGCGGGTGCGGGTGTGGGTGCGGTCGCGGGTGCTGGTGCGGTCGCGGGTGTGGGTGCGGTGTCGCTCATGCGGTCCCCCGGGTATGAGAAGCAGCTGTTGGGCGCGCCGGAAGCCCTCTGCTGGGCCTGTGGCGCGGTGGAGTGGGCGGCAGGCTAGCAGGATCGAACAGGCATTCCCTAGTTGTTATCCGAGTCGATCCTGGCTCCGGTGCTGGCCACAGGCCGTCGGCGCCCGTTTTGGGCAGGTACAGGGCAGACTGGTGACCCAGCTGGACTGTGGCATCGGAGCACACGGAGGCAGCCTTGCGGATCGCGAAACTGGGGCCGACCGAGCGGGCGGAGTCGCTTGCCCGGATGGCCGAACAGGAACTGGACGTGCTGGTGGTCGGCGGCGGTGTGGTCGGCGCCGGCACGGCGCTCGACGCCGCGACCCGCGGACTCGCCACCGGCCTGGTGGAGGCGAGGGACTGGGCGGCGGGAACGTCGAGCCGATCCAGCAAGCTGATCCACGGGGGGCTGCGCTATCTGGAGATGCTGGACTTCGCCCTGGTCAAGGAGGCGTTGAAGGAACGCGGTCTGCTGTTGCAGACGCTCGCACCGCACCTGGTCAAGCCGGTGCCCTTCCTCTACCCGCTGCAGCACCGGGGTTGGGAGCGTCCGTACGTGGGTTCGGGCATCGCGCTCTACGACGCCATGTCAGTGTCCAGCGGCCACGGGCGCGGCCTGCCGGTGCACCGGCACCTGTCGCGGCGTCAGGCCCTGCGGCAGGCCCCCTGCCTGCGCAGGGACGCGCTGGTCGGCGCGGTGCAGTACTACGACGCGCAGATGGACGACGCCCGCTTCGTCACCACCCTGGTGCGTACCGCGGCCTCGTACGGGACGGCGGCCGCCAACCGGGCCCGGGTCGTGGGCTTCCTGCGCGAGGGGGAGCGGGTCGTCGGTGCCCGGGTGCACGATCTGGAGCAGGGCACCGAGTTCGAGGTACGGGCCCGGCAGGTCGTCAACGCGACCGGCGTGTGGACGGACGAGACGCAGGCGCTGGTCGGCGAGCGCGGGCAGTTCCACGTGCGGGCGTCGAAGGGCATCCACCTGGTCGTGCCGCGGGACCGGATCCACTCCTCGACCGGCCTGATCCTGCGCACGGAGAAGAGCGTGCTCTTCGTGATCCCCTGGGGCCGGCACTGGATCGTCGGCACGACGGACACCGAGTGGACCCTCGGCAAGGACCACCCGGCGGCCAGCAGCGCCGACATCGAGTACCTGCTCGACCATGTGAACTCGGTGCTGGCGGTGCCGCTGACCAGGGAGGACGTGGAGGGCGTCTACGCGGGTCTGCGCCCGCTGCTGGCGGGCGAGTCCGACGCGACATCCAAGCTCAGCCGCGAGCACGTGGTGCAGCACGTCGCACCGGGCCTCGTGGTGGTCGCCGGCGGCAAGTACACGACGTACCGGGTGATGGCCCAGGACGCCGTGGACGAGGCCGTGCACGGCCTGGACCAGAGGGTGGCGCCCAGTTGCACCGAGCGGGTGCCGCTGGCCGGCGCCGAGGGCTACCAGGCGTTGTGGAACGGCCGGGGCGTGCTGGCCCGGCGCAGCGGCCTGCACGTGGCCCGGGTCGAGCACCTGCTCAACCGGTACGGGTCGCTGGCGGAGGAGGTGATGGAGCTGATCGCCGAGGACGCCTCGCTGGCCGAGCCGCTGACCCACGCGGACGACTACCTGCGCGCCGAGGTCGTCTACGCCGCGCGCTGCGAGGGTGCCCTGCACCTGGACGACGTGCTGGCGCGGCGGACCAGGATCTCCATCGAGACCTTCGACCGGGGGACCTCCTCGATGCAGGAGGCAGCCGAGCTGATGGCCCGTGAACTGGACTGGGACAAGAGCCAGGTGGACCGTCAGGTCGAGCACTACCGTCGGCGCGTCGAGGCGGAGCGGGAGTCGCAGCAGCAGCCTGACGACCTGACTGCCGACGCGGCACGACTGGGCGGCTAGGCTCTGGGCAGCACACAGCTGGAGGGGACCTCATCCGGATGACCGGCGACCAGAGCAGTGACCAGGGGATGGCGGGGCGGCTGCTCGCGGGCCGCTACCGGTTGGAGTCCGTGCTCGGACGGGGCGGCATGGGCACGGTCTGGCGGGCCACGGACGAGATCCTGGGCCGCGCCGTCGCCGTCAAGGAGCTGCGGTTCGCCGTCGGCGTGGAGGAGGACGAGCGACGGCGGCTGGTCGCCAGGACCCTCACCGAGGCCAAGGCCATCGCCAGGATCCGGCACACCGCCGCCGTCACGGTCTACGACGTGGTCGAGGAGGACGACCGCCCGTGGATCGTGATGGAGCTGGTCGAGTCGCGCTCGCTGAGCGAGGTGATCAGGGCGGACGGGGTGCTGCCGCCCAGGCGCGCCGCCCAGATCGGCCTGGACCTGCTGGGCGTCCTCGCCGAGGCGCACCGGTCCGGGATCCTGCACCGGGACGTGAAGCCGTCGAACGTGCTGATCGGCCATGACGGGCGGGTCGTGCTCACGGACTTCGGCATCGCCCGGATGGAGGGCGACCCGTCGGTGACGTCCACCGGCATGCTGGTCGGCGCTCCCTCGTACATCTCGCCGGAACGCGCCCGCGGCGGGATACCCGGCGCTCCGGCCGACCTGTGGTCGCTCGGAGCGACGCTGTACGCGATGGTCGAGGGGCATCCGCCGTACGACCGGGGGTCGGCGCTGTCGACGCTCACGGCGGTGATGACCGAGGAGCTCACTCCGCCGCGCAACGGCGGGGAGCTGACGCCGGTGATCGCGGGGCTGCTGCGCAAGGACCCCTACGAGCGCCTGGACGAGGCGACGACGCGGCGGATGCTGGTCGGCGTGCTGTCGGCGCCGGAGCCGCCCGCCCAGCGTGCGCCGAGGGTCGCCCAGGAGCCCACGGTGACGCTCGGGGCGGCGCCGCTGACCGCACCGACGCGGCAGCAGCCGCTGCCCGCGTCGCCACCGACTCCGGCATCCGCGGCGTCCGCGGCGACCGTTGCCGGGCAGGCCTCACCGTCCGGTCCGCCGCCGCGTCGGCGACGGACCGGCACCCTGGTGCTGGCGCTGGTCGTGCTGCTGCTGGTCGCGGGTACCGGAGCCTGGCTGGCCCTGGCGCACCAGGGCAAGGGCACCGGGACCGGGCAGAGCGGCTCCACCGCCGGCCGCGCCAAGGCGTCCGCGTCGGCCCCGTACTCGGCCGGTCCCTCGGCCTCGGCCCAGGCGGCGGCAGGGACGTACCAGCGGGTCCAGGGACCAGGCGGCTCCTCGATCGAGATCCCGACCGGGTGGACCCTGGTCAGCCGGAGCGCCAGCAGCTGGAAGTACCGGGGCCCGGCCGGCACCCTGCAGCTCGACTCGACCGCGACCCCCGGCCACAGCGCCGTCGCCGCCTGGCAGAACGAGGAGGCCCAGGTCTCCGGCAACTTCGCGAACTACCAGCGGGTCCGGCTGCAGACCGTCAGCTATCGCGACGGCTGGGACGCGGCCGACTGGGAGTGGACGTACACCTCTCGTACGGGCCAGGCGCTGCACGCGCTCAACCGCGGTTTCGTCCCCGACCCGCAGCACGGCTACGCGATCTACTGGACCGCCGCGGACGCCACCTGGCACGACGTCAGGAACCAGGAGCTGCTCCGCCACTTCTTCTCCAGCTTCCAGCCTGCGGCCTGACGCACCGTCGGCACGTACCCTGAGGTCGAACGGCCGGGCGGAGCAGGCCGCGCGAGCGAGGGAGGTGGCGGCGTGACCAGAGCAGCCAAGGAGTCGAAGGAGTCCAAGACGTCCAAGGCGTCCAAGGCAGCGAGGGAGTCCAGGAGCCGAGCTGCGCGCCGCGGCTCCCCGGTCAGGGCTCCCCGTACCGAGGGCCGGTTGCTGGCCGACCGCTACCAGCTGGCCGGCGCCGCACGCGGCAGCGGGGTCGCCGCGGTCGACAACCGCAGCGGCGCCGAGGTGCAACTCGACGCCGTGCCGCTGCCGGAGACCGTCGAGCCCTTCGACCAGGTGGCGCCGGACCGGGCGGGCGGATCGGACGCCACGGCGAGCCGTGCGCTGGAGCAGTCCGCGTTGGTCGCCCGGACCGTCCCCGACCATCCCCGGCTGAGCCAGGTCTTCCAGGTGTTCGAGGAGAACGGCTACCTGTGGGTGGCCGGCGAGTCCGTTCCAGGCGTCCAGCTCAGCGCGCTGCTCGGGCAGGGGCCGCTGTCGCAGTACCGTGCCGCCGAGTTGGCGCACGACCTGGTGGCGGCGCTGCGCGCGGTGCACGCCGCCGGGCTCGTGCACGGGAACCTGACCGCGGACACGGTCATGGTCTGCGACGACGGCACCGCGCTGCTCGGCGGGCTGGTGGTCGGCACGGCCCAGGAGGCGCTCTGCGGGGGCCCCGGCGCCGAGCAACCGGGCGCGGGGGTGCCCGCCGGACCGTGGACCCCGGCCCGGGTCCGGGCCCGGGACGCCCGCGCCATCATCGTCGGTGCCGTTCCCGAGCGGTGGTCGCCGGAGCAGGCGGGACCGGCCCCGGGCCGGCCCGCCGACGTGCCGCCGCAGTTCGCGACCGGTCGGCCGGCCGGATCCACCGCCCCGGCGGGAACTGCGGCGGGGACCCCGGTCGGGACTGCGGCGGGGCTTCCGGTGGGGCCCGAGGCGGACGCCTGGGCGCTGGGCGTGCTGCTCTACCGCGCGTTGACGGGCACGCCCCCGTTCCCGCAGGAGGACACGGAGACGCTGTTCGCCGCCGTCCGGGCGGGCGAGTTGCCGACCCCCGCCCGTCCGGCACTGCCCGCACGAGGGAGCTCCCGCGCCCCGCTTCCCGAGTGCGGGCTGCTCGGTCCCCTGGTGGAGCGGCTGCTGCGGACCGATCCCCGCGAGCGGCCCTCGCTGCCGGAGGCGGCGGAGCGGATCCGCCTGCTGCTGATACGCGCACCCGAGCCGATCGACCAGGACGAAGTGCAGTCGGTGGCGGCGCTGTTGCCCGTCCAGCGGCTGCGCGGGGACGTGCTCCCGCATCCCGACTTCCCGCACCACCGGCATGCCGCTCCGCGCCGCCGGGCCGCGCTGCTGGGGTCGCTGCTCGTCGCCGGTGTGGTGCTTTTCGTCCTCTTGGCACTGGTCATTGCGGTATTGCTGTCCCGCTGAGCGTCACAGCCCGGTCACATGACCCGCCCTGCCGTTCCCGCCGGGACGGAGGGTGCCTAGGCTGTGCTGCAAACCCTGGGGTTATCGTGCGGTGCCAATGGTTCCTGCCGCAGGCTCGGACGGACACGGCGGGACGCAGGCGAGGGGGAGCACGGTGGGTACGGAAGAGGGCTCGGTGGTCGGGTCCGCACGCGGCGAGGAGCCGGTGCGGGGCACAGGCACGCGCGGCCCCGCCACGAGTGCCGACGTCGCGGCCCCACGGATGCTGGCAGGCCGGTACCTGCTGGGGGACCGGCTCGGCCGGGGCGGCATGGGCACCGTCTGGCGGGCCCAGGACCAGATGTTGGACCGCGAGGTCGCCGTCAAGGAACTGTCCGTCGGCCACCTGGCCGAGGAGGATCTGCTCATCGTCCAGTCCCGGATGAAGCAGGAGGCGCGTGCCGCCGCCAGGATCAAGCATCCCGGGGTGATCACCATCCACGACGTCCTGGAGCAGGACGGCAAGCCGTGGATCGTGATGGAGCTGATCGACGGCCGCTCGCTCGCCGAACTGGTCGAGCAGGAAGGCACGCTGAACCCCCGTGAGGCCGCCGGGATAGGCGCGCAGGTGCTGGCCGCGCTGCACCGCGGACACCAGGTCGGCGTGATCCACCGCGATGTGAAGCCCGCGAACGTGCTGCTGGAGCGCGGCACCGGACGGGTCGTCCTCACCGACTTCGGGATCGCCACCTACGAGGGCGACTCCGCGCTCACCCGCACCGGTGACCTGATCGGCTCGCCCGACTACCTCGCCCCGGAGCGGGTGCACGGGTCCCGCCCCGGCCCCGAGTCCGACCTGTGGGGTCTCGGCGCGACGCTGTACGCGGCGGTGGAGGGCCAGTCGCCGTTCCGCCGCGAGTCGCCGCTGACGACCCTGGCCGCGGTCGTCACCGACCCGCTGCCCGAACCCCGCAACGCGGGGGCGCTCGCCCCGGTCCTACGCGCTCTAATGGAGAAGGCGGCCGCCGAGCGACCCAGCGCGCCCGAGGCGATCCGGATGCTGGAGCGAGTCGCGGCCGGCGACACCACCAGCATCAGCGCCCCGCCCAGCCCGCTGCGCAGCCCCACGACGGTGGTGCCGCCGGCGGACCGCAACGAGCACATGCCGACGCCGTTCCAGCGGACGGAGCCGATCCGGCCTGCCTTCCTGGAGTCCGAGTACCGTCCGACCTCCGCCGCCGGGTCCCCGCCCTCCACCGCGTACTCGGCGGCACCGTCCCAGGCGCCGTCGACGGCCCGGCCGAACGACCGGCAGCAGCGGCAGGCGGCCGGCTCGGGCAGGCGCCGGCGGGTGTGGCCCTGGCTGGTGATCGCCGGGCTGCTCGCCGCGCTCGCGGGCGGCGGTGCCGCCTACGAGGTGAGCAGGAACGGATCCGCGGACCAGACCGCGAACAACGGCCAGGACAAGACCACCCCCTCGCCCTCCGCCCACGCGACGGACGCGCCCGTGATCCCGCAGGGGTACACCGTCCAGCACGATCCCGCCGGGTTCAGCTTCCCGCTGCCGGAGGGCCAGACCTGGACGCGCGTCGCCAAGGGCACCGTTGCCATCAACTACAGCCCCGACAACCAGGACCATCTGCTGATCTTCGGGGTCACCCCGGGACAGGGCATATCGCCGCTGCAGCACGCCCAGGAGATGGCGGCCTCGCTCACCACCAACGACCACAGCTACCAGCTGGAGAGCCTCGAACAGGACACCTTCCGGGGATACACCGGCGCCCGCTGGAGCTTCACCTTCACCATGAACATCAACGGTGTCCCCGAACAGCGCCACGCCATCGAGCAGCTCTACAAGGACAGCACGGGCACCGAGTACGACATCTACCTGGCGTACCCGCAGTCCGTCTGGACCCGCGGCTACCAGCGCTTCCTCGACATCATCGGCGGCTTCAGCACACCCTGAGGATTCCCGGACTCCTTCCCGTGCCGAGCCCAGGACGCCCCACCCCGTCGGCAGTACGGTGGAACGAGGCAGGCCACACGCCCACGGTTGGGAGCCGGTCATGGTTGCCCCCGCAGTCTCCACACCTGACGCCGTAGTCATCGGAATGGGCCCTGGAGGGGAGGAGGTGGCCGGTCGCCTCGCCGACGTCGGCTGGGACGTCATCGGAGTCGACGAGCGGCTGCTGGGCGGCGAGTGCCCGTACTGGGGCTGCATCCCCTCCAAGATCATGGTGCGCGCCGGAAACCTGGTCAGCGAGGCCCACCGCGTCCCCGGTCAGGCCGGGATCAGCCGGGTGCACCCGGACTGGCGGCCGGTCGCGCGCCGCGTCCGCGAAGCCACCGACGACTGGAACGACAAGGTCGCCGTCGACCGCTTCACCGCGCGCGGCGGGCAGTTCCTGCGCGGCACCGGACGCCTCACCGGCCCGGGCGAGGTCACCGTCTCCGGCAGCGACGACACCGAGACGGTGCTGCGGCCGCGTCGCGCCCTGGTCCTCGCGGTCGGCACGCGGCCCTCCGCGCCGCCGGTGCCCGGCCTGGCCGGTACGCCGTACTGGACCAACCGCGATCTGATCGAGGCGGAGGAACTGCCGGAGACGCTGCTCGTGCTGGGCGGCGGGGCGGTCGGCCTGGAACTCGGTCAGACACTGCAGCGGCTCGGCTGCGAGGTCACCGTGCTGGAGGCGCAGTCGCGGCTGCTGGGCCGGGAGGAGCCGGAGGCGGCCGAGCTGCTGATGCGGGCGCTGACCACCGACGGCCTGCAGATCCACACCGGGGCCGAACTGGTGTCGGTGGCGTACGACGGGGACCGGTTCACCGCCGCCTGCCGCCGAGGTGAACGGCTGAACGCGAAGCGGATGCTGGTCGCCTCGGGACGACAGGTCGACCTCGACCGTCTGGGCGCGGGAGTGCTGGGCGTACCGTCCGGCGCCCGGTCGCTGCCGGTGGACGACCGGCTTCGCGTGCTGGGCGCGCCCGGGGTGTGGGCGGTCGGCGACGTCACCGGCAAGGGCGCCTTCACCCACATGGCCATGTACCAGGCGGACGTCGCGGTGCGGGCGATCCTGGGCCAGGGCGGGCGTCCGGCGGCGTACCACGCCGTGCCCCGGGTGACCTTCACCGATCCGGAGATCGGTGCGGTCGGCCTGACCGAGGCGGAGGCCCGGACGCAGGGGCTGGTCGTGCGGACGGCGACCACCGACCTTGCCGCGAGCGACCGGGGCCGGGTCCACGGCCCGGGGAACGACGGCTTCATCAAGCTGGTCGCGTCCGGTGACGTCCTGGTCGGGGCGACCTCGGCCGGGCCCACCGGCGGCGAGATACTCGGCCTGCTCAGCCTGGCGGTGCAGGCCCGGGTGCCGCTGGCGGAACTGGCCGGGACGATCTGGGCCTTCCCGACCTTCCACCGGGCGGTGGGGGATGCCGTGAAGTCCCTCTGAGAGGTCCCGGGAGTGCTCCCGGAATTGCTCCGGGAAGTGCTTGTTACCGGCAGGTACCCAAGCGGCTGCAAACGGCCTACGCTGCACGTCATGACTGACATCAGCACCAGTAGCGCCACCGGCGAGCGCAACCCCGTCGCGGTGGCGGGTCCTCGTACCGCCGCCGACGCCGTGACGCCGGAGCTGGTCGCCCGGCTGGTCAAGGCCATCGTGACCGGTGAGCAGCCCACGCTCGCGCAGAGCCGCAACCCCTTCACCGGAGAGGTGCTCGCGGAGATCCCGGAGTCCACTCCCCAGGACGTGGCGACGGCCTTCGTCCGGGCCCGCGCCGCGCAGCGCGACTGGGCCCGGCGGCCGGTGCGCGAGCGCGCCGCGGTGCTGCTGCGCTTCCACGACCTGCTCTTCGCGGCGCAGGCCGAGCTGCTCGACCTGGTGCAGTCGGAGACCGGCAAGACCCGCGGGCACGCCTTCGAGGAGGTGACCGCCGCCGCCGTCGAGGCCCGCCACTACGGCAGGGCCGCCGCCAGGTACCTCAAGCCGCGGCGCCGCGGCGGGGCCTTCCCGGTGCTCACCCAGGTCCACGAGCTGCGTCAGCCCAAGGGCGTCATCGGCCAGATCTCCCCGTGGAACTACCCCCTCGCGCTGTTCGTCGGCGACGCCCTGCCCGCGTTCGTCGCCGGGAACGCGGTCGTCACCAAGCCCGACACACAGACCGCGCTGACCGCGCTGCGGGCCCGCGAGCTGATGGTCGAGGCCGGGCTGCCCGCCGAGGTCTGGCAGATCGTCATCGGCGACGGCCCGGTGGTCGGTCCGGAGGTCGTCGCGCACGCCGACTACGTCTCCTTCACCGGCTCCACCCGCACCGGACGGGACGTGGCCCAGCGCGCCGCCGCCCGGCTGATCGGCGCCTCGATGGAGCTCGGCGGCAAGAACGCCATGCTGGTGCTCGCCGACGCCGACCTGGACAAGGCCGCCGAGGGCGCCGTCCGCGCCTGCTTCTCCTCCGCCGGGCAGCTCTGCATCTCCATCGAGCGGCTGTACGTCGCCCGCGAGATCGCCGACGCCTTCCTGGAGCGGTTCGCGGCCCGGACCAGGGCGATGCGCCTCGGCAACACCCTGGCGTGGGGCGCCGACATGGGCTCCCTGGTCGCGCAGCGGCAGCTCGACACGGTCACCCGGCACGTCGAGGAGGCCGTCAAGAACGGTGCCCGGGTCCTGGCCGGCGGCCAGGCCCGTCCCGACGTCGGCCCGCTGTTCTTCGAGCCGACCATCCTCGACGGCGTGGACCCCAGCAGCGCCGTGTGCACCGAGGAGACCTTCGGGCCGGTCGTGTCCGTCTACCGCTTCGACAGCGAGGACGAGGCCGTCGCCGAGGCCAACGGCACGCCGTACGGGCTGAACTCCAGCGTGTGGAGCAAGAACCCGCGGCACGGCGCGCAGGTCGCCGCGCGGCTGCACTCGGGCACCGTGAACGTCAACGAGGGCTACGCGCCCGCCTACGCCAGCGTCGCCGCGCCGATGGGCGGCATGGGCGACTCCGGCGTCGGCCGCCGCCACGGCTCCGAGGGCATCCTCAAGTACACCGAGCCGCAGACCGTCGCCGTGCAGAAGCTGGTCAGCATGGCGCCGTCGTTCGGGATGGACGACGAGGCCTACGCCAAGCTGCTCACCCGCGCCCTGGGCGTGATGAAGGCCCTGCGGCTCAAGTAGTCCGTTCCAGCACCACACCCACCGTCAGGGATTCAGGGAGCAGCGTTGATGGCGACGGACAACGAGCAGGCAGAGCCCGGGTTCGACTACGACGTGGTCATCGTCGGCTCCGGTTTCGGCGGTTCGGTCTCCGCACTGCGGCTGACCGAGAAGGGCTACCGGGTCGCCGTGCTGGAGGCGGGACGCCGCTTCACGCCGGAGACGCTCCCCAGGAACTCCTGGGACAGCAGGAACTACCTCTGGGCCCCGGCCCTGGGGATGTACGGCATCCAGCGCTTCCACGTCCTCAAGGACGTGATGGTGCTGGGCGGGGCCGGTGTCGGCGGCGGTTCGCTGAACTACGCCAACACCCTCTACGTGCCGCCGAAGGCGTTCTTCCAGGACGCGCAGTGGAAGGACATCACCGACTGGTCGGAGGAGCTCGCGCCCTTCTACGACCAGGCGCAGCGGATGCTCGGCGTCCGCACCAACCCCACGGTCACGCCGTCGGACGTGCACCTGCGGGCCGCCGCCGACAAGCTCGGCTACGGGGAGACCTTCCACCTGGCCCCGGTCGGGGTGTTCTTCGGGGACGGACAGGACTGCGGAGGCGACGGGGCGAAGGTGGCGCCCGGCGCCGAGGTCGAGGACCCGTACTTCGGCGGCGAGGGACCGCGCCGCAGGGCGTGCACCGAGTGCGGTGAGTGCATGACGGGCTGCCGCCACGGCGCGAAGAACACCCTGACCGAGAACTACCTCTACCTCGCGGAGAAGAACGGCGCGCAGATCCTGCCGATGACCACGGTCACCGCCGTCCGCGAGGACGGCGAAGGCTACGCGGTGGACACCCGGGCCACCGACTCCCGGTCCAAGCACCCCGCGAAGAACGGCTTCCGGACCCTCCGTGCCCGACAGGTCGTCATCTCGGCCGGCACCTACGGCACGCAGAAGCTGTTGCACGCGATGCGGGACGAGGGCCATCTGCCGCGGATCTCGGCGAAGCTCGGCGAACTGACCCGCACCAACTCCGAGGCGCTGGTGGGCTCGATGACCACCGACCGGCGCTACGGCGGCAGGTCGGACTTCACCAAGGGCGTCGCCATCACCTCCTCGGTGCACCCCGACGAGCACACCCACATCGAACCGGTCCGCTACGGCAAGGGCTCCAACGCGATGGGCCTGATGTCGGTCATGCAGGTGACCGGCGGGAAGCGGACGCCGCAGCTGCTGCGCTTCTTCGGCATCGCCCTGCGCCGCCCCGACCTGTTCGTGCGGGCCATGAACAAGCGGCGCTGGTCCGAGCGGGTCATCATCGGCCTGGTGATGCAGTCGCTGGACAACTCGATCGTCGTCTCGCGGAAGACGTCCGGCCCCGGCAAGGGACAGTTGACGTCACGTCAGGGGCACGGTGCGCCCAACCCGAAGTGGATCCCCGCCGCCGAGGAGGCGGCGCGCGCGGTCGCCGTCGAGATCAACGGCTACGCCGGCAGCGGTGTCAGCGACCTCCTCGGCCGCACCCTCACCGCGCACTTCCTCGGGGGCTGCGTCATCGCGGACTCGCCGGAGCGCGGCGTCATCGACCCGTACCAGCGGCTCTACGGCTACCCCGGGATCAGTGTCGCCGACGGTTCGACCGTCTCCGCGAACCTGGGTGTGAACCCCTCGCTGACGATCACCGCGCAGGCGGAGCGCGCGCTGTCGATGTGGCCCAACAAGGGCGAGGAGGACGCGCGTCCGGCGCAGGGCGAGGCGTACCGGCGGATCGCACCGGTGGCGCCGAGGAGCCCGGCGGTGCCGGAGAGCGCCTTCGCCGCACTGAAGCTGCCGCTGCTGCCAGTGCCGGTGGTGCCTCTGCCGGTGGTGCCGGCGCGTCCGTCGGAGTCCGAGGACTGAGCGATCCCGGTCACATTCGACTGAACCGGCAACACCGCGCCGAGCAGACCAGTACATTCACCGATCAGAACCCGCCCGCGCCGACGGATACACCGCCGCCGCGGGCGGTGTCATGTCGCGACGTCAGCGTCGGTCCGCGGGAAGGCACATTCTGCTGGGCCGGCGCGACGTGCCGATCCCGGCCGCGGAGCCGCGTGCGATCCCGCGCCGCGGTGGTCCCGGGGGAGGCGCCCGCCGACGGCGGCGAGGCGATCCGCGGGCGGCCTGCCCGTGTGGTGGCGAGGGTCGGCGGCCAGGGCTTGATGACCACCGACTCCTCCTGGGCCCTGACTGACCGTCATTGGGCCGTGCCCAGTCCAGAAGCGCAGTGCCAGGCGGTCCGCACGCATGTCCTCTATGGCAACCGAATGACGTGTGACGCGACTTCCGCTGTCACGACCCCTCGGGCCCGCTGACGTCGTGGCCGTTCGGGTGAAAGTGCGGCGACGCGGGATGAAGGTCGCATAGAGAAAAGCATTTGAACACATACTTACACCGCCTGACGAACGGTCCGGTCCATCCCTCTTGCACCCACTGGTGGGTGCATTTCTGCATGTTCGGTTTCAGTTCTTCTGGAGGGGCGATCATGAGCCGTAAGTCTCTGCGCCGGTCGTGGATTAACGCCGCGATGCTTTCGGCACTGGGCAGTCTCGTCATGGCCGTCAACCTCTCCTCGTCGGCGGCGGCCGGCGTCGGCACGATCGAGAAGTCCGGTGCCGAATACGTTCACGCCGTGCCGGGCCCGAATGGCGCCCTAAGCGAGGGTGGGCCTCATGGACACCATGGCCACCAGGGGCCTCAGGGCCCCCGTGGGCCTCGCGGACCTCAAGGACACCGAGGGCCTCGTGGACCGCAGGGACACCGTGGGCCGCAGGGAACTCACGGACACCATGGAGCTCAGGGCACGCAGGGCACTCAGGGCGCCACCGGCAGCCAGGGCGATACCGGGGCGCAGGGCGGCCAAGGCACGCAGGGCTTCCAGGGCGGCGCCGGCGCGCAGGGCAACGCGGGCGCGCAGGGTAATCAGGGCAACGCGGGGGCTCAAGGCTTTCAGGGTGGCACTGGGGCTCAAGGCACGCAGGGCAACCAGGGCGGCAGCGGCAGCCAGGGTGATAACGGGGCGCAGGGCAGCCAGGGCAACGCGGGTGTGCAGGGCAGCCAGGGCGACGCGGGTGTCCAAGGTTTTCAGGGTGGCACCGGGGCCCAGGGCACGCAGGGCAACCAGGGCGGTTCTGGCAGCCAGGGCAGCCAAGGTGGCGCCGGAGTCCAGGGCTTCCAGGGCGGCACAGGAGCCCAGGGCAGTCAGGGTGACCAGGGTTCGCAGGGATTCCAGGGCGGCAGCGGCACGCAGGGCAGCCAGGGGGGCACCGGGGCGCAGGGCAGTCAGGGCGGCACCGGTGCCCAGGGCAACGCCGGCGCACAGGGCAGCCAGGGTACGCAGGGCGGGGCCGGGACTCAGGGTTTCCAAGGTGGTGCCGGAGCGCAGGGCAGTCAGGGTGACCCGGGTACCCAGGGCTTCCAGGGCAGCACTGGTGCGCAGGGCAACCAAGGCTCCCAGGGCGGCGCTGGTGTGGAGGGTGCGCAAGGCGGCAACGGCACGCAGGGCTTCCAGGGCGGGGCCGGGACTCAGGGTTTCCAAGGTGGTGCCGGAGCGCAGGGCAGTCAGGGTGACCCGGGTACCCAGGGCTTCCAGGGGAGCACAGGTGCGCAGGGCAACCAGGGCTCCCAGGGCGGCACCGGAAGCCAGGGTGGCCAGGGCGTCCAGGGTGTGCAGGGGTTTCAGGGCGGTGCTGGTGTGCAGGGGTTTCAGGGTGGTGTGGGGGTTCAGGGTGCTCAGGGTGGTGTTGGGGTTCAGGGTGCTCAGGGGGATGTTGGGGTTCAGGGTGCTCAGGGGGATGTGGGTGTTCAGGGTGTGACGGGTGCTCAGGGTCCGCAGGGTGTTGGTGTTCAGGGGGCGCAGGGTAGTGCGGGTGCGCAGGGTGCTCAGGGTCCTTCGGGTACGTGTGTGGGTTGTCAGGGTGGTACGGGGGCGCAGGGTAGTCAGGGCAGTTCGGGGGTGCAGGGTTCGCAGGGTGGTACGGGGGCGCAGGGTTCGCAGGGTGGTACGGGGGCGCAGGGTTCGCAGGGCAGTGCTGGTGTTCAGGGTGTTCAGGGTGATACGGGGGCGCAGGGCAGTCAGGGCGGGGCGGGTGCTCAGGGCAGTCAGGGTGATCAGGGCGTTCAGGGCTTCCAGGGGTTCCAGGGGTTCCAGGGCGGTACTGGTGTCCAGGGGGCGCAGGGGGATCAGGGCGGCACGGGTGCCCAGGGCTCGCAGGGCGGTAGTGGTGTCCAGGGTGTCCAGGGCAACACGGGCGCGCAGGGGAGCCAGGGCGATCAGGGTTCGCAGGGCTTCCAGGGCAGCACCGGTACCCAAGGCACCCAAGGCAGTAATGGCGCGCAGGGCAACCAAGGCGGTACCGGTGCCCAGGGCACCCAAGGCGACCAGGGCACGCAGGGCGCCCAGGGCAGCCAGGGCAGCACTGGTGCGCAGGGCGCTCAGGGCGGCACCGGCAGCCAGGGCTTCCAGGGCGACAACGGTTCGCAGGGCTTCCAAGGGGGTGCCGGCGCTCAGGGCAGCCAGGGTGACCAGGGCTTCCAGGGCTTCCAGGGCACGACCGGCTCGCAGGGGGCCCAGGGCGGTGCCGGCACCCAAGGCAGCCAGGGCGCGCAGGGCGGTACCGGCAGCCAGGGCTTCCAGGGCGACACCGGTTCGCAGGGCAGCCAGGGTGGCATGGGCGTCCAAGGCTCCCAGGGCAGCACTGGTGTCCAGGGTGCGCAGGGCGACCAAGGAACCACCGGTGTCCAGGGCAGCCAAGGCGGTGTCGGCGTCCAGGGCCTGCAGGGCACGCAGGGTGCGCAGGGTGGTGCCGGAAGCCAGGGCTTCCAGGGTGGCACGGGAGCGCAGGGCAGTCAGGGTGACCAGGGTTCGCAGGGCTTTCAGGGTGGCACCGGGGCGCAGGGATTCCAGGGCGACCAGGGCACTGCCGGCGCCCAGGGCAGCCAGGGTGGCACCGGCGGGCAGGGTGCGCAGGGTAGTCAGGGCACCGCGGGCGCGCAGGGCAGCCAAGGCGGTGCCGGTGTCCAGGGCACCCAGGGCTTCCAGGGTGAAGCCGGTGCCCAGGGCACCCAGGGGAACGCCGGGGCGCAGGGCTTCCAGGGCATTGCCGGCACCCAAGGTGCGCAGGGTGGAGCCGGCAGCCAGGGCGCGCAGGGTGATGCCGGGACGCAGGGCAGTCAGGGAAGCGTCGGCAGCGTGGGCGCGCAAGGTGGCACCGGCGCCCAGGGCAACACCGGTGCGCAGGGCACCCAAGGCGACCAGGGCGCACAAGGCTTCCAAGGCGGCACCGGCGCCCAGGGTGCGCAGGGCGACCAGGGAACCACCGGTGTCCAGGGCAGCCAAGGCGGTGCCGGCGTCCAGGGCAGTCAGGGCAGTCAGGGCACGCAGGGCACGCAGGGCACGCAGGGCACGCAGGGTGGCACCGGCCTCCAGGGTGTCCAGGGCTTCCAGGGTGGAACGGGTGCGCAGGGCAGCCAGGGTGACCAGGGCAGCCAGGGCGGCGCGGGTATGCAGGGTGCGCAGGGCGACCAGGGCAATGCCGGTGCCCAGGGCAGCCAGGGTGTCACCGGCGGGCAGGGTGCGCAGGGCAGTCAGGGCCCCGCGGGCGCGCAGGGCAGCCAGGGCGGCGCTGGTGTCCAGGGCACTCAGGGCTTCCAGGGCGGCAACGGCACTCAGGGCAACCAGGGAACACAGGGGTTCCAGGGCATTACCGGCGCCCAAGGTGCGCAGGGTGGCGCCGGCGGCCAGGGCGCGCAGGGTGATACCGGGACGCAGGGCAGTCAGGGTACTCAGGGCTTCCAGGGTGGCGCCGGTACACAAGGGTTCCAGGGCAACCAAGGTGTCCAGGGCGGTACGGGCGCCCAGGGCTTCCAAGGCGGCACTGGCAGCCAGGGTGCGCAGGGCAACCAGGGCAGCAACGGTGTCCAGGGCAGCCAAGGCGACACCGGAGCCCAGGGGGGCACGGGAGCCCAAGGGAACACCGGCACGCAGGGCTTCCAGGGCACTCAGGGCTTCCAGGGCAACACCGGCGCCCAGGGCTTCCAGGGCAGCACCGGCACGCAGGGCTCCCAGGGTGATACCGGGACGCAGGGCGTCCAGGGTGTGCAGGGGTTTCAGGGCGGTGCTGGTGTGCAGGGGTTTCAGGGTGGTGTGGGGGTGCAGGGTGCTCAGGGTGGTTTGGGGGTTCAGGGTGCTCAGGGTGGTGTTGGGGTTCAGGGTGCTCAGGGGGATGTGGGTGTTCAGGGTGTGCAGGGTGGTGTGGGGAGTCAGGGGTTTCAGGGTGGGTCTGGTGGTCCTGGTGTTCAGGGTGTGACGGGTGCTCAGGGTCCGCAGGGTGTTGGTGTGCAGGGGGCGCAGGGTAGTGCGGGTGCGCAGGGTGCTCAGGGTCCTTCGGGTACGTGTGTTGGTTGTCAGGGTGGTACGGGGGCGCAGGGTAGTCAGGGCAGTTCGGGGGTGCAGGGTTCGCAGGGTGGTACGGGGGCGCAGGGTTCGCAGGGCAGTGCTGGTGTTCAGGGTGTTCAGGGTGATACGGGGGCGCAGGGCAGTCAGGGCGGGACGGGTGCTCAGGGCAGTCAGGGTGACCAGGGCGTTCAGGGCTTCCAGGGGTTCCAGGGCGGTACTGGTGTCCAGGGGGCGCAGGGGGATCAGGGCGGCACGGGTGCCCAGGGCTCGCAGGGCGGTAGTGGTGTCCAGGGTGTTCAGGGCGACACGGGTGCGCAGGGTAGTCAGGGCGATCAGGGTGCGCAGGGCTTCCAGGGCAGCACCGGTACCCAAGGCAATCAGGGTGACCAGGGCACGCAAGGCTTCCAGGGCGGCACCGGCGCCCAGGGCACGCAGGGCAGCCAAGGCGGTACCGGTGCCCAGGGCATGCAGGGCTTCCAGGGCACTCAGGGCACCCAGGGATTCCAGGGCAGCACTGGTGCGCAGGGCGCGCAGGGCGGTACCGGCAGCCAGGGCTTCCAGGGCGACACAGGCACGCAGGGCTTCCAGGGCAGCACCGGCACGCAGGGCGTAGAGGGGGCACAGGGCGGCACCGGCGCGCAGGGTAGCCAAGGCAACCAGGGCGTCCAGGGCATCCAAGGTGGCACCGGCGTCCAGGGCACGCAGGGTCTCCAGGGCGGTACCGGCACTCAAGGTACCCAGGGCACGCAAGGCATCCAGGGCAACACCGGCACCCAGGGCAGCACCGGGACGCAGGGCAGTCAGGGTGACCAGGGTTCGCAGGGCTTCCAGGGCGGCACCGGCACTCAGGGTGCCCAAGGTATCCAGGGCGGTACCGGTGCGCAGGGCGTCCAAGGCTTCCAGGGAAGCACGGGCGCTCAGGGCGTCCAGGGCAGTCAGGGTGGCACGGGCGCTCAGGGCAACCAGGGCGGCACCGGTGCTCAGGGCATCCAAGGCTTCCAGGGGAGCACGGGCTCCCAGGGCCTCCAGGGCAACCAGGGTGGCGCCGGCGCCCAGGGTAACCAGGGCGACACGGGCGCTCAGGGCAGTACCGGCACCCAGGGAACGCAAGGGGCCCAGGGCTTCCAGGGGAGCACCGGTACCCAGGGCAACCAGGGCACCCAGGGCGGCACCGGTGCGCAGGGCGCTCAGGGCAACCAGGGTGGCACCGGCGCTCAGGGCACCCAAGGAAACACCGGCGTCCAGGGCTTCCAGGGCGGTACAGGCGCCCAGGGCACGCAGGGCTTCCAGGGGATTGCGGGCTCCCAGGGCAGCCAGGGCAATCAGGGTGGCACGGGCTCACAAGGCGCCCAGGGCAATCAGGGCGGCACCGGCGTCCAGGGCACTCAAGGCAATCAGGGCACTCAAGGCACCGAGGGCACCCAGGGCTTCCAAGGGGGCACGGGGGCGCAGGGCTTCCAGGGTGGTACCGGGGCGCAGGGCGTCCAAGGCTTCCAGGGGAGCACGGGCTCCCAGGGCGTCCAGGGGAGTCAGGGTGGCACGGGCGCTCAGGGCACCCAGGGCAGCACAGGCGCGCAGGGTGGTACCGGCACGCAGGGAACGCAGGGCGCCCAGGGCAGTCAGGGTGACACCGGCGCACAGGGCACCCAGGGCGACACGGGCGCGCAGGGAGGTGCCGGCACCCAGGGAACCCAAGGGGTCCAGGGCTTCCAGGGGAGCACCGGTACCCAGGGCAACCAGGGCACCCAGGGCGGCACCGGTGCGCAGGGCACCCAGGGCACCCAGGGTGGCACCGGCGCACAGGGCACCCAAGGAAACACCGGTGCGCAGGGCAATCAGGGTGGTACGGGTGCGCAGGGCAATCAGGGTTTTCAGGGGACGCAGGGCCTGCAGGGGGTCACCGGTGCGCAGGGCAACCAGGGCGGTACCGGGGCGCAGGGCACGCAGGGTCTCCAGGGGACGCAGGGCCTGCAGGGGGTCACCGGTGCGCAGGGCAACCAGGGCGGTACCGGCGCTCAGGGCACGCAGGGCTTCCAGGGGGGTGCGGGCGCTCAGGGCACCCAAGGCAATCAGGGCGCTCAAGGGACCCAGGGCAACCAGGGCACGCAGGGCCAGCAAGGGTTCCAAGGCAGTAGTTCCGGGGCACTGAGCACCGTCGTCACGAACACCAGTGGTGCGGGAACCGCGCTTGCGGCGTGCCCCGGCGGCACCTTCGCCATCGGCGGTGGTTACACGACTACGCAGGCATTGGGTCTTGAGATCACCACGAACGCCCCTGTCGGGTCACCGGCCACCGGCTGGCAGGCCGTCGCGAACCACCCCATCACCGCGTACGCCGTCTGCGCTCCGTGAGCCCATCGCAGTCATAACCGCGATGCATTCGGCTGGCGGCAACGGCGCCACTGCGCGCCGGTGCTCCAAAGCCCGCTTCTGGAGCGGTAGCGTCCGATTGGCTTTATGTTCTCGCCTCCTGTTGGTGGCTGCCTCCGTCGCTCTTATCCGATCAATGAGGTAGGCGCAGTGAAAAAACGAGTGCGGTTGTGGACGGGACTCGCCGTAGCAGTCCTAGCGGCCAATATGGCGGCCGGTTGTGTCCAACTGTCCAAAGGGAACTCCTCGACCGCACCCGCGTCGTCGCATTCGGTGTCGGCGTCCACGGCCGCCTCTGAGGCGGGGGCACTGCTCCAAGCAGGTGTCAGGCAGGGGGAAAGCCATGATTTCGTGGCGGCGGCGAGAAGTTTCAGGCAGGTTCTGAACCTGGACCCTGCCAACAAACTCGCCTGGTACAACCTCGGCGTCATCGCCCAGGGCGACAACAGGACGGCCGAGGCTCTCGTGGCCTACGACAATTCCCTGAAGGCCGATCCGAATTTCGAGTCAGCGCTCTACAACAAGGCGATCCTGCTCGGGTCGACCGACACCGAACAGGCGATCACGATCCTGCAGCACATCGTGGGCGCCGACCCGAAGGCCTCCACGGCCTTCCTCCACCTTGGGCAGGCCCTGGCGCAGAAGGGCCGTGACAGCGAGGCCAAGGACGCCTTCGGCCGCGCCGTCCACGCCGACCCGTCGCTCCAACCGCTCGTACCGGAACGCTTCCGAGTTGCCGCCGGCGCCGCACCGACACCGCAACCGACAGTCCCTCAGGCAGGTGCCAAAAGATGACTACTCCCTCCACGCCGAAGTTCTCGGTTTTCACCCCCAGTCACCGGCCGCGCTTCCTGGACGACTGCCTCGCGACCCTGCAGGCGCAGACGCACTCCGAGTGGGAGTGGATCGTGCTCCTCAACCACGGCGCGCGATGGCGGCCGGAGCACCCCGACGACCGTGTCCGGGTGGAGATCGCGGACGACATCCGGGGCGTTGGAGCGGCCAAGCGCCGCGCTTGCGAACTGGCTTGCGGAGAGATCCTCGTGGAGCTCGACCATGACGACCTGCTGGCGAAGGACTGCCTGGCGGAACTGGCGCGGGCCTTCGACGAAAATCCCGACGTCGTCTTCGTGTACAGCCATGCCGCGCAGGTCACCGAGGACGGGGGCCGGGACGACACGCGGTTCAACGAGGAGCACGGCTGGCAGTACGAGGAGGTGGACGTCGACGGCCGACGGCTTCTGCAGGCCATCTCGATGGCACCGACACCGCACAACGTCTCGTACATTTGGTACGCCCCCAACCATGTGCGCGCGTTCCGCAGGGAGGTCTACCACCAGGTCGGCGGATACGACGCCACACGCGTGGTGCTGGACGACCAGGACCTGATGTGCCGTCTGTTCCAGGCGGGCGACTTCCACCGGATCCCCCGCTGCCTCTACCTCCAGCGGATGCACCCCGACAACACCCAGCGCGACACGGAGATCAACGCGCACATCCAGCGCGAGACCGTGGCCCTGTACGACAAGTACGTCGAGGCCAACGCGCTCGCCTGGACCAAGCGGCGCGGACTGCTCGCGCTGGACCTCGGCGCCGCCCATCGCAAGCCGCCCGGTTACCTGGGAGTGGACCGGTACCCAGGAGAAGGCGTCGACATCGTCGCGACTCTGCCCGGGAACCTGGACCTCCCGGACGACTCGGTCGGCCTGCTCCGCGCGGTGGACTTCCTGGAGCACGTGTCCGCGAAGGTTCCACTGATCAACGAGCTGTACCGGCTGCTGGCACCGGGCGGCATGCTCCTCACCCTGACGCCCAGCTCGGACGGCCGGGGCGCGTACCAGGACCCGACGCATGTCGCCTACTACAACGAGAACTCGTTCTGGTACTACACCGACAACCAGTACCGTGCCTTCGTGCCGGAGATCCAGGCCCGGTTCCAGAGCTCACGGCTGGTCACTTACTACCCGACTGACTGGCACTCCAGGAACAACATCTCCTACGTGCAGGCCAACCTGATCGCGATGAAGGATGGCGCCGAACGGTGCGGTGGTCTCCTGCTGGTGTGATGTGGGCGCCGCCTCGCGGCCCCGGGCCCGGAGCGGGTGGCCTCGCCGGCAGGGCGGACAGGGCTCGACCGCCGAAGGCGCTGTCCGGCGATCGGCGAGGGCTCGCCATCGCCGGACAGCCCGTTCAGGGACGCCCGAGCGCGCGATAGGTCCAGCCTGCTGCCCTCCAGCGCTGCGGGTCCAGCGCGTTCCTGCCGTCGAGCATCCGAGGATGGGCCACCTGGTTGGCGAGCGGGACTGGGTCCAGCTCGGCGAACTCCTGCCACTCCGTCAGGTGCAGCACCAAGTCGGCAGCGTGAGCAGCCTCGGTGGGCGACACGGCGTAGCCGAGATTGGGGTACATCTTGCGGGCGTTGTCCATCGCCTTGGGGTCGTACACGGTGACATCGGCGCCATGGAGCTGGAGACGGGCGGCCACGTTCAGCGCGGGCGAGTCACGCACGTCGTCGGAGTCGGGCTTGAAGGCGGCCCCCTGGACGGCGATCCGGCGGCCCAGCAGATTGCCCCCGCACTGCTCCCGGGCGAGCTCGACCATCCGGTCGCGACGCCGCATGCTCGTCCCTACGGCAGGGGGCTGAGCGTTGTCCCTTCCGACGGGCGCCTTACGACCTTGGTCCAGGTAGTGCTTGGCGGGTAGGAAGCTGCGGCGGGTGAGGACCTGGTGGAAGGGAATGACCAACTTCACGTCGGTTCGCTGTTACCGACAGCCGGTTTTGGCTCCGGCGCCATGGAACGA
This sequence comes from Streptacidiphilus sp. MAP12-16, assembly GCF_041262165.1. NCBI lineage: Bacteria > Bacillati > Actinomycetota > Actinomycetes > Kitasatosporales > Streptomycetaceae > Streptacidiphilus > Streptacidiphilus sp. MAP12-16. The sequence goes on from NZ_JBGCBY010000001.1 coordinate 441,472, forward strand.
TGCCTCCGAGACCAAGGGGGTACGAGTGAACGAGTCGGGGCGCGTAGAAGCGTTCAGCGATGGTGTGTTCGCCATCGCCATCACGCTTCTGATCCTGGACATCAAGGTTCCCGTGGGCCAGGGTGCGGATCTGCTGCACGCACTGGCCCACCAATGGCCTTCATATGCCGCATATGTGGTCAGCTTCCTTGTCATCGGCATTATGTGGGCTAACCACCATCAGGTGTTCAGCTATGTGGCCAGGGTCGACCGGGTCCTGCTCTTCCTGAACCTGCTGCTCCTCCTGGTGGTGGCGGCATTGCCGTGGGTCACGGCGGTAGTCGCGCAGTACCTCAGCGACCCGCATGGCTCGCATGTGGCGTTGGCGCTGTACAGCGGGCTGATGGTCGCGCACGCGTTGACCTTCATCCTGCTGTGGTGGTGGCTGACCAGAACGGGGCACCTTTTCGACGACCGAGTCGACGAGGTCCTGGCGAAGGGGACGCGGATCCGGTTCGCAGCAGGTGCGTTGGTCTATCCGATCCTGGTGGGCTTGTCGCTCGTGTCGGCGCTGCTGACTCTCGCGCTGCATGGAGTCATCGCCATCTACTACGCGTTCAATCAGTTGCAGGTCCCGCTGCGCGCGGGCGAGGAGGACGAGATTCCGCTGGTCGGCTAGGAAGGCTGGGAACATCCTCCTGGGGCCGGTCCGGGCAACAGCGGAGGGCCCCGCGGGGGAAGACGGGGCCCTCAGCCTGCGGCAGCCGGCGCCAGGGCAGCGCCGGTGCTGCGGAAACGGCACCGGGGGAGGGGTGCCGCCTGTCAGTCGGTCTGTGGAAGGCGCGGATGCGCCATAGTGACGGGGGGCGCGCGTTGCACTCGTGCGCCGGACCGTGTCCTCTGGGGGGCAGTAGGCCGGGTTGGCGGCTGCGCTCCAGTGCCATTGCAGTCACTCTTGGTGACGGGAGGGCGTTCCTGGTCGAGCCTGCTCAGCCTCATCGGGGTGATGGTTCCCGCCGTCGTCCCGATGTGTCTGGTCCACCCCCTCACCAGCATCGTGATGGATGCAGGCCATACTCCGCAACCAGTTCGGCACACATAGGCATAGTCGTTTTTCGGGACAGGCCGTACGAAGGCGCCTCGGGCGTGACGGAGGTTGGAACGTCACGCTCCGCGAGGGTACGGGCACGGGCGTGCGTAGTGGGGGGCGCGCGCTGGAGCGGTGCGCTGCTGAGGGTTCGGGGTCGACCGCTGCGGGCCGACTGATCGGGGGCGGCCGGTCCGAGCGTCCCCGGCGCCGACCGCCCCTTCACCTCAGTCGCGACCGGGCCGCTGTCCCCTGCTGACCGGTCACAGCGTCGGCGCGAGGTCCCACGACGTGCCGGTGACGGCACGTCTCATCGCGTCGGCGGACTGTTGTGACACTCCACGCGTGGTCCTGCTGCCGCACAAGTCCCCCGGATGGAGGCTGGGTTCACGTCCCTGGCGGAGACGTGAACCCCGTACGGTCATGAGGGACAACGATTCTCCTGACGAGGGGTCACGCCGATGGGGCCGAGGCGAACGGGTGAAGCCGCTACACTGTCACCCATGTTCTGTGCGGCGTACGTCTTTACCTATGGCACCGGAGGCTCCGGTCGCCATGGTGATGCCGCCTGACACAGAGACGATCAGGCTTCGCACAGGCGCCCCGGGCCACTGGCCCGGGGCGCCTGTCGTCTCCCCGGTGCCGGGCCCACCGCCCCACCTACCCGGGAGACCCACATGACCACGAGCACCAGCAGCACCGGCACCGCCCCTTCGGCCACTGGTGTCGGTACGGACGCGCTCGGCGCCGCCGAGGCGCAGGCCGTGATCGCCGGCGCCCGGCAGCGCATCGACGATCTGGACGCCCGCATCATCGCCCTCGTCCAGGACCGGATGGCGGTCTCCGCCGAGGTCCAGGCCGCGCGCATCGCCACCGGCGGACCCCGGCTCGCCCTCTCCCGCGAACTCGAGATCCTCGCCCGCTACCGTGCCGCTCTCGGCGCGCAGGGCACCGAGGTGGCCATGCAACTCCTGGAGCTGTGCCGGGGGCGGGCCTGAGCGGAGCCGGGCCTGAGGCTCGGACCAGCGCAGGCGCGGTGAGCGGCCTCCCGGCCCCGGTACGATGGGGGTCCGACCCCCATTGCACCGCCGGAAGGCCGCCCTGTGGCAACAGCGACCCCCGACCACCAGTCGACGACTCCGGAATCGAAAGGCGCCGTCCTCGTCGTCGACTTCGGCGCCCAGTACGCCCAGCTCATCGCCCGCCGGGTGCGCGAGGCCCGGGTCTACAGCGAGATCGTCCCCTCCACCATGCCGGTGGCCGAGATGCTCGCCAAGAACCCTGCGGCGATCATCCTCTCCGGCGGCCCCTCCTCGGTGTACGCCGAGGACGCGCCGTCTCTGGACCGCGCCGTCTTCGAGGCCGGGGTCCCGGTCTTCGGCATGTGCTACGGATTCCAGCTGATGGCCGTGGCGCTCGGCGGCACCGTCGACAACAGCGGCGCGCGCGAGTACGGCCGCACCCCGCTGGCCGTGACCAAGCCGGGGTCGACCCTGTTCGAAGGCACCCCGGTCGAGCAGTCGGTGTGGATGTCGCACGGCGACGCCTGCTCGGCGGCGCCTCCCGGGTTCGCCGTCACCGCCTCGACCGACGTGGTCCCCGTCGCCGCCTTCGAGAACGACGAGGGCAAGCTGTACGGCGTCCAGTACCACCCCGAGGTGCTGCACACCACGCACGGCCAGCAGATCCTGGAGCACTTCCTCTACCGTGGCGCCGGCATCGCCCCGGACTGGACCACTACCAACGTGGTCGAGGAGCAGGTCGCGCTGATCCGCGCCCAGGTCGGCGACAAGCGCGCCATCTGCGGCCTGTCCGGGGGCGTCGACTCGGCGGTCGCCGCCGCGCTGGTCCAGAAGGCCATCGGGAACCAGCTGACCTGCGTGTACGTCGACCACGGTCTGATGCGCAAGGGCGAGTCGGAGCAGGTCGAGAAGGACTTCGTGGCCGCCACCGGCGTTCAGCTCAAGGTCGTGGACGCCGAGGAGCGCTTCCTGACCGCGCTGGCCGGGGTGTCCGACCCCGAGCAGAAGCGCAAGATCATCGGCCGGGAGTTCATCCGGGTCTTCGAGCAGGCCGCGAGCGAGATCGTCGCCGAGGCCGGCAGCCACGGCGAGTCGGTGGAGTTCCTGGTCCAGGGCACGCTCTACCCGGACGTGGTCGAGTCCGGCGGCGGCACCGGCACCGCCAACATCAAGTCCCACCACAACGTCGGCGGCCTCCCCGAGGACCTGCAGTTCCAGCTGGTCGAGCCGCTGCGCAAGCTGTTCAAGGACGAGGTCCGGATGGTCGGCGCCGAGCTCGGCCTGCCCGAGGAGATCGTCCAGCGGCAGCCCTTCCCCGGCCCCGGCCTGGGCATCCGCATCGTCGGCGAGGTCACCAGGGAGCGTCTCGACCTGCTCCGCGAGGCGGACGCCATCGCCCGCGCCGAGCTCACCGCCGCCGGGCTCGACCGCTCGATCTGGCAGTGCCCCGTCGTGCTGCTCGCGGACGTGCGCTCGGTCGGCGTCCAGGGCGACGGCCGCACCTACGGGCACCCCATCGTGCTGCGCCCGGTCTCGTCCGAGGACGCGATGACGGCCGACTGGTCGCGCGTCCCCTACGAGGTGCTGGCGAAGATCTCGACGCGGATCACCAACGAGGTCGCCGACGTCAACCGGGTCGTCCTGGACGTCACCAGCAAGCCCCCGGGCACCATCGAGTGGGAGTAGCCACTCCTGCCAGGCCTCTTCGGCGCCGTCACCCGCACCCGGGTGGCGGCGCCGTCGTTTCTCTCCCTTTGGCGGCTCTGGTCAACGGGTCTACCGGGAGGTAGCTTCCAACTCGAGGACACCGCCTGGCTAGGAGAGCCGACATGACCACCAACCCCCCGCCCGCACCGGTACCCCTGGACCAGCTGCAGTTCGCGCTGCCGCAGAAGTTCGACTCGGTCGAGGAGGAACGGCAGCACCGCAAGGAGCGGCTGGTCGTGGCGCTGCGGCTGTTCGGGAAGTTCGGCTTCGAGGAGGGCGTCGCCGGGCACGTCACCGCGCGCGACCCCGAGTGGACCGACCACTTCTGGGTGAACCCCTTCGCCATGTCGTTCAAGCAGATCAGGGTCAGCGACCTGATCCTGGTCAACCACGAGGGACAGGTCGTCCAGGGCCGCCACCACGTCAACCAGGCCGCGTTCGCGATCCACTCGCAGGTCCACGCCGCCCGCCCGGACGTGATCGCCGCCGCGCACAGCCACTCCGTCTACGGGAAGACGCTGTCCTCGCTGGGCGAGCTGCTGGAGCCGATCACCCAGGACGTCTGCGCCTTCTACGAGAGCCACGCCCTGTTCGACGACTACACCGGAGTCGTCCTGGACCAGGAGGAGGGCCGCCGGATCGCCGCGACCCTCGGCAGCCACAAGGCCGTCATCCTGCGCAACCACGGCCTGCTCACCGTCGGCGACTCGGTGGACGCGGCCGCCTGGTGGTTCATCACCATGGAGCGGTCCTGCCAGGTGCAGTTGACGGCGAAGGCGGCGGGCAAGCCGGTGGCGATCGAGCACGACAGCGCGGTGGTGACCCGCGACCAGCTCGGCAACGACCTGGTGGCGTGGATCAACTACCAGCCGCTGGTGGCGGGGCACGCGGACGCGCTGGAGGGCGCCTTCGAGTAGTCCGGCTCTGTCGAGTAGCCCCATTCCGCCCTCGGGATTCGAACCTCCGTCCCGTCGGCCGCGTAGTACTGATCACCGCACAGCCGTGCGGGCGGCGGGCATGGAGAGGGCGGCGGCATGTCGGAGCAGGGTACTGGCGGCAGGGGTGCGGGCCTTCGGGAACAGGGTGCGCGGTACGCCCTGCTGCCGTTGCGGATCTTCCTGGGGATCACCTTCGTCTACGCGGGCCTGGACAAGCTCACCGATTCGCACTACCTGGCCGGTCTCGGCGATCCGCTGTCCTTCGCGGCGATGACGCAGGGCGTCAAGTCGGGCAGCCCGATCGGGCCGCTGCTCGACCTCGCCCTCAAGGCCCCCACCGCCTTCGCTCTCGCCATCGCGATCGGTGAGCTCGCGGTGGGGTTGGGGGCGCTCTTCGGGCTGCTCGGGCGGGTGGCGGCGTTCGGCGGAGTGCTGCTCAACCTGAGCTTCTTCCTGACCGTCAGCTGGCAGGTCCACCCGTACTACCTGGGCAACGACCTGATCTACCTGATGGCATGGGTGCCGCTGGTGCTGGCCGGGACGCCCTTCCTGTCACTCGACGGCTGGCTGGCGGCCCGGCGCCGAGTACAGCCGGCGCAGGTCCTGGAACCTGTCCGGCCCTAGGAGGGTGCAGAAGATCCAGGCCGGGCTCGCGACGCCCTGCGCTCGCGACGACAGCGGCTCCGCCGCGGGCGCTTGCCGCGTTGTCTCCCCCACCCTTCGGGCGGGAGGTGCCCCTGGTCGCCCTTTACCAACCACGGTTGGCTCCCTCCTCCGCCTTGCAATCGAAGTCGCATGGCGCCGCTCCCTGATCCGGCCTAGATCTTCAGCACCCTCCTAGCGCTTCTCCTTGGGGTCGTCCAGCAGGCCCAGAGCGTCCAGGTCGGGGGAGAGGTCGTCGTAGCGGTACGAGGGCGACGGCGCGCTGAGGGGGGCCGGTTCGGGATCGGCCTCCGGCGCAGGGGCGGGGGCAGGGTCCGAGCCGCGCGCCATCCGGTACAGCGCGCCCGCGAGGCCGGCGGCGCCCAGGGCGATCAGGACCAGCGGGATCACCAGCCGCCCGTTCATGTGCAGCCGGCCTGCGGCATCCAGTAGGTACAGCACCGCGACGGTGACGAAGGCCAGCCCCGCGATCAGTGAGAACAGGTCGAGCTGATGCCGCTTCACTGGGTGACCTCCACCTGTCCTGCCCCGACGGCCACGTCGAGGACGATCGTGCCATGTGCCGCCGCACCGCCGGGGTTGAGGTCCGCGTTGCGTGACGGTGCGAAGCCGCCGCTGTTGCTGTCGTCGGGCAGGCGCACATCGCCGACCCCGGCATGGGCGCTGACCCTGACCTCGGGCCCGGTAGGCAGGATCACCTGCACCTTGCCCGCGCCGAGGTGCACCTCCGTGGTCAGCGACTGGCCCGGGGTCGGGCTGAGTCGGCTCAGGTCCAGGGTGGCCTGTCCCGCGTCCAGCTTGTAGCTCGGCTGCAGCGCGGAGACGGTGGTCGGGGCCCAGGTGACCCGCTGGTACGAGGTGTGCAGCTGGACCGGACTCGCGCCCACGGCCGCCACCGCGAGGGTGAGCAGGGTGGCCCACACCACCAGACTCCGGCCGCGACCCCAGCGGGCGCCGACGAGCAGGCCCAAGCCCAGCACCAGCAGCCCCGAGGCAAGCACCACCAGGACGTTGACGCTGTGATGGTTCTTCTCGGCGACGACCCACACCAGGCCACTGGTGATCACGGCAAGGAAGAAGAAGACGGAGCCGAGGAAGGACCGGTCGCGGCGGCGGGGCTCGCGTCCGGGAGGACGAGGGGCGAACGGCGGCGGAGGAGGAGTGAACGGCGGCATCGGCGGCGCGAAGGGCGCGTCCGGCCGTGCGTCCGACGGCGCGCAGGAGGCGGAGGATGGCTGCGGCGGGGCGTCAGCCGGACTCCCCGCGGCCTCCGGCTTGCGCAGCGGATCCGGCCGCTGCCACCACGCCGGTGCGGGCGGAGGAACGGGCGCGGACGGCTGCGCCGGCGCGGCTGCGGGCGCCTGCGTCCGGAAGGCGGCCCAGCCGGCGCCGCCCGCGGACGCGTTCGGGTCGCTGTCGTCCCCGGTCGCGGTCGGCTGCTGCCAGCGGCGCGGATGCTTCGCCGGGTCGTAGCGCAGCGCGGCGAAGGCCAGCGCCGCGATCAGCAGCAGCGGGAAGATGTGCCCGCTGTCACCCATGTACGAGAAGAAGATGCCGGTGCCGAGCAGCGTCACCAGCACCGCGCCGAGCGACTGGCCGTCCACCCGGCCGGACAGCAGCCGCTGCAGTTCGTTGCGTCCGGTCCGCTCGACCGGGACGACCAGCCAGGCCATGCCGTAGATGAACAGCCCCACCCCGCCCGAGAGGCAGAGCACGGCGATCACCACCCGGAACACCACCGGGTCGATGTCCAGGTGCCGTCCCAGGCCGCCGCAGACCCCGGCGACGACCCTGCGGTCGCGACTGCGCTCCAGCGGCGGTCGGGCCGGCCGGTTCGGCTGCGGAGGAGCCGGGGGTGCGGGCGTGTCTTCGGTCATGCCACCATCTTCGGGCCCCTGCGGTGCTGCGCCCATCCGTCATCTCCCTGGTGCGACCCTGATTGCGACCCTGACATCGACCCCTGAGAAACACCCTGACACAGCGGCCGGGTGAGATCGGGCAGGGTTCCTGGCTCACCCTGATGCCCGGCACACCCCGGACGTGTGACGATCGGGGTGTGGCAGCCACCGACTTCAGCACCGACCGATCGCCGGACAGCGGGGGGCCTGCGTCCGCGCCGGCCGGGGACCGTCCCGGGCCCGACCCTGCTCCGGCGTCGTCGGCCGCGTCGGGGTCCGGGTTCGGGTCGGCGGCCGGGGCCGGTCCTTCGCCCGATCCGGCGCCGGTCCGCAAGCTGTACCGCATCCCCGAGGGGCGGATGCTCGGCGGCGTGGCGAACGGGCTGGCCGCGCACCTGGGCATCGGGACGTTCTGGGTGCGGGTGGCCTTCGTGGTGCTCCTGCTCGGCAACGGCCTGGGCGCGCTGCTCTACGCGGCGTTCTGGTTCGCGGTGCCGATGGGACTGCGCGCGGGCACCGTTCCGGCGGCGACGTGGCAGGTCGGCAACGTCGGGCCGTATTCGCTGGAGAAGCAGCCGCGCGGCCTGCGCCGGATCCGGCAGCTGCTGCAGCAGACCATCCAGGGCGAGCCGACGGCGGGCCCGCCACCGGGCCCCGGCGCGCGGCCTCCGCGCTCGGCCGAGGCGGAGGAGCACCGGGGGCCGCTGCTGGCGCTGATCGCGCTGGTCGCCGGGCTGCTGGTGTTCCTCAACACGGTGACCAAGCAAGCCACTTCGCCCTATGTCTGGCCGATACTCATCACCGGGATCGGGGTCGCCCTGGTCTGGCGGCAGGCCGACGACGCGCGCTGGGCGCGCTGGTTCTCCCTGGGGGAGAGCAAGCGCAGCTCCGCCGTGCTCCGGCTCGCGGCCGGAGTGCTGCTGGTCGCGGCCGGGGTCATCGGCTTCCTCTTCGTGTCCGGCTCGCTCGCCGACTTCGCGAAGGTCGCGCAGGCCGTGCTGGCGGTCTTCGCCGGCGCGCTGCTGCTCGGCGGCCCGTATCTGCTGCGGATGTGGCAGGACCTGACGACCGAGCGCGGCGAGCGCATCCGGGCGCAGGAGCGTGCCGAGGTGGCCGCGCACATCCACGACTCGGTGCTGCACACCCTCACTCTGATCCTGCGTAACGCAGAGGACCCCAAGGAGGTGTCCCGGCTGGCCCGCGCCCAGGAACGCGACCTGCGGCAGTGGCTGTACCGTCCCACCGGACCCGACGCCGGCGACGACTCTCCCGACACCCTCGCCGAGTGCGTCCGCAAGGTGGCCGCCGAGGTCGAGGACCTGCACGGAGTCCCGGTGGAGGTCATCTGCGTCGGCGACTGCCCGATGGACGAGAAACTCGTCGCGCAGTTGCAGGCGGCCAGGGAGGCGCTGGTCAACGCGGCCAAGTACGGTGGCGGCGAGCCCGTCTCGGTGTACGCCGAGGTCGAGGGGAACACCGTGTGGGTGTTTGTCCGCGACCGGGGCCCCGGTTTCGACCTGGACTCGGTTCCCGAGGACAGGATGGGCGTACGAGGATCGATCATCGGCCGAATGCAGCGCAACGGCGGGCACGCGCGGGTACGTCCGGCACCCGCCGGGGGCACCGAGGTCGAACTTGAGATGGAGAGGGCGAGCGGATGACGGGCGGGGAGAACGAGAACGTGGCAGCCGAGGCAACGGGAGCGGTAGCAGCGACGGGAGCAGCGGGAGCAGCGGGAGCAGCGGGAGCAACGGCAGCAGCGGCAGCAGCGGGAGCGGCCGAGTCGGCCGGGGACGCGCTGGTGACGCGGCGGGCGCGGGTCGTCCTGGTCGACGACCACCGTATGTTCCGTACCGGCGTCCGCGCCGAGATCGGGCAGACCGAGCGCACCGGCGTGGACGTGGTCGGTGAGGCGGCCGACGTGGAGCAGGCCGTCGCCATCGTCACCGCGACCAGGCCCGATGTGGTGCTGCTGGACGTGCACCTGCCCGGCGGCGGGGGGGTCGAGGTGCTGCGGCGCTGCGCCCCGCTGATGCCGGGCGGCACGGCGCCCGCCACCTCCTTGGAGGGCGCGGAGGCGGTGCGGTTCCTGGCGCTGTCGGTGTCCGACGCCGCCGAGGACGTCATCGGCGTCATCCGCGGCGGTGCACGCGGGTATGTGACCAAGACGATCACCGGCACCGACCTGGTGGACGCGATCTTCCGGGTCGCGGACGGCGACGCGGTGTTCTCGCCGCGGCTCGCCGGGTTCGTGCTGGACGCCTTCGCGGCCACCGACACCCCGCCGGTGGACGAGGACCTGGACCGGCTCACCCAGCGGGAGCGGGAAGTGCTGCGGCTGATCGCGCGTGGGTACGCGTACAAGGAGATCGCCAAGCAGCTCTTCATCTCGGTGAAGACGGTGGAGAGCCACGTCTCGGCGGTGCTGCGCAAGCTCCAGCTGAGCAACCGTCACGAGCTGACCCGCTGGGCGACGGCGCGTCGGTTGGTCTGACCCGCTGCGACGCCGGGGCGCCCGGGCGGACGGCCCGCCCGGGGGCGGGCGCGCGGGCGAGTGGCGGTCAGGCGGGCCTGACCGCACCGGAGATGGGCATCTCGCCGACCGGGGCGTACTCCACCGCCGCGCCCGGATGCGGTGCGTGGACGATCTCGCCGCCGCCGACGTAGATGCCGACATGGCTGATGCCGGAGTAGTAGAAGACCAGGTCACCGGGCCGCAACTGGCTGCTGGACACCCGCTGCCCGGCTCCGATCTGATCGTACGTCGTACGCGGCAGCGAGACCCCGGCCGCCGCCCATGCGGCCTGCGTCAGCCCGGAGCAGTCGTAGGCGCCGGGTCCGGTCGCGCCCCAGACGTAGGGCTTGCCGATCTGCGCGCGGGCGAAGGCCACCACGGCGGCTGCCCGGCCGGAGACCGGGACATCCGGTCCTGTCCCCGGCCCGGCCGCCGACCCGACCCCTGGTCCGGCTCCGGTGGGCGCCTGCTGGAGGGTGGCGCGCTGGGCCGCGTTCAGCGAATCCAGGAGCTGCTGGGCCGCGGCGAGCTTGGCCTGGATCAGCGCTCGCGCCGCCGTGAGCCGCTGCCGCTCCGCCTGCAGGGCGGCGAGCTGCGTGGCCGCGGCTGACTGCTGCTGGTGCAGGGCGCGCTGCTGGACGCCGTACTGGTTCAGCAGTTCCTGCTCGGCGGCGGCCGCCCGGTTCAGCGAACCGGCGCGCTGGAGGTAGTCGTCCGGGTGCGCGCTGGTGAGCAGTTGGAGGGTCGGGTCGATTCCGCCGCTGCGGTACTGGGCCGCGGCGACAGCGCCGAGGCGGGTCCGCAGGCTGTTCATACCGGCGTCGGTCCTGGCTGCCTGCTGCTGGAGCTGCGTGGCGCGCTGCTGCAGCGTCGTGGCCTGCGCTTCCGCGCCGTCGTACTGCTGGGTGGCTGCCTCGGCCTGCCGGTACAGGGCATCGACCTGCGACTTCACCTCGTCCGGGGTGGGCTTCGGGTCGGCGTTCCCGGTGTGCGAGAAGACGGTCACCGAGGCGGCCGCGGCTGTGGCGAGGGTGACGGCGGTGCGGGCGGTGATGCCGGTGAGCTGGCTTGTTCTCGGTTTTCGGTGTGACGCCATGGGCCGGGACGCTAGTCCGGGCGGGAAGGGTGGCGCGGGGCGGAGTTCGAGGCTGGCCGTTCTTTTACGGAGCCGATCGTTCCGTTCGCATGCTTTCTGCCGTTCCCTGATCGTTCATGGTTCCTTGTTGATCAAAGCGCCTATCAAACAGATCATCTGACCGTGCCGAGATACTGCGGCGGGACCGAGTCGGTCAGCCAGACGCCGTTGGCGCTCAGGCGGAAGCGGTGGCCGTCGGCCGCCATCCGGGCGGCGTCCACCGTCAGCACGACGGGACGGCCACGGCGGGCGCCGACGCGGGTGGCGGTCTCGGCGTCGGCGGAGAGGTGGACGGCGTGGCGCTGCATCGGGCGCAGCCCCTCGCGCCAGATGGCGTCGAGAGCGGAGGGGTGCGTTCCGTGGAAGAGCAGCACCGGCGGCTCGGAGTCGGTGTAGCCGAGGTCCACCTGGACCGTGTGGCCCTGGCTGGCGCGGATCCGGGCGCCGGTGGCGTCGTAGGCGAAGCGGCGCTTGTCGTTCTCGGCGACGACATGGTCCAGCTCCGGACGGGTCAGCGGCCGGCCGTGCGCGGCGAGCGCCGTGAGCAGCGTGGAGACGTCGACCCAGCCTGCCGGGTCGAGGGTCAGCCCGATTCGGGCCGGGTCGTGGCGCAGCACCAGGGAGAGGAACTTGGAGGTCTTCACCAGTCGCTTGGCGCGGCTGGGGTCGTTGGTATCGGACATGGTGGCGACGATAGCGAGGGGGCCAGGAGGACGTCTCCCGGTTTTGGACAGGGGTGTCGGTGCGGCGGCCTAGACTCGTCGGTGATGAGCAGCCTCTTTGACGACATTCCCCTGCCCGGTCTGGACGGCACCCTGGTGGAGCCCACGGTCGACGACGCGCACGCGGACCTCCCGGACGACGGTCGGTACGACGCTCCCTACGAGGAGGAGCTGCCCGCCGACCTGTTCGCGGGGAGGTTCGACGCGCCTCCGGAGCGCGAGGCGTACTACCGCGACGGCGCTCCGCGCCCCGTCACGGACCCTGCGGTCCTGCTGGACGGGATGAACCCGGAGCAGCGCGAGGCCGTGGTCCATGCCGGATCGCCGCTGCTCATCGTGGCCGGAGCAGGGTCCGGCAAGACCCGGGTTCTGACGCACCGCATCGCCTACCTGCTCGCGGCCCGGGGGGTGCACCCGGGAGAGATCCTGGCGATCACCTTCACCAACAAGGCCGCGGGCGAGATGCGCGAACGCGTCGAGCAGTTGGTCGGACCGCGCGCCAAGGCGATGTGGGTGTCGACCTTCCACAGCGCGTGCGTGCGGATCCTGCGGCGGGAGAGCAAGCTGCTCGGGTTCACCTCCAGCTTCTCGATCTACGACTCGGCCGACTCGCAGCGGCTGATGGCACTGTGCTGCCGCGATCTGGACCTTGATCCCAAGCAGTTCCCACCGAAGTCGTTCACGGCGAAGGTCTCGAACCTCAAGAACGAGCTGATCGACGAGGAGACCTACGCCGGGCAGGCGGAGAACCCGATGGAGCGCAAGCTGGCGGAGGCGTATGCGCTCTACCAGCGGCGGCTGCGCGAGGCCAACGCGCTGGACTTCGACGACATCATCATGACGACGGTGCACCTGCTGCAGGCGTTCCCGGACGTCGCCGAGCACTACCGGCGGCGCTTCAGGCACATCCTGGTGGACGAGTACCAGGACACCAACCACGCCCAGTACATGCTGGTCAGGGAGCTGAGCGGGGGCGCGGCCGGGTCCGCGCCGAAGATGACGGTGGACGGCGAGTTCGTCAACCCGGCGGAGGCCGGACTGGCGTCCGTGCCCCCGGCGGAGCTGTGCGTGGTCGGTGACGCCGACCAGTCGATCTACGCCTTCCGCGGCGCCACCATCCGCAACATCCTCGCCTTCGAGGAGGACTACCCGAGCGCGATGACGATCCTGCTGGAGCAGAACTACCGCTCCACGCAGACGATCCTGAGCGCGGCCAACTCGGTGATCGAGCGCAACACCAACCGCCGCGCCAAGAACCTGTGGACGGCGGGTGCGAACGGGGAACAGATCGTCGCCTACGTCGCCGACGACGAGCACGGCGAGGCGCAGTTCGTCGCCGACGAGGTGGACCGGCTCACCGACAAGGGCGAGGCGCGGCCGGGTGATGTCGCGGTGTTCTACCGGACCAACGCCCAGTCCCGGGTGTTCGAGGAGGTGTTCATCCGGGTCGGGCTGCCCTACAAGGTCGTCGGTGGGGTGCGCTTCTACGAGCGCAAGGAGGTCAGGGACGTCCTCGCGTATCTGCGGGTGCTGGCCAACCCCGAGGACACGGTGCCGTTGCGGCGCATCCTCAACGTGCCGAAGCGGGGGATCGGCGACCGCGCGGAGGCGATGATCGACGCCCTGGCGCAGCGCGAGCGGATCTCCTTCGCGGAGGCACTGCGGCGCGCGGAAGAGGCGTACGGCATGGCCGCGCGCTCGCTCAACGCGGTGAAGAAGTTCAACGAGCTGCTGGCGAAGCTGCGGGGGATCGTCGACTCCGGGGCCGGAGCGGCGGCAGTCCTCGAAGCTGTCCTGGAGGAGACCGGCTACCTGGCCGAGCTCCAGGCCTCGACCGACCCGCAGGACGAGACGCGAGTCGAGAACCTGCAGGAACTCGCAGCCGTGGCGCTGGAGTTCGAGCAGGCGGAGGCTGCCGCCGAACCCGTGGACGAGTCCGCGGACGGGGCAGCGGGGGCGGACGGTGCGGCCGGGGTCGGTGCGGAGCCGGTGGCGACGGGTCTGGCCGGGTTCCTGGAACGGGTCGCGCTGGTGGCGGACTCCGACCAGATTCCCGACGACGAGGGCGGCGAGAGCAAGGGCGTCATCACGCTGATGACCTTGCACACCGCCAAGGGGCTCGAGTTCCCCGTGGTCTTCCTGACCGGTATGGAGGACGGCGTCTTCCCGCATCTGCGCGCGCTCAGCCAGCCCAAGGAGCTGGAGGAGGAGCGGCGCCTGGCGTACGTCGGGGTGACCCGGGCACGGGAACGGCTGTACCTCTCGCGGGCGGTGCTGCGCAGCGCCTGGGGGCAGCCGTCGTACAACCCGGCCTCACGCTTCCTGGAGGAGATCCCGCCGGCGCTGGTCGAGGAGAAGCGCTCGGCTGCCGCCGCATCGGTCGGCCGAGGGGGCTTCGGCGGTTCGGGTGGCTACGGCGGTTCGGCCGGTTCGGGTGGCTCGGGCGCCGGCAAGCGCACGGCTCCGGCTGGTTGGGGCAGGAACGCGGGGCGGATGAAGGAGCGGGCCACCGTCTCGCTGGCCGTCGGCGACCGGGTTACCCACGACCGCTTCGGCCTGGGCACGGTCGTCGCAGTGGGCGGGCCGGCGGACGACGCCAAGGCGACGATCGACTTCGGTGCGGAGGGCACCAAGCAACTGCTGCTGCGCTACGCGCCGGTGGAGAAGCTCTGAGCTGACGCGGCGTCAGGGTCTGTCCGGCCGGGCGAGCCCTGGTTGCCGGGCGGGCCGAACGCTCGGAAGCGCGAAGCGCCCGGAAGCGTCAGGCTCAGCGCGGGTCGAGTCCGTGCTCGAGCAGCCAGGGCAGCGGGTCCACGGCGGGGCCGCCGCCGGGATGCACTTCGAAGTGCAGGTGCGGTCCGGTGGAGTTTCCCGTGTCACCGGAGTAGGCGACTATGTCCCCGGCCTTCACCGTTCCGCTGCGCCGCTTGTACTCGCTGAGGTGGCAGTACCAGGTCTGGGTGCCGTCGGGCGCGGTCAGTATCAGCATGTTGCCGTAGAACGGATTCCACTTGGTGGAGATGGTGCCGTCGGTGACCGCGTGCACGTCCGTGCCGACGCTCACCGGGAAGTCGATCCCCGTGTGCAGCTGCATCCAGCGGGTCCCGGCCTGGCCGAACAGTGCGCTCAGACCGGTGTGCTCGCTGATCGGCAGAACGTAGCGGGGTGCCTCGGCGGCCTTCTTCTTGGCGGCTGCCGTGCGCAGGAGCAGAGCCTGCCGGGCCTCGTCCCGACTGGCCTGCTCGGCGGACGCCTTGGCCTGCGCGGCGGCGAGGGCTTCGGCCTTCTGCTCGGCGGCCGTCGGGGTCGCGGACGCGTCGGTCGCGGCGGCCACGGTGTGCGAGTGGCTGTGCGCGCCAGGTACGAGGGTCGCGGCTGCGGCTCCGGCGATGCCGAGGACGGCCACGGAGGGGACGGCGATGGTCAGTACGGCGGAGCGGCGGCGGGTGGAGCGGCCCCGGGCGGCGCGGGCGGCGGCGCGTCCGCCTGACGGGAGGGGCGTGCCGGCGGCGGCCGACTCCTCGACATGCTCGTCGGCCTGATCGTCGATCTGATCGTCGATCTGCTCGTCGATGCCCAGCGACTCGAACTCGAGGTCGAGCTCGAGCTCGTTGAGGTCCAGCTCGTCGAGGTCAACGACGCCCACGTCATGTTCCGCGGCGTGGTCGTAGTAGCCGTAGGGGGGTTCGGTGACGACGGTCATCGTCGCCGTCGGTTCGTAGTGCAGCTGCTCGGCGTACGGGAGGTGGGTGTCGTAGCCGGTGTAGGGCTCGCTCACGGGAGCGTACGAGGCGTGCTGCTGGTACTGGTATTGGTGCTCGTACGGGTGATACGGGTCGTACGGGGGCTGCGGAGCGGGAGCGTTCGACCACTGCTGCGACGAAGGCCACTGCTGCTCGGTCGGCGTGACCGGTTCGGGCGCGTAGGCGTAGGTGTAGCCGTACCCGTAGTCCGCGCCCTGATCGCCTTGCTGGCCGTAGTAGGGCTGCTCCGGGTAGGGCTGCTCCGGGATCGGAGTGGTGTAGCCGTACCAACCGGTGTCTGTGGTCATCGGCGTCCCCTGGCCGCTGACGGCTCCGCAGGCGGAGCGGCGCGGTACGGGGCGTCGTTGTCCACCACAGGAATCCCAATCCACGGACCAAAGGAAAGTGAGCGTGACTGTATCCCCCGTAACGGACCGGCCACAATCTCCTGGGCGAGGTATCCGCCTACGAGCGAATTGACGTATTTGCCTATTTTCCTTGGTGGTTCGGCCGGATCGGACCGATTTCAGGCGCTCAGCCTGGGAGCGGGCAGCACGACGGGGCGGGTCGGGACCGCCAGGACTTCCCGTACCTGGGTGATGACGGTGCTGTGGACCGGCAGGGTCACATGGCCCGCCCCCCGGACGAGGATGTTCTCCGTCCACAGGTCGGGATGCCGAAGGGCGGCGTTCGGGTGCGGGAGGACCAGTGCGTCATGGTCGCCGCGGAACACGACGAAGCGGGTGGCACACGGGGCCGCCGGAGCCTGCAACTCCCTGAAGACGCTGCTGGAGGGCAGGAGTTGGCGGGCGATCGGCAGCGGGTAGATCAGGCCGGCACTGATCGTCCCCTGGTGCGGGGTGCCGAGGGTGATGACCGTGTGCACATGCTCGTCGCCGCCGAGCCGCTGCACGTAGTAGCGGGCGATCAGGCCGCCGAGGCTGTGCCCCACGACGGCAACCCGCTCACCCCCGTACACCCCCCGGGTGTGCTCGACGTGCTTGCCGAGAAGCAGGGCGGCGTTGCGGACGTCCACGGCGAGCGGACTGTAGTTGAGCGCGTGCACGTGCTCCCAACCGTGGGAGCGCAGCGATCTGCGCATGCGGGTGAACACGGCGCGGTTGTCGAAGAGGCCGTGCAGCAGCAGTACCGGGGCGTGTCCGGCGGGTGCGCTGCTCGGCGGGCTCGGCGGCGTGGTGTCGTGAGTGCAGTCGGGGCGGGGGAGCGGCCAGCGCTCGGACGAGAGGCCGGTGGGGTACAGCAGCAGGTGCCCGGCGAGGGCTGCGGCCTCCAGGCCGACGGCTCGTACCGTCGTCGCAGTACGGCAGTACGGGATGCTCACCACTCGTGCCTCCCCGGCGTGGGCGCGCGGGGGGCAGTCGCTGACCCCCGTGTGCGGACGTGGGAGCGCAGGCCGCCGAAAGCGAGGGCACACCGGCGGCGCACGGCGTCCTGCCAGGCACGCTGCGGAACGGCAGGACCCTTCGCCGCGGGGGGTGCGAAGGAGTGCGGTGTGGATGCTGTGCGGCTCCCCACTGCGCGGGGGATCCGGTGCGGGCGGGCCCGGGTCCGACGAGCAGTGAACGATTGTTCCGGTGTGATTCTCCCCTCGCCTGGGTCCGTGAAACGGCGTTCGGGCCGTGCTGGCGATAACGTTCCACCACCGGGCGAGAACGCCGGTTAACGTCTGCCGACGGTCGCACGGGTGACATGGGTGGGCAGTGGGCGAACAAGTGGACGTGCGGGGTCCAGCGTGGGGCCGCGCGTGCTGACACAGGAGGCAACGATGGGCGTGTCCGGACCTATTCGCGTGGTCGTGGCCAAGCCGGGCCTGGACGGTCATGACCGGGGCGCGAAGGTGATCGCCCGCGCGCTGCGCGACGCGGGCATGGAGGTCATCTACACCGGCCTGCACCAGACCCCTGAGCAGATCGTGGACACGGCGATCCAGGAGGACGCCGACGGCATCGGGCTCTCGATCCTCTCCGGTGCGCACATGACGCTCTGCGCCAAGGTGGTGGAGCTGCTGCGGGAACGCGACGCGGCGGACATCAAGGTCTTCGGCGGCGGGATCATCCCCGACGGCGACATCCCCCTCCTGAAGGATCTCGGCGTCGCCGCGATCTTCACACCCGGGACGCCGACGCGTGACGTGGTGGCCTGGGTGGAGGGCAACCTCCGCAGCGCGGCGGCGCTTTAGCGCGGGAGGCGTTGGCGGTGGCTGTCCCGGGGGTCCGGGGGGTGGCTCCCCGGGGGATGGAGTACACCGGGGACGCCGACGGGTGGCGTGGTGGCCTGGGTGGAGGGCAACCTCCGTAGCGCGGCGGCGTTCTAGCGCGGGAGGCTTTGGGGGGTGGCTGTCCCGGGGGTCCGGGGGGTGGCTCCCCGGGGGATGGAGTACTCCCGGGACGCCGACGCGTGACGTGGTGGCCTGGGTGGAGGGCAACCTCCGCAGCGCGGCGGCGTTCTAGCGCGGGAGGCTTTGGGGGGTGGCTGTCCCGGGGGTCCGGGGGGTGGCTCCCCGGGGGATGGAGTACTCCCGGGACGC